>JBDHQH010000053.1:0-22056 GCA_039806935.1 Verrucomicrobiota bacterium
GCTGCGGCTACATCCGGAGTGACTGATCGGGAGTCCCCATGTAGTCGCAGCCTTCAGGCTGCGTCGGCGTCCGGGCCCGGCGCCGAACCAGGCCGAAGAGCCCAACGCCCGCATTGCTTTGCACCCGGCAGCGGTCGTCGTTGAGGGAGACATCCGGCCGCTGGTGCAGGCCCTTTTCAATACCCCAGCTTTGGCGATTGGACTGGAGCCAGGCGGCGGGGCTCAGACGTTCGGGCGCGGCGCTGGCGATCAGCGCGACTTCCTCGTCCTTTCGGCCGCGGGTCTGGCACAGCCAGCGCGCCCCTTGGCGCGCGCGCCGGCCGGCGGCCGCCTCGTCAATAATGCCGCTGGAAGCGAGCCAAGCCGTTGAGCCGCTCTTCCGGCGGATTCGTTTCGGGAGGCGTCAGGCCGGTCAACCCTTCCTCCTCGGGATCGATCACGACCGCTTGCCGGCTTTCGCCGGCTTGGTTGATGAGGTCATTCAATTCGTTGGCCCGGTCCAACTCCAATGGTTCAAACACAGCAATCTCAGTTTTCATTTCCTATATTTACCGTCCGTCCGCCGGGGTGGTTTGCAAACGGAGCGATTGCCCTGTTTTCAGGTTGGTCGTCCGCCCCAGATATGCCAGAGAGATTTCGGCCGCGGCGGAGGATCCGGGACGAGGCGGGCGAGAATCTCCTGGTAGGCTTCCTCGTCCACGGGCAAATCGGCGGCGGGACATTTTAACTGGCCTTCGAAATTCGTGAGCCGCTCCGAGGGGAGAATGATGATCGGCCACGAGCCTTTGAGCAGGCCCTGAAGCCGGACGGTCAGCGTCAGGCGGGCAGGCCTGGCGCGCGCGGCGGCGCGCAGTTCCCGCAAAACGAAGCTCCGCAAGGGGAGCCGCTGGATGCGCCGGTCCAGGGCCAGGATAAGCTCCTCAGAGCGCAGGACCTTGCCGGCCTGGGTCAGCCGGGCCGTGCAGCGCACCGGCTGGTTTGGCGCCGGCACCGCCGTCTCGATTTGCAGAATGGGCTGGAAACTCACATGGGCCCCCCAATGGAGGGCATCCTTTTGCAGCCGCACCCGGCCATCCGTCGCCGTGGCCGCCAGCTCAAGATTCAGCACCTTGACCCGGGCCAGCAGATCCTCGCGGCTCAACACCGTAAACGGAAACGCCGCCACCTCGCGGCCGTTGATCGAGGCGCGCAAGGAGTACTCCCCCGGCCGGGGAAAATACGCGGGAAGCTGCGCGGAGATGCCCGGGGACCGGAGGTGGATGGCTCCGGGGCCGAGCACCACCTGTTCGCTGGCCAGCAGGATGAGTTCCTTCCCCGTAGCCAGGCTCCAATCCAGGCGGCCGGGCAGGGGCGGGAGCACGGCTCCGCGCGCGGAGCTGCGGAGTGAAAATTCTCCGAACAGCAATTCGCTGGTTTCGGGCACCAGATTGCCCGGATAGAGGCAGTCGCCGCTCTGAATCCAAAGTTGCCGGGTTTCGGCTCGCAATTCATCGACGCGCAGCCGCTGGGCCCCCGCCTCCTCCAGCAGCTCCACCCCAAGCCGCTCCCAGCAACGCTCCCGATCGGCGGCGCCGATCTCCAGCAACAGTCCGTTGAAGCCCGCCAGGGCCGCCGGGTTGAGCCGGACGCGGACGGACGTCAACCGCTCGCCGGCGATCGTCTCCGTCCGCCAGGCGCTCGCTGGCAAGGGCACCCGGAAGAGGGTCGCTGGCGAAGCGGGCGTCTCACGCGCGAAGGGACTGCAGGCCGGCAGATGGCAGCCGAACAACTGAAGCCGGAAATGCCGCGCAGCGCTGGAGTATCCCGACGGCCAGCGAATCGAAAAATCGATCCCGCCCTCCTCCGCCCAATTCAGCAGGCGCGTCGGCCAGCGCGCGGAACGGCCCCCCAACCAGGACACGCACTCGCCGGCCAACACCTCGGGCCGCCCCAAGCGCAGCGCTTTCTCGAACGCCTCGTTCACGACCCGGCGCAGGCCGCCTTTCATAGGGCGGGACGCTCCAAAGCGGCGCGGATTTCGCCGGCCCGCGCCTCGAGATCGGCGGCAGGCGCGCCGCAACTCAGGCACTGCGCCCGGCGCGGCAGGCGGAAAAATTCGCCGTGCCAGGGCCGCGCGGATACGCCGGGGATGGCGCGGTTGGCGAAGACGCATAAATTTGCCTCCGACGGGATGCCGGCCAGGCGCGCGTCCGGCCCCAGCAGGAGATCGAGAGTCAGCCTGACTTGCAGCAGCGCGATTTGCTCGATGTCCAGGTTGAGGGCGCAGGTGACGGGCGCCTCGGGAGTTTCCGGTCGGCTGTAATCGCGCGGGCCGCTCCCGGAGGGCTGCCGGCGATCGAGCCGCAGCCGCCAGGCCAGGCAGCCGTAACATGCCTCGCCCGGGCGTGTCCGGTACACCTCGCCGCCGATGCCGCCATCATAGACCGCCCCGCCGGTCTGGGGCGCGCCCAGCCTCAGGGCCATTTCATTGAGGGCGTGCTTGCTAGGCTCGGTATCGGTGCAAACCGCGATCACCCCGGGGCGCCAGCCAGCCAGAAACCGCTCGCAATCCTCCCTTTGCTCGACCACCTCAAACTCACGCGCCTCGAGCTTCGCTGCGGGGTTCAGGTTGCGGATATGGGCCGTCATTTCCGCGAGCTTCGATTTCCCGAGCGAACTGTAACCCAGCAAATGGCGGACGATGTTGTGCTCCTCCAGGAGTTCCCCCGGCCGATCCACCAGCAGCAGCGCCACCCCCAGGCGGCCCAGCTCGGCGGCCACCCGGCAACCGCCCGAGCCGAGGCCGATGACCGCCACGCGCCCGGCGCGCAAGCGATCCAGATTCAGCAACGGCGAGACCGGTTTGTAGAATTCTGTCTCGTTCATAATCATTCGTGAAAACCCAGCGCGGCGGGCCCTCAAGCGCAAGCGCCGAACTCCTCGTCCGCCTGTTCGGGCCAGGCCCCCAGCGTCAGATACACCAAGAGGCAGGCAAACCAGCGATGCGCCACATGGACGCAGGTGGCCGCGGTGTCGCGCGCCGGATTCCAATCGCACTGGCCCAGGCGGTTGGTCCAGCACAGCTCGTTGCCCGGCCGCTGATGGGGCGAGCCGGGCAGCGGCAGCACGCTGATGATTTGCGGCGGCTCGAGCGGATACCGCCGCGGGTAATGCACTTGGATGGGGAAGCGCCGTCCGCTTTCCTCTACCGTATATTCCCAGTACAGCCGATGGCCCTCCAACCGCAGCACTGCCCGCCCGCCGTAGCGCTCCTCCATGGCCCGCACCTCGGCGACCAGCCGCCGCTTATCATCCAAGAGCCGTTTCACACACCTCTCCCGCTCAATGCCAATATGCGCTCCGGGCCGGCGTCCGCACAGTGGGTGATGACCGTCCCGAAGCCGGGGTCGAGGCGTTTTACCCCAGTTGCCCGGGGCGCCGCGCGCGGCTTAGAATTCCCTCACCAGGAGAATTAGTTATGAACGCAAAAATTCCGCATCGCCAAATCACTTTTTTGGCCGCGCTGACCTGCGCTTCGGCGCTGGTCTGCGGCGCTCCGGCCCAAAATCCGGCCGCGCCCGCCCCGCCGCCCGGCGCCCCGGCCACGGGCTCGCCGGAAACCGCGCGGGTGTTTCTCAAGCAGTTGGCAAGGAATAACGACTTCGAAATCGCGCTCGCCGAAAAGGGCGCGCGCAAAGCCCGGAACGAGGAGCTCAAGAAATATTCGGAGCGGCTTCAGCGCGCGCAGATTCAATCCGGCGAGAAACTCAAGCCCATCGCCAACCAGCACGGGGTGTTAATCGATCAATCGCTGACCGCCAAGGACGAGCGGGATCTGGCCGGGCTCGAGAAGTTGCAGGGAAAAGAGTTCGACCAATCCCTGGCGAAGTATCTGCTCCGCGAGCAGCGCCAGAATCTCGTTACCCTCGAGCAAGCCACCCTGCAACCCCTGGCTTCGAACCTGAAACAATACGTTAATAACACCTTTCCCGAGTCTCGCAAGGATCTCCAGGAAACCACGAAAATCGCCCGCGAACTGGGTGTTGCCGGGGCTGCTCCCGCCGCCGGCGGCGCCGGCCAGTAAACCAGGCGGGGACGTTTCGCCGAAACGTCCCCCTCCGGCGCGCGCCGACACGCCAACCCGATCCCGGCGGCCTCGATGCGATTAGCCGGGGGGCGCGCGAGACACGATCGCCCCCCGGGGAACCTCGCCGGCGGCGGCTTCAAAACGTCCATACCGCAAGGCGAGGGTGGGCAAGACAAGCAGGTTCAGCGTGGTGGAACTGACCAGGCCGCCGAGAATGACCATGGCCATCGGGCCCTCAATTTCGCGACCGGCTTCCCCGCTGCCCAGGGCCAGAGGCAGCAGGCCCAGCGCGGTCACCAGCGCGGTCATGAGAATGGGCACAAAACGCTCGGACGCCCCCCGCGTGGCGGCAGCCGGCCCCCAGGGCAGGCCCTCTCGCTGGACCAGATGCTCATAATGGAAGAGCAACATGATTCCATTCCGGGTGGAGATGCCGAACAAGGTGACAAACCCGACCCACGAACCGATGGTCAGGCCGCCCTTGCCCAGCCGTTCCATCCAGTAAACGGCCAGTACGCCGCCTGCCAGCGCGAAGGGGAGATTGGCCAGCACCAGGGCCAGATTGCGCCAGTTTCCCAGCGCGGCGTAAAGCAGGATGAGGATGCCAAAACCAGCGATGGCGCCGTGCAAAAGCAACTGCCGCGCCGCCGCGCGCCGGGCCTCCGCCGCCCCGCCATACTCCAGATACACGCCGCGCGGCAGGCTTACTGTCGCGGCAATTGTCCGCCGGGCCGCGGCGACAAAGGAGGAGACGTCCCGGCCGGCGGGATGACAGGTCACCGTCTGCCGGCGCCGGGCGCCCTCGCGCAAAATGGAGAAGCGCCCGCCGGCGCGTTCCAGGCGGGCCAGTTGCCGCAGCGGCACGGTGAGCCCCGCGGAGTTGCGCAACAGCAGGTCCCCGGCGGCGTCCGGATCGGCGCTGTCCGGATCCACCAACACCGCCACATCGGTGACCCGGTTGCCCTCGTAAATCTGGGCGGCGATGCCGCCCTGATAGGCGATTTGCACCGCCTCGAGCACCTCCACCGGGCGAAAGCCCAATTCCGCCAGGCGCTCATGATCCAATTGGATGGAGAGTTGCGGCGCGGCGGATTGGGACTTCACCTGGACTTCGCCGGCGCCGGGCACTCTGGCCAGCGCGGCGGCCACCCGGCGTGCGGTCGAGTCCAATAACTCCAGGTCCTCGCCGAAAATGTTCACCACGACCGGGGCGGTTTCACCGCTGAGACTTTCGCTGATCCGATCGCCCAGAAAAGTCGTCACCTCGAACTGAATGCCCGGCACCTTCGCCAGCACCGCCCGGATTTCGTCCCCAACCCGCTCGTCCTCGAGGCCGGGGAGTTTTTTGAGCTCGACATGAAACTCGGATCGATTCGGCCCCCAGGGATCTTCGCCCTGTTCGGCGCGGCCCACCTGCTGCTCGACGGTGTCGATGCCGGGCAGGCGCAGCAATTCGCCGGAGAGGTGCCGTCCGAGGCGCAGCATTTCCGGCAGTGACGTTCCGGGAGCGGCCGAGACCTGCAGGACAAAGTGGCCCTCGCGGAACTCCGGCAGGAATTCCCCGCCGAGAAAGGGCAGGCGCGAAAGGGCCAGCAGGCACAGGAAACCGACGCCGGCCAGCCACCCGGCGGGATGGCGGGACACCGCCGCGAGCAACCGCTCGTAGCCTCGCCGCAGCAGGGTTTGCAAACGCGGCGGCGAGTTCCGCCCCGCGCCCCGACGGAAGAAAAAGCAGGTCAGCGCCGGGGTGACCGTGAGCGCCACGAGCAGCGAGGCCAGGATGGCGAGAATGTAGCTCAGCGCCAGCGGCGCGAAAAAACTGCCCTGCAAACCCGTCAGTGTGAGCACGGGGAGAAACACCAGCACGACGATGAACGTCGCATAGACCACCGCGCCGCGGACTTCGAGCGACGCCTCGAGGACGACCCGGCTCACCGGGCGCGGCGCGGCCAGCGCCTGGTTCTCGCGCAGCCGCCGCAAAATGTTCTCGACGTCAATGATGGCGTCGTCCACGACCTCGCCGAGGGCGATGGCCAGGCCGCCCAGAGTGATGGTGTTCAGTGAAATGCCGAGCCGCTCGAGGAGAAGGACGGCCGTGAGCAGCGAAAGCGGGATGGCGGTCAGGGAAATGAGCGCGGCGCGCGAATGCCCGAGCAGCAGAAACAGGACGAGGGCCACCAGTGCGCCGCCGAGCCAGAGCGAATGGCGGAGATTGGCCAGCGAGTTTTCGATGAAGGAGGCGGGGCGGTGCAGCCGCGGATAGACCCGGATGCCCTCTCGATCAAACACCGGGCCCAGCTCCGCCAGCGCCGTCTCGAGCGCCGTCGTCACCTCCATGGTGTTCGCCCCGTACTGGCTCGAGAGCGTGAGCAATACCCCGGGACGCCCCATCACGAGCGCGTCGCCAAATTTGGGCTCGGCCCCCTCGCGCACGACCGCCACATCCCGGATGCGCACCGGCGCCCCGTTCGTGCCGGCGGCGATCACGACGCCGCCGAGTTGTTCGGCGGTGAACGCCTGGCCCTCGGTCTGGATCACGATCCGCTGGGCGTCGTTCTCGAGGAAGCCCGCTCCGCGCACGCCGGTGGCCGCCCGGGCGGCGTTCCACACATCGGTCAAAGCCAGCTCATGCGCCCGCAGCAAATCCGGGCGCGCCCGCACCTGCCATTGGCGTGTGTCGCCGCCGAACACGCTGCATTTGGCCACCCCCGGCACCGCCAGCAACCGCGGCTTGAGCGTCCAATCCGCGAACCCGCGCAACTCCAGCGGCGGGCGGGTGTCGCTGACCAGTCCGATTTTCAGCAAGTCCATCGTGGCGGAGACCAGCGGCGACAGCTTGGGCGCCTTGACGCCCGCGGGCAGGATCCCGGCCAACTCGGACAGTTTCTCCGCCACCATCTGCCGCGCGGGCAACAGCGCCGTTCCCTCCTTGAACATCACCGTGATCACCGACAGCCCCTGGATCGACTCCGACCGCAGGGAATCGAGGTGGCCCAGCCCGTTCAACGCAATTTCCACCGGGCGCGTGACGAGCGCCTCGACCTGCCCGGCTGAAAGCCCGGGCGCCTCCGTCTGCACGGTCACCTGCGGCGGCACGAAATCGGGGAACACGTCCAGTTTGGCGTGAACGGCGACGTAACCGCCATAGAGCAAAAGCGCCGCGGCCAGCGACAACACGACGCCGCGAAAGCGCAGAGAAAATTGGACGAGGGATTGCAGCATGGACAAGCGCTGGCCAGGGGTTATTCGCCGTGGTTCGCCGCCTTGAGTTCCTCGGAGAGTAATTGCTGGGCGCCGGTCGCCACGATCCGATCCTCGGCGTTGATCCCGCTCTTCACGAACACTCCGCCTGGTTGCGGCGGGCCGGGCTCGACCGGTTTCCGCTCGAATTGCTCGTCGCCTGTCCGCACAAAAACGAATAACCCCCCTTCGTGCTGGATCACCGCCGCCCGCGGCAGCAGAAAGCCCCGCGCCGCCGCGCCGCCGTCCGGGAAGCGCACGGCCAGCGCGGTTCCCGGCGCGGGCGGCCGCTCGCGCAGCAACAGCAAAAAAGCCTGTCCCTGCGACTGGGGATCCGCGCTGGGCGCGGGTCCGATCAATTCCGCGGGTTGCGGCGGGGTGTCATCGGCGATCCGCCCGGCGCGGACGCTGGACGGCGTTTTTCCGAGCCACACCCCGGCGGGCAGATCGGCGCGGGCCAGGGCCATTTCCTGGGCCAGCAGGGCGCGCGTGACCGCGGCGAGATCAGGCCTTCCGGCCAGGGCCTTGCCCCATCCGCCGAGCAATCGTCCGCGCGCGGATTCCGCCGCCGCGCGATCGCGTTTCATCGCCGCTTCGGCCGCCTCGAGGCTCCGGGCGGCGGTGTTCTCGCCCAAGCCGCGCAGGCGCTCCCATTCCCGGGTGGTGGCCGCGGCGGCCGACTCGGCGGTTGCGATTTCCGCCAGCAGGCTGGCCAGCGGCGTCGGATCCAGCACCCGCCCAAAGGCCTTGATTTCTCCCGCCGCCTCGGCGGCCTCCGGCCGCGCGATCACCAGCCCCGCCGCGGCTTGTTGCTCCCGGGTCAGGCGCACTCCCGCGGCTGGCGGTTCCGCCTCGGGCGCGGGGGATGGCTCCGTTCCGGCGGAGGGCCGCAGCGACCAGATGGCCGCGCCGCCGATCACACCGCCGAGGACGAGACCGAGCAGAAATTTTTTCATGGTGGGAAGTTCCTTGGAAGGGGGGCCTGGACGAGTGACTCGGGCAATTCCAGGGGAAGCTGCAAGGCGTTTTCCAGAGTTGCGGCGGCCCGCTGCGCCTGGAGCAGGGCGTCGAGCCGGGCGAGGGCGGCGCTCGTCGTGACCACACGGGCGGCCGCGGCGGCTTGCCGGGAAAGTTCCCCGGCCTGGATCATGGCCTCGGTGACGCGTTCCTGCTCGCGCGCCTGGGTCAGCAATTCGGCGGCCACGGCGAATTTTTCACCGGCGTGGCGGCCACCAGCCAGGGCCGTCTCAATTTCACCGATGACCCGCGCCTGCAGCGCGTCAAATCTCGCGGCGGATTCGCGCCTCCGCGCCTCCGCCTCGGCGATGGGCCCGCGGTTTTGGTTGAGCACGGGTAATTCCAGGCTCAATCCCACCCCCCACTTATCGTTGCCCTGATCAAATTCATAACCCGGATTCAAATGGAGGTCCGGGTATTGCCGCGCGATTTCCAGGCGCAGCGCGGACTCCGCGGCCGCGTAGTCCGCCAGCGCGGCCAGCAGATCGCTGCGGTGGAGAAGGGCGCGCCGCCGCGCCGTGGACGCGGGCAGTTCCGCCGGCGGCTGGTCGAAGGCGGCAGAAGAGATGACCAGGCCCTCCAGGGCGGAAGCCGGCACCCCGATGGCGGCCGCCAATTGGGTTCGAGCCTGGGCGCGGCGGCTCAAGGCGTCCAGCCGCGCCAATTTGGTTTGCTCCCGCGCCAGGCGCTCGCGCGAAACCTCCAGCGGCGTGATCCCGCCCGCCGCCAGCTCCGCCTTGAGCAGGCGCGCCAGCGCCTGATGGGCCTCCTCCTGCTCGCACAGGAGGGGCGCGCTTTGATCCGCCGACCACCATTCGAGCAGGGCGAGCCGCAGGCGGAGGCGCGTTTCCCAGACCGCGCTGCCCACCGCCAGGCGCGCCGCCTCCGCGAGATGAGCCGCCCGCGCGCGGCGGTGGCCGCGCTTGCCCGCCGTTTCGAGAGGCACATCCAGCGCGGCCGTGACGAGCCAGGGCGTGGGCAGCGCGGTGGTGGTGTTATAGACCGGGTTGACGCTGACGGTGGGATTGGGGAGTTGCGCGGCGGTGGCTTCGCCCGCGGCGACGGCGGCGTAGCCGGCCCGCGCCGCGGCCAGATCGGGATTGAAATAGAACGCCGCCAGCGTGAGCGTTTCCAAATCCCAGGCGGGCGGCGGCCAGGAGGGGAAGGCGCGCCCCAAATGGGTTTCAGCGTAGCGCCGCAGAGCTTCGCCGGAAAGCGAGCGCCGCTCGAACTGATCCGCCCGGTCCCCTGGCGAGAGGGGTTGGGGAGTGAAGCGCGCGCAACCGGTCAGGACCATCGCCGCCAACAACAGCGGTGAGATTTTCATGGGGGGCGCGCGGATCCCGCGGCGGGACCGGAAAGTCCGCCGCCCCGGCGGGGGCCGGCGGACTCTCCGTGCGGAGAGGGCGCTTTTAGGCCAGGCCGAAGCCCTTGCGATACGTCCGCTTGACGAAGCGCGCGGCTTCCGGGGCGTTGGTGGCGCGCATTTTCGGGCCGTCCCACTCGAGGCGTTTGCCGACGCGCAGCGCCACGCAGCCGAGCAGGATGATTTCGGTGAGATAAGCCGCCACATCGAAGTTCGAGTACGGGGTCGGGCCGCCTTTGCAGGCCGCGATCCACTCGAGGTGCTGGCGCAGATCGATTTCCCCCTCGTGGGGGTTGCGCGGGATGCTCATCGGGATCGCCTTGGCGGCCTCGTGAACATTGCCGTTCACCAGCTCCTTTTCGCCCTTGAGCTTGATAAAGAAGCGGGCGCCGTAGTCGTCCGGAGAAAAGAGCTGGCCTTTGTCGCCGATCAACAGGCAGCCGGAATCCGGGACTTTGTCCATCAATTCGCGGATGTCCCCGGTGATGTCCGCCGCCGGGCGGAAGGGCGGGGTGGTCTTGTCGCTCGGATTGCCGTCGTACCAGAAGAACTCGGTCTCCGGCAGGCCTTCGCGCTCGGGAAAGACGAACCGAATTTTGGAGGTTTTCGGATAGGTGTCCTCATTCAACTCCGAGTGGTCGAGCAACTCGACCAGCCGCGGGTAGCCGAGCTTCGCGCCGCGGAACGGCATGTTGGCGGTGTGACAGGCCATGTCGCCCAGCGCGCCGGTGCCGAACTCATACCAGCCGCGCCACGCGAAGGGGTGATAGACTGCGCCGCGGCCTCGCCGACTGGAGCGCCCGCCGCTCTCCTCGGTCTGGGGCCACTGCGATTTGTAGGGGCGCTGCGGCGAGGGGCCGAGCCAGAGATCCCATTTGAAATTGGCGGGCACCGGATCCTGGCCTTCCGGGCGCACTACGCCTTGCGGCCAGATCGGGCGGTTAGTCCAGACGTGAATCTGCCGCACCGGGCCGATGATCCCGCCCTGGACGAGTTCCACGGCGCGGCGCAGACCGTCTTCCGAGCTGCCCTGGTTGCCCATCTGGGTGACCACGCCGTAATCGGCGGCCAATTTGCGCAGGTAGCGCGCCTCGTACACCGTCTGGGTGAGCGGCTTCTGGCAATAGACATGTTTGCGCGCCTTGATCGCCGCCGAGGCGATGATCGCGTGCAGGTGATCCGGAGTGGAGATCGTGACGGCGTCGATGTTCTTCTCCTCGCGATCGAGCAGCTCGCGCCAGTCGGAGTAAAACTTCGCGTTGGGGAAAGCCTTGCGCGCGTCGGCCGCCATGTTTTCGTCGGCGTCGCAGAGGGCCACGATTTCCTCGCGGCCGCAATGCTGGATATCGCTGCGGCCTTTGCCGCCCGCGCCGATCGAGGCGATCCGCAGCTTGTCGCCCGCGCCGAGTTGGCGGGGTTTGGATTTGGCGTACATCGGGAACGCCGTCGCGCCGGCCGCGGCGATCGCCGAATAATACAGGAATTTTCGTCTCGTGAGAGAAGACTTCGTAAGATCGTGTGGCATAAGTTGCGTTTTCTGTTTACGACTCGCCGTTTC
Organism: Verrucomicrobiota bacterium; assembly: GCA_039806935.1. GTDB lineage: Bacteria > Verrucomicrobiota > Verrucomicrobiia > Limisphaerales > UBA8199 > JBDHQH01. Next base: position 11,248 of record JBDHQH010000053.1, read on the forward strand.
TCTGCACAAGCTTAAAAAGAATGTTATTTCGCGCCGGCCCGCCGGTGCGGCCGCCCTCCCCCGGGGAGACGCGGTCGAAACCGCCTGGCCCGCCCGGTTTATGTCATGACCATGAAACCCTCGCTCCTCGCCCTCGCGCTGGCCGCCCTGGCCGGCCTGAACAGCTCCGCCGCCGATTGGAAACTGGTCTGGTCGGATGAATTTGACCGTCCCGGCGCGCCCGACGCCGCGAAATGGGATTATGAAACCGGCTGGGTGCGAAACCACGAAGCTCAATTTTACACCCGGGCGCGGCCCGAGAACGCGCGGGTCGAGAACGGCTGCCTGGTGATCGAGGCCCGCCAGGAGCGCTTCCCAAACCCGGCCTACGATCCCCAGTCCAAAAATCCCGATCTCCAGCGCGAATACGCCGAGATCACCTCCGCCAGCGTCATCACCCGCGGCAAGGCAAGCTGGCGGGCGGGCCGCGTCGAAGTCCGGGCCAAGCTGCCCGCCGGGCGCGGCGTCTGGCCCGCCATCTGGATGCTGGGCGAGAACATCGGCCAGGCGGGCTGGCCGGCCTGCGGCGAAATCGACATCATGGAATTTGTCGGGCATGAACCGGGGGTTGTTCATGCCAACATTCACACCCGCAAATACAACCACACCCAAAACAACGGCAAAGGCAGCAAACTCAGCCTGCCCGGCGCCTCCGCGGCCTTCCATGTCTATGCCGTCGAATGGAACCACGAACGGATGGAGTTCTCGGTGGATGGCAAGAAATATTTCACCTACGAAAACGAGGGCTCCGGCAAGGACGCCTGGCCGTACGATGAACCGCAATACCTGATCCTGAACCTCGCGATTGGCGGCGCCTGGGGCGGCGCCCAGGGAATCGACGACGGGATTTTCCCGCAAAAATTCCTGATCGATTACGTCCGGGTGTACCAGCGCCAGAACGCGCCCTGACGCCGGCCGGGAAGCGCGGCGGCGCCTCAGCTCACTCGCGCCACGCCCCGGCCTTTCACCACCTCGCCGATCCGCCAGCCGCGGATGCGCCAGGCGCGCGCCTCCCGCAGCACCTCGTCGGCGCGGTCCGGCGCCGTGATCATCGCCAGGCCGATGCCCATGTTAAACACCTGATGCAGCTCGGCTTCGGGGACGTTGCCGCGCTCGGCCAGCAATTGAAAAATCGGCGGCCGCTCCCAGGCATCCGGCCGGATCTCGGCGTCGCAATCGGCCGGCAGCACCCGCGGCAGATTGTCGATGAACCCGCCGCCGGTGATGTGGGCCAGGCCCTTGATCACCCGCTGCCGCGCCGTTCCACGATTGAACTTGCCGAGCAGCGCCAGCGCCAGCGGCCCGTAGCTGACGTGGATCCGCAGCAATTCCGCGCCCAGACTTCGCTGGAAGCCCCGCGGCCGGTCCGCGGGTTTGAGCCCCAGATCTTCGAAGAGGATTTTTCGCGCCAGCGAGTAGCCGTTGGTGTGCAGGCCGCTCGAGGCCAGCCCGAGCACCGCGTCCCCCGGGCGGATGCCGCGGCCATCGAGCAGCCGCGAGCGCTCCACCACGCCGACAATCGTCCCGCTCAGATCATACTCGCCCGGGGCGTAAAAGCCCGGCATTTGCGCGGTCTCACCGCCGATCAGCGCGCAGCCATTCGCGGCGCAAGCCCGGGCGAAGCCGGTGATGAGCTGGTTAAAAACGCGCGGCTCCAGCTTGCTGGTGCCAATGTAATCCAGAAAAAACAACGGCTCCGCCCCCAGCACGGCGATATCGTTCACGCAATGATTCACCAAGTCCTGGCCGACCGTGTCATGGCGGTTCAGCGCGAAGGCCAGCTTCAGTTTGGTCCCCACGCCGTCCACGCTCGAGACCAGCACCGGCTCCCGGTACTTCCGCGCGTTTAGCGCGAATAAGCCGCCAAATCCGCCCACTTTCCCGAGCACTTCCGGGCGGCGCGCCGCCGCCAGCAGCCGCGGCAGCCGCGCCTTGACCCGGTTGCCCAGGTCAATGTCCACTCCCGCGCGCGCATAAGCTTTCTCTTTCATCGAGCGGCATTGTCCTCAACCCTCGCGAAGCGCCAAGCTGAAAATCGGCCGACCCGGCCCACCCCTGGAAGCTTTGCGCGCGGGGGGACGGGCAAACTATTTGACGGTTTTCTTTTGGAAACCCAAGCTATCGTCGCAATGAAGATCGAGTCTTTGGGCGAAGCCCGATTTCCCTCTCCGCTCCAACTTTTCATCAATGAGCAGGCGCGCTTGCCGGCGCATGTGGTGGTCGAGGATCCCGCCACGCCCGCCACACCGGAGGTATGGTTCGAGTTGGCCGGGCCGCGCGCCCGCTTATTCTTCGACCCCGCCCGGACCCGGGCGGGCATTGTCACCTGCGGCGGGCTATGCCCGGGGTTGAACAACGTCATTCGCTCCCTTTTTCTTGAGTTGCATCATTCCTATAAAATCAAGGAGGTGCTCGGCTTCCAAATGGGCTACAAGGGCCTCGATCCGGCCAGCGGTCTCGAACCGCTGCAACTCACCACGGAGATGGTCGATGACATCCATTACGAGGGCGGCACGAAGCTGGGAACCTCGCGCGGCCCGGTGGATACCGGGGTGGCGGTGGACCAGATCATCCGCCGGGAAGTGGACATTTTATTCACCATCGGCGGGGATGGCACCCAGCGGGGCGGCAACGATTTGTTTCAGGAGGCGCGCCGGCGCGGCCATCCGCTGGCGGTGGTCGGCATTCCCAAAACCATCGACAACGACGTGCCCTTCGTCTCGCGCGCTTTCGGCCATCTCACCGCCGTCGAAGAGGCGGCGCGGGTTTTGCAATGCGCGCACACCGAGGCGCATAGCGTGGAGAACGGCATCTCGGTGGTGAAACTCATGGGGCGCGAGGCGGGCTTCATCGCCGCCGGCGCCACCGTCGCCAGCCAGGATGTGAATTTCACGCTGGTGCCGGAAATCCCCTTCGCGCTCGAGGGTTCGGACGGTTTCCTGGCCGCCCTCAAAGAACGCATCCTGCGGCGCGCGCACGCGGTCGTGGTCGTGGCCGAGGGCGCCGGCCAGCATCTGCTCCAGCGCAACGCCACGGAGCGGGATGCCTCGGGCAACTTGAAGCTGGCGGACATCGGGCTGTATTTGCGCGACGCCATCGCCGCGTATTTCAAGGCCGAGCGCATCCCCTTCACTCTCCGCTATTTCGACCCGAGTTACATCATTCGCAGTGTGCCCGCCGATTCCGAGGACGCGGTCTTATGCGATCTCTATGCCCGGAACGCGGCGCACGCGGCCATGGCGGGCAAAACTGGCCTGGTGATCGGCCTGGCCCATGATCATTTCGTGCATCTGGGCATCGACGTGCTGACCAGCAGCAAGAAGCGGCTCGACCCGAAAAGCACCCTCTGGCGCGCTGTCCTTGCCACCACCGGACAGCCGGCCATGTTCGGAGCGCCGGGATCGCGCGCCAAGTAAGGTCATTTCGCCGAAACGTCCTTCTCCTGCCCGGGGCTGCGCCTTAATCCCGCCAACGCACCAACGAAATCTCAGCTCTCGCCCGCGCTCCGGCGGGCGCGCTGGGAACCGGCACAAGAAACGCCTCCTCCCGGGCGGTGGACGCGGCCAGTTCGGGCACGCCCGCCAGCGGGTTGACGCCGAGCAATCGCCCGTCCGGGGCCAGCACCTCGACGCGCAAGACGATTTGCGCGGCCACCCGCGAGGTGGAGTTGGTGACGCGGCAGCGCACCTCCACTCCCCGGGGCGCGGGGCGCAAACCCAGCGCCTCGACAGCGATCCCGGCGGTGCGGCGCAGGGCAGACTCACTGGGGGCGCGGTGCGGGAAGACGCGCCACGCCCACAAGCCGGCGGCGGCGAGCGCGAGCAAAATGGCGGCCCATTTCCGCACGGTGGTATTTAATAGAAGGGATGGTCCTCGCTCGGCTGCGCCAGGGTGCCGCCGTATTGCGCCTCGTAGGCGAACACGTTGACGAACTCAACGTGCCCATCGAGAAACGCGGCGTTGGCCCAAAGCCGCTCGGGATCGGGTTTGTACCATTGCGCGCGCCGGCTGATGGCCACGACGCCGCTCATCGTCCGGTAAATCGGGATGCTGCCGAGCACCACTTTGCGCGAGGGAAAGCGGTAAAAGCTGGTGGGCAGGGAGGCGCCTAACGGCAGCGGGCTGAAGGCAAAACCATCAAAGGAGAAATCGACTCCCACAAACTTGGCGAGGCCCATGGGCGCGACCACGCCGCCCATGCGGTTGTAGCCGGAGGCGTAAAAATAGCTGCTGCCATACAGCTCGTAGCAGGTCGCGCGCGCCTGATATGGCGCGGTGTCAAACCACCAGAGCGGCTCGCCCCGGTCATTGGGGGAATGAAACACCGCAGGCGTCCCGAGATAGGAGTTGAGCGGACGATCCTCCGCGGCGAGCGCGCCGCCAAACATCCGCGCTGGCAGCCAGGGATCGGACTCGGGAACCCGGCCTGCCGGCCCGCCCAGCTCCTGCGGCGCCGCCACGGGCATGCGCCCGTTGTAGTCGTTGGCGTACATGGCCGTCCCGAGATCGATCTGCCGCAGGTTGCTTTGGCATTGCGCGCGCTGGGCCCGGCTTTTGGCCTGCGCGAAGGCCGGCAACAACAGACCTGCCAGAATCGCGAGGATGGCGATCACGATCAACAGCTCGACCAGCGTAAAGCCAGCCGGACGCGAGCGGCGCGGCGTCATGGCGTCAACGCCACCACTCGATAAAACCGCGGTCCGCCGCCGGCGGCGGGATCGGTCCATTCCAAAACCCCCGCTTCCGGAGAACTCAGTTCCGGATCGGCGAGGGTTTCCCAGTCCGCGAGGTTGAGCGAGCGTTGCACCGCGAACGTCTGGGCCGGGAGACCGGTAAAGCGGAGCACCGCCTGATTCGCCGACCAGCGCAGCGAGAGAATTCGCGGCGCGGCGGAAAGCGTCTGGGTGGTGTAGGCGACGGTCGTGTTGCCAATCAGCGAGCCGGTGGTGATCGGCAAGCCCAGTTCGGCGTAGGCGGGATGCGTCTTGCCCATCTGCGTGAACAGCAGATAGGTGGCCTGGGCGGGCAGCCGGGGGCGAATCTGCCCGAGCAGATATTGCCCGAAGTCGCCGGTGTAAAAGCCGAGCGGATCGCCGAGACCCGCGACCCCCGACGCGGTAAGCTGGCTCACCGGAATCAGAAAACCCGTTTGCGGCTGATCGCTGAAGGTGGCATCGACATCCGCGGGGCTGGGATCGCCATCCGCATTGGTCGCGAAATAGAAATCCAGCAGGTACTGGATGGCCCATCGGGCGGCGGCGCTGGCGCGCCATTCTCCGGCGTTCCCCAGGCCGTCCACCTGGAACGCGCCGTTCGTGGTGGCGGGGCTGCCGGGCGTGACGAGGAATTGGTTCATTGCCTGCAGCGGATTCGCCTGCCCCTGGTAAGCCAGCGCGGTGACCTGAACGCTCCAGTTGGATCCTTGCCCGGGCTCGAGCCGCAGGGTCAGCGCGCCGCTCAGCGAAGGCGCGAGGTTGAAGCCGGGCCCCCCGGCGCCGGTGATGTCCACGAAATTATGGCTCAACGCCCCCTGGGGATTGTTCGCCGCCGGTGACAGCGCGTCATCGGCGGTAAACACCAGCCAGTCGCCCGCCGCCGGCATCGCGCCGGACGGCTTGCGCCCCGCGCCGGACGGCAACTGGCTGGTCGCCGCGGCGTCAGCCCAGGTCAGCAGTTGAAACTCCAGCGTGGCAGCCGGCGCGGCCCCGAGGCCGCCGGCCAGCAGGAATCCTCCCAGCAACGTTCCGCCCAGCGGCGCTCTGAACCCCAATCTTCTCATATAAGCTAATCCTACTCATCAAGGAACATTTCGCTGCCGGTGATTTGCGGTAAACTTGCGGTGGCTTGCGGCTTTCGGGCGCCCCGCCACCCGCTCCGGAATCGAGTTTGGGGTAATGACCCTATACCCACTTCGGCGGCGAGCGGTTAATTTACCCGCAACCGAGCTGTTCCACACGCGCAGGACGGTCCAGAATAGGCATCGGCCGGATCGCTCCGCCGCCGCAAGCGAGTTCGGCTCGGTTGTGAAATAACGAAGCCAGGCGGATGGCCCGCGGGGAATCAGGGCAGCGGGCGGGATTCGCAAATCGTTGAAAAACGATTGGTCGCGCGCCGCCGGCTTCGCTGCATGGCGGCTGCAGGCGGCTTCACGAAGCCGCGGCGGCCGCGATGTCCGGGTCTCGGCGCTCCGCCGGTTGACGGGGCGCCGAACTGTTTTCAGCGGACTCCAACTCGACCCAAAAGCGGCTGCCCTGGCCCGGCGCGGAGTCCACGCCCACGCGCCCGCCCATGCGCTCGGCCGCTTTCTTCACGATGGCCAATCCCATGCCGGTCCCTTCGTAGGCGCTGGCGCGGTTGAGCCGTTGAAAGAGCCTGAAAAGCCGGTCTCTATGCCGCGGCTCGATGCCAATGCCGTTGTCCTCGACCCAGAGCCGGACAAAGCCGTCCCGAGGTTCAGCGCGGAGATTCACCCGCGGGACCCGTCCGGGCGGCATGAATTTCACCGCATTGGAAAGCAGGTTCAGCACGATGAGATGCAGCGAAGTGCGGTTGGCCCGCACTCGCCAGCCATCGAGTTCCTGCACGTTAAACTGCGCCTCCTTTTCCTTCATCGCCAGTCCCAGATCGGCGCGCGCCTGCTCGACCGCGTCGGACAGTGAAATGGGCTCCATGGGCAACTCGGCGCGGCCGACGCTTACATGCGCCAGCAAATCTTGAAGGATATGGCTCTGCCGCTCAGCCGCTTGCAGCACGAGCCGCGTGTACTTCCGCCCCGCTTCGCCGAGCGCCGGCCCGAAGTCCTCGAGCAGGATTTTGGCAAACCCGAGCTGCGTCCGCAGCGGCGCGCGCAAATCGTGCGCGATCGAATAGCAGAACGAGTTGAGCTCCTCGGTGGTTTTTTGCAGGGATTCAGTCCGGAGGCTGACTTTTGATTCCAACTCCTCTTTGGCTTGCAAAAGGGCGCGTTCAGCCCGCTTGCTCTCCGAAATATCCCGCACGACCGCCAGCAACCGCTCCGGCTGTCCCTGCCGATTGCGCATCGGCGTGATCACCACCTCCCACCAGCGTTCCGCGCCCTTCACCGAAGCGCCGTGCGCGCAAAACCGGGAGGTGTTCCCGCCGCGCCCCGCTTCGAGCGCGTGGCTGACCACCCCGCGCTGGGCTTCGGGCCAAAGCTGGCTCCAGGGCTGGCTCAAATAGCGGCTCAAATCCTCGATCTCGCACGCGGAGCGGCCCGCCTCATTGATCGAAAGCAGGCGTCCCCCCAAATCCAGAATGTGGATGCCGTCCACGGTGCTCTCGATCACCCGGCGATTGAGTTCGAGACTCACATTAAGTTCCTCCGCTTTGGCGCGAAGCGCCCCCAAGGCGGCTCGCTCCCGCTCCAGCGCCCGCCGTCCCCGGCGATAAAAAAACAACAGGACCCCGGACGTCACCACAAAAACAGCGATCTCCAGCCAGGTGCCGGCGCCTCCATACATTGAATGCCGCGGCTCGACAAAAAACCAAAATCCCAGAACCAGGCTCAATCCGATGGTGAACAGCGCCGGCCCCAACTCTTCAAAGCACACCGCCACCAGCAGCACCGCCAGGTAAAATGCTCCAAAAGGGATCGCGTCGTGCCAAATCGGATCCAGCCCGAGCCGGACCAGACAACAAAGGCTGGTGATGCCTCCCGCCCAGACGTAAGGACGCCAGGCCGGCCACCGCTGATCAGACTCATTCCCGAATCGAAACTCCAATTGCGACATAATCTCAAAATGGTGGGAACAAGGGCACGCGGGTGTCCCTGTGATCAGTAGGCGCTTCCTTTGTAAGCCTCGCCTCTCGGTGTGGCAATCAAAATTTACGGAAAAATTTCGAGTGCGGCAGGGACGTTTCGCCGAAACGTCCTTCTCGGTTATGAACGCCCTACCCTGGACGCCTGGGCCAGGCGTTCCCACCTGGCCGCCTCGATGTCTGCCCGACTTGTCGTTTTAAAATTCCGTTGCATTTGGTGCGGCAGCAGGCAATTTGAGTTGGAATGGTTCCCGAACAAGAGAGTAACCCGGCTCCGGAATCGACGGAAACAAGCGCGGCGACCCCGAGTCGGCGCCGCAATCCCGCGCGCAGCCATCATCGGCGCGGGCGCGGAAGTCGCGGGCGATCCGGCGCGGCGTCGGCGGCTGAACCGCGCTCCGAGGCGGCCAGGGCTGGAGAATTGGCCGAAGGCACAACCCAGGCGCAGGAGGCGGAACAATTCGAACACTCCCGGCCCGCGCAGGTCGAATCGGGGGCGGCTTCGTCCCCCGCCGAGGCCGGGGCGGATCAGCCCGAGTCAGTGGAGATGGCGCCGGTCACGCCCGCTCCGCCCAGCAACTTTCCCGACTATCTCCGGCGTGAAACTCCGAAAAAGCCGGCCACTGTCCAACAGGCGATTGATGACGTCACCCAAGTGATCGAGCAGTTGAAAGGCGCGCTCGACGAGATGGAGAACGTGCTCGAGATGCTGGAAATCATCGAGCGGCAGGCGGATGCCAGCGACCGCGAGTTGGAGACGCTTCGACGGCAGGTGCGGCAGTTGCATCGCCCCCGCGAGGGTGGCGGTCAGCACCGCTCGCATTCCTCCCAGCAAGGGCATTCCTGAGCCGTTGACCGATTTTTCCCAGGACATCGCCGAGCATCTGGTCGCCGCGGCGCGAGAATTGGGCCGCGCCGCCGGTCGGCTGCGATTCTCTCCTCCAGTGGCGCATGTCTATAACCCCCTCGATTACGCCTGGGCGGCGCACGAGCAATACCTGCGGAAGTTCGCCCGCGCTCCCAAACGCGTCGTTTTTTTGGGCATGAACCCCGGCCCGTTCGGCATGATGCAGACGGGCGTCCCCTTCGGGGAGGTGGCGGTGGTGCGCGAGTGGCTGAAAATCGAGGCCGAGATCGGGCGTCCGCGCCGCGAGCATCCCAAACGCCGAATCCAGGGCTTGAGTTGTCCGCGCTCCGAGGTGAGCGGGAGCCGGCTTTGGGGTCTCTTCGCCAGCGAGTTTGGCTCCGCCGAGGCCTTTTTCGAGAGGCACCTCGTGGTGAATTACTGTCCGCTGGTGTTTCTGGAGGATTCCGGACGCAATCGCACGCCGGATAAGCTCGCGATGGCGGAGCGGCTGGCCCTGGGCCGGGTGTGTGACGCGCACCTCGCCGAGGTCATCCGCCTGTTGCGCCCGCAATGGCTGATCGGCATTGGCGGCTTCGCCGTCGGTCGCGCCCGCTTGCTGGCGGGGGAAACCGGCCCGCGCGTCGGGCAGATCCTGCACCCGAGCCCGGCCAGCCCGGCGGCCAATCGCGGCTGGGCCGTCGCCGCGCGAAAACAACTGCGCGAACTGGGCGTCTGGCCCTGAGGCGGACCATGATTCGACGATTCCTTCCCCGCGGCTGGATTTCTTTGACGCCGCCGCCACTTCGCCCCAGTTTGAGCCGGTGCGCGCACGGTTTTGGTTTTCCTTGATTGGTGGATTGGCGCTGTGGACCTCGGGGCAGGCCGGCCTGCGGAACCCGGCGGTTTACACCGGCATGGCAGATGCCTCGGCCGCGGTGGCGGTCAGCTCAAATCTCTTTCTCGTGGCCGACGATGAAAGCAACACCCTTCGGCTTTACGATCATCGTGTCCCCGGGCCGCCGTTGCAACAGTTTCCCCTCGATGCTTTCCTCGAAATCGAGGGTAAATCGCCGGAAGCCGATCTCGAGGGGGCGGCCCTGCTCGATGGGCGCGCCTTCTGGATCGGATCGCATGGCCGGAATCGCTCGGGCAAGGAACGCGACAATCGCCATCGCTTTTTCGCCACCGACATTCGCCTGGAGTACGGACGGGTGCGATTGACGCCCGTCGGCAAGCCGTGCAAGGATCTGCTCCGGGATCTGTTGAGCGACGCGCGATTCGACCAGTTTCAACTCGCGTCCGCTTCACGGCTGGCGCCCAAAACCCGCGGCGCGCTGAACCTCGAGGGTTTGGCGGCCACGCCGGAGGGCCATCTGCTGTTCGGGTTTCGCAATCCCATCCCGGATGGCAAGGCGCTGCTGATCCCGCTGCTCAATCCGAACGCGGTGATCGCGGGCGCACGGTGTCAATTCGGCGCGCCGACGCTTTTGGCGCTCGAAGGGTTGGGCATCCGTGACCTCGCCTATTATCCGGGCGGCTATCTGATCATCGCCGGCCCGTATGATGAAGGAGGGCCGTTCCACCTGTATCGCTGGGCGGGCCCCGGGACGGAACCCGCCCGCATTCTCGTCAATCTCCCCGAGGACTTTCATGCCGAAGCGGTGATCCTCTATCCCGGGCGTGGATTTCAGGAATTTCAAATCCTGAGCGACGATGGGCGGTTCTTTAAAAACCAGAAGTCGGCCGCGCGTCGGACCTTCCGCAGTCTTTGGATTCGCGAGGGTGCGTAAGCGCCACGCCCGTGCGGGCAGGATGCCCGCTCCGGATGTAGCCGCAGCCTTCAGGCTGCGCTCCCCGGCTGGCGCGGACGCCCGACGCAGCCTGAAGGCTGCGACTACATGGGGATTTCCGATTGGACACTCCGGATGTAGCCGCAGCCTTCAGGCTGCGCTCCCTGTCTGGCGCGGACGCCGACGCAGCCTGAAGGCTGCGGCTACAGGGGGATTTCCGATCAGACATTCGGGATGTAGCCGCAGCCTTCAGGCTGCGTTCCCCGTCTGGCGCGGACGCCCGACGCAGCCTGAAGGCTGCGACTACATGGGGACTCCCGATCAGACACTCGGGATGTAGCCGCAGCCTTTAGG
>JBDHQH010000205.1:0-3548 GCA_039806935.1 Verrucomicrobiota bacterium
CACTAACTCGCACTGCCCGGATTCCCATCAAGCCGACGAGACCGGGCTGGCGGTCGCCGCGGGAAGGCGCTGGAGCACGAACGCCATCAATCGTCGAACGCGGATCACCCCGAGGATTTTTCGATTCGCATCCACGACTGGGAGATTCTTCAGGCGGTACTCGCGCAGCACGGCCGCAACGACTTCGCAGGTGTCATCGGGCGAAACCGCGACCGGCTTCGGGGTCATGAAAGCGGCGACCCGCGTTTCTTCGCCGGTTGTATCCGGCCGCGCCCGCATGAGGTCGGTGATGGTGACCACGCCTGACAACGTCCCGTCCTCTCCGGAGACAAAGAAGAACTCATTGCCGCTGGAGATAAACTCCTGACCTGCTTGCCGCAAAGTGTGCTCCGGTTTCAGGAACGGTCCCGGCGCGGGCTCCATCAACGCGCGAGCTCGGGTGGCCCGGAGCAGCTCATAGACCTGCGGGCGATCTTTCCAGACATCCATGGTGCGGCGGTTCAGGGTGTGCGCCAGGGCATCACGCAGGGGAGTCAGCGCCGCGGAGATTTGAGAGAAGACATTCTTTCCCATGATCAGGACCTCGATGGGGGTGCGGGCCCGCGCTGACATCACCCGGGGGCGGTCGCCAATCAGCGCGCGCTCTCCGAAAAAGCTGCCGGGACCCAGGATGCTGACGATTTCGCCATCGCCGGTATCCGTCTCGCGCACGATTTCGACCTCGCCTTTTTCCAGGACATAGAAGTTGGCGGGAGGATCCCCGCGGCGGAAGATGAAATTGCCTGGCTCGTAATGGGCATGCGTCACGCGGCCGGTCTCTTCCGTGCGGATGTGGGCCAGATCGCGTGGAAAGACGAGCAGGGAGGCCCAATCGAATCCGACCTGGAGCTTGCGTCCGAGCGTGGGAAGCTTCCAGAAGTAGATGCCGCGCCAGAGAAACCAGGCGAGGAAGCCTGAGATCTGGAGGCCGAAAAGATCCGCCACTGCCGAGTGGCCGCCGATCGAGCAGAGTTCGCCCAATTGCTTGAAGCGGAATGGACGGGTGGGTTTGCCGCGGAGCATCCGCACGATGTTTTCAGCGCATTGACGGCCCTGGCGTTCGGCGAATTGGCCGGTGGTGGGGCAGGGCTGGCCAGTGGCGGCATTTATGCTCCAGGCAGTGTCGCCGATAGCCCAGACGTTTTCACAGGTTGCCAGCCGCAGATCGGGGCGTGTAACCAGCCGATCCTTTTGTTTGGGCGCCTCCAGACGCGCCGCCAGCAGCGCGCTGGAGTTTCCGATGGTGCAGACGATTGTTCCGCCGGAAAGGAAGCTTCCGTCGGACAGCAACACGCCTTCGGCGGTGGCCGACATCACTCGGGATTCGAGCCGCATGGTCACGCCGGCACGTTCCATTTTGCGGCGGGCGAATTTTCTGAGCGGCGAACTGATTTCGGGGAGGATTTCGTCGCGTGAATGGATCAGCGTGACGTTAATGTCTCTGGGATTCCAGGTGCGGAAGTATTTGGCGCTTCCACGGGCAAGATCATTGATTTCACCGGCGGCTTCCACCCCGCTGTAACCGCCGCCCACCACCAAAAAAGTGAGGTGCCAGCGCCGTCGTTCCGGAGTGGCGGCCACTTCGGCGGCCTCGAACTGCTCCATGATATGCGAGCGGAGGGTGGCGGCGTCGCCGACGGATTTAAGCGGGAACGCGTGGTCGGCCATGCCCGGCACGACATTCAGGTTTGTGCGGCTGCCGCAAGCGAGGACCAAATGATCGTATCGCATTCGGGCGGGGCGTCCGCGCTCGCCCAGGAACTCGACTTCGTGCCGCTGGCAATCGATGGCGCGCACCTCCTCGGTGCGGCAAAACACGCGCGGCAACAATTGGCGCAGGGGCACGATCACATCCAAAGCATCGATCGAGGAGCCGACCACCTCGGCGAGCAGGGGACTGAAGACCAGGTGGTTTTCACGGTTGAAGAGCACCACTCGAGCGCCTTCGAGCTTCCGGCCGAGCACCTCGGCGCACTTCACACCACCGAAGCCGCCGCCCACAATCACAATTGTTGGAGGGGTATCCGTCATCATTGTGTCCTATCCGTAAAGCACGATCCCGGGCGAAGCAACCCGACCCGGCGCGGGAATCCGTGGGCCGGGGGCAGAATTCCGCTGACGGCGCGGGCGGGTTGGTGTAACGAATGGGGATGCGTTACCGTCCGATTGATGCGCAATTGTTCCGTGAGAACCGGGAGCGGCTGATGCAACTGCTGCCGCCCGGCTCGCTGGCGGTGCTCAACGCGAATGATGTCCTGCCGGCGAACGCCGACGGCACACTGCCCTTCCGGCAGAGCTCCGACCTCTTCTATCTCACCGGCATCGACCAGGAGGAAACCATTCTGGTGCTCTTTCCCGGCGCGCTGGACGAGGCCCACCGGGAAATTCTGTTTGTGCGCGAGACCAGCGAACGCCTCGCGATCTGGGAGGGGCACAAGCTCACGAAAGAGGAGGCGCGCGGAATCTCGGGGCTGCGGAAAGTCGAGTGGGCCGCGGAATTCCCCGCGCTCTTCCACCGGCTGATGTGCGAGTGCGAACGCGTTTTTTTAAACACCAACGAGCATCCGCGCGCGGTGATCGAGGTGGAGACCCGCGAGGCTCGCTTCGTGCGCGCGACCCGGGAACGCTATCCGCTGCATGAGTATCGGCGTCTGGCGCCCTTGCTGCATCAGTTGCGGGCGGTGAAGTCCGAGCGTGAGTTGGACTTGATCCGCGCCGCCTGCGCCGCTACCAGGGCGGGTTTCCTGCGCCTGTGCCGGACGCTCAAGCCGGGGGTCAATGAGATGGAGCTGGAGGCCGAACTGGCCCGGGAATTCATCCGGCGCGGCGGTAACTTTGCCTATGCCCCGATCCTCGCCTCCGGCAAGAACGCCTGCGTGCTGCATTATACCCAGAATGACCAGCCCTGCCGGGCGGGCGATTTGCTGCTGCTGGACGCGGCCGCCTCCTACGCCAACTACAATTCGGATCTCACCCGCACCGTGCCGGTGAGCGGACGCTTCACCCGACGCCAGCGGGAGGTTTATGAAGCGGTGCTGAAAGTGTTGCGCGCGTGTATTCGCGAGGCCACGCCGGGCAAGCTCATGCGCGACTGGCAAAAGCATGCCGAGGCGTTGATGCAGGAGGAGTTGCTGGCGCTGGGCTTGCTGAAATCCGCCGGCCTTCGCAAACAAGATCCGGAGAAGCCGGCCCTCAAGCGCTTCTTCATGCATGGCATCGGCCATCCCCTGGGCCTGGATGTTCACGATGTCAGCCTGGCCCGGCAGCCGATTCAGCCCGGCTGGGTGCTGACGGTCGAGCCGGGAATTTATATTCCCGAGGAAGGTTTCGCCGTGCGGCTGGAAAACAACATCGTGGTGCGCGAGGGCGGGAACGAGGACTTGATGGCGGACATCCCGCTGGAAGCGGACGAAATTGAGGCGCTCATGTCGCGCCGGTCCGGCGGCCCAGGATTAAGCCGCGGCTAAACGATGGCGATCATCCGCGCCGGACGCCGGGAATTACCGCCA
>JBDHQH010000206.1:0-3510 GCA_039806935.1 Verrucomicrobiota bacterium
TGCGACAACACGAGGATTCCCGGCCGGAGCGTCCGGGCTCCCGCCCGGGAAGTCCTCACGGAGAGACTTGGTTCAACAATTCCACCACGGCTTCGAGGAACCGATCGGAGTTGGCCAGCGGATCGTTGTGTCCTCCTTCGAGATCACGGAAGATTTTGGGCTTGTTGGCGGCGGCGAAGTTCCGGCGCGCGTGATGGTAACCTACCAACCGGTCCTCAGGGCTGTGCAGGATCAGCACGGGGACATGGATGCGCGGAAGTTTGTGAAGCGTCTCGTAACGGATGCGCGCGAGCCAACGCACCGGCAGCCAGGGGAAGAGCTCAGCGCCGACGTCCGGGATGCTGGTGAAGGTGCTCTGGAGCGCGAGGCCGGCGAGCGGCCGCCGCAAGGCCAACTCGGCGGCCACCCCGCCACCGAGGGATTCGCCGAAGCCGATGACGTTGGTGAACCCGCGGGAAGTGAGCCAGTCAAAAGCCGCCTCCGCGTCGCGATACGTGCCAGCCTCACGCGGCCGCCCGGCGCTCCGCCCGTAACCGCGGTAATCGAATAGCAGCACCCCAACACCGGTGGTGAGGATGGCCTGACAGATTTCGAGACGATCGCTGATATTGCCGCCGTTTCCATGACAGTAAAGAATCACCTGGGTTTTCCGCGCGGAGTCGGGGTCAGGCGGGAAGAACCAGCCGTGGAGCGCGATGCCGTCCGCGGTCTGGATCGAGGCAGTCTCGACCGGACGGCCCAGTTCCGAGCCGTCCGCCCGCATGGTCCGCGAGGGATGATAGACCTGATGGCGCTCGAACCAGCGCAGTATCACCAGAATAACCGCGAGGCCGAGGATAAGGCCGGGCCAGCGGCCATGACGACGGCGCAACATAATGGCGTATTATGAAGGCCGGGCAGAGGCTGGCGCAACGGATTTGCGCGAGCCGCGGAACATCCGGGAACTGGGACGTTTCAGCGAAACGACCAGCCTCGCGTCGGCGTCCGGGTGGGGCGGGGAACGCAACCTGAAGGTTGTGGACATCCCGAGTGTCTGATCGGAAAGCCCCCTGCTCTGGACCTTTTCGGTAGTCGCAGCCTTCAGGCTGCATCGGGTGGGACGCCCGGCCCAGGCGTCCGGGGCGTGCCCGCGTCTCGAGGAGAAATGGTGCGGAGGAAGACGTTTTTGCCATTTCAGCCCTGGACGGGAGGCGGCACCTTCAGCCCCGCCGCCAAACCCAGGGCTTTGAACCACCAATGAACCCGATGAAAACCAATAAAAAAGTGCTTTTTATCTGTTTCCGATTCGAGCTTGTCCGCGATTATTCGCGGTTAATTCCTTCCTACAGGATTCGCGCGCCAAAACAACAGGCCCCCGCCCGGCGGCGGTTGCGACACGCGGATTTCGCAACGGTTTCGCCTGGCCGGCGGGGGCCTTTCACAGATGGTTTCCCGGCACACGATCAGCGTGGGCCGGACCATCTCGTCTTCCGTCCCCGGAAGATTAAGCCTGGGGGCGGATCAACTCGTTAACTGGGGTTGCACCAGAGCGCCCGATCCGCCTCGGACAACGCTTCGTTCATCACCGGTTCCGGGCTCTCGCCCTCCGGGCGCGGGGAGGTAAACAACTCCAACGTGAATCCCCCGGCGATCAGGGCCATGATGCTCAGCGTTACGTCCAGCATGGCTGATTTTCCAGCACATGACGTGCCAGTTGCCTCGACGACGGACCGCCCGCTTGCGCGCCGAGAGCGGCCTTTCGCGGACGTTCGGACGTTCGTTATAGTTTTGACGCGCCGCCTGCCGCCGCGTATTTCTTAACGGCTTGAGTAAACGCATTCAACAGCAGCGCTCCTCGTTCCCGGTCAATGAGTTCCACGTCTGATTCCGCTGCCGCGGGTTCCTCGAGGTTCCAGTATCCGGCCGGTTTCCGCCGCCGCCGCGGGTTGAACTGGGGATTTCTCGGCTTGTTGTACACCTGCTTTTACATGTGCAGGTACAACTTCTCGATCGCCAACAAGGCGATCAGCGCGGAATACGGTTTTTCGCGGGCGGACATGGGCTCGATCATCACCACGGCCCTGCTGGCCTACGCCTGCGGACAGATCATCAACGGTTTGCTGACCGACCGCTTCGGGGGCAAGCGCGCGATGCTCATCGGCGCGGGGGGGACGGTGCTGATGAACATACTATTTGGCGCGATCTCGCTGTTGGGCGCGACCCAGATCAACCAGGTCTGGGGCATTCGCATCCCCTGGTTCGGTCAGGGAGAATTCTTTGTTCGTCTGCTCGCCTTGTTTGTCGCCGTTCGCGGCCTGGATGGTTATTTGCAGGCGTTCGGGGCGCCCGGCATGGTGAAGATTAACACCGCCTGGTTCCAGCGCCGGGAACGGGGGCGGTTCTCTGGCATTTTCGGGTTCATGATCAATCTGGGACGCTTCGGCATTTTCACGCTGGGGCCGGCCCTCCTGGCCGGATTCACCGTTTTCGGATTGGTGCAGATCGGTCCGCTGCATTGGCGCTGGCTATTCTGGACTCCCTCCGTGATTTGCGCCCTCGTCGCCGTCGGCATGGCGCTGACGGTCAAGGAAACGCCCGAGGAGGCCGGCTTCCCCAATGTCATTCCCGGCGCGGGCCCGGCCCCGAAACCGGGCGGCATGACCGCCCAGGTCGGGTTGGTGATGCGGACGATTTTGAGCAACCCGGCCGTCTGGATCACCGCCTGCGCCTATGCCTGCACGGGAGCGGTGCGCCAGGCCGTGGATCAATGGTTTCCCCGCTACATGCAAGACCGCTACCACGTGGACATGCAGTCGGCGCAGTTCCAATTCCTCGCCTTCCTCATCCCCTTCGTCGCCTCGGCCGGATCGCTGATGGCCGGCTATGTCTCGGACACGCTGTTCAAAGGGCGGCGCGCGCCCGTGGCCGCGCTGCTCTATTTTCTGGAGACCGCGATCATCCTTTTGGCGGCGCAATTCTCGGGCGTGAGCGCCGCGATTTTCTTCCTGGTCTTGATCTCGTTCACCGCGAACTCGACGCACTCGATCCTGGGATCAGCCGCGCCCATGGATTTGGGCGGCCGCCACATGGCCGGTTTCGCCCTGGGTCTCATTGACTCGTTCCAATACTTCGGCGGCAGCCTCGCGGGCTATTTTCTCGGCCAAAAACTCGATCAAAGCCTGGGCAACTACTTCTATTTCATGGCGCCTTTCGGCGCCATCGGCGGGTTGCTCATGTTGACCATCCGCGACCAGAAATCCGCCGCCGCGGACCCGTCGCACTGAAGCTTGCTTCTGTGCCCCGTTGCTGGACACCGCGGATGGCCATTGGGCAATCTGCGGATAAATTACGGGGACGTCTCCTCCAGCGACGCCGCATCCCGCCGGCGCCAGTCGGGGTTCGGCGGATCGTTGGCGATGGGCCGTACCAGATGATCGAGAATCCTCTGCGATCGTTTTAGAGTTGCTTCGTTTGGATGGACGGGATCTCGCGCTCGAGGGTTGGGCATGATTGCCCGGAGTGTCTGATCGG
>JBDHQH010000054.1:0-21536 GCA_039806935.1 Verrucomicrobiota bacterium
GTCCGGGAGGAATGAAAACCCCACCCCGCGGCTCCCAGGGGAAGCTCGCGTAGGTGTAGCCGTAACCCGAGTCGTCAATCCGATACTCCAAGGCCCAGCCCGAGTAGTCGATCGGCTCCCCCTCGCCGCTCCAGCCTTCGAACGACCACCAGAAGCTCAACGTGCCCGGGCCCGAAACGGTGGTTTGCAGCCAGGATTCCTGGCCCGACGAAAGCGGCCCGGCCACCGCGGCCAGCACGCCGTCGTGCGTGTTCGTGCTTTGCACACCCCAGGGTCGGTCTCCCCCGGTCAGCCAGGCCCATCCCACCGTGTTCAGCGCGTCGTTGAATTCCGCCCCCGTGCCTCCCAGCGTCTCCCCCGGATGTTGCGCCAGCCAAAGCACCTCCTCCTCGGAAAGAACCCGCTGGTACACCTGGACCTCATCGAGGTAGCCCTCGTAGCCGTTTTCCCCGCTTAGGCCGGGGCTCGCGACATCCGGATTATCCGCGTCGGCCCGAGCCCCGAGGGTAATCAGGCGCGGACCGTCCAGCAGATCGACGGTGGACCACTGGCTACCGTCGTGATAACCGTCAATGTAAATTCGCTTCTCCCCGCTCTCCCGGTCCCGCGTCACCGTGAGGTGATGCCAGGCATTGTCGTTGACCGTGCCGTACGAGTACAAGGTATCGGTGCTATACCCATCACTGGTGGCGAAGGCCACCTGGCCGCCGGTGAGGGCGACCGGAACGAGATCGCGCGCATCCGCTCTTGCGCAATCCGCGGAAACCACCGCCGCGCCAGCGGCCGCCGGATCATACAGCGAGCCCATGCTCTGGCTCGTCTTGACCCACAGGGAGAGAGAAAAGCTCCGGGCCAGCGGGTGCAACAGATTCGCCGGCGCGCTCAGATAACTGGCGCCGTCGAAATAAACCGCGCCCGCTCCAGCCGCCGCGACGGCGGTGACCTCGGGGCCGCTGCCGCCAAAATCGCCCTTGGCCGCCAGATCGTTACCATTCCCCGACACATCGGCGGCCAGCGCCACGCCTTCGTCAAAATCATAACGCGCCCACAGCCCGGAACCGGTGTCCGGCGCCGATCCTCCCGGGTTGCCGAAAAGATAGGCCACCTCGTCCGCCCCCAGCACCCCCGAATAAATCTGCACCTGGTCCAGCCAGCCGACAAAGCCGCCGTTGAAATTCCGGTTCATCCCCAGCCAGAGTTCCGGGCTGGAGTAGTCGCTCGCCAAAACCCCCGCCACGCCGGAACCGCTCGCATCCAGCGCGCCGTTCACGTAAATCTTCTTTTCTCCAGTCCGCTGGTCGCGGGTGACCACCACATGTGTGTACTCCCCGGTGTTCACCTCCAGGCTGGAATGGAGAGTCTCCTCGGGTTGATCCCATCCGCCCGTGCCGAAAGCCACCCGCCCTCCCGTAATCGCCACCGGAATGACCTGGTCGGTATTGCCCGCGAAAACCCCGGCTCCGTCACTCGCGGAATCCGTCGCGTTCCCCACCAGATCCGACGTCTTCAGCCACAGCGAAACCGAAAAGCTCCGGGCCAGAATGGAGACCAGATTCGTCGGCGGACTGAGCCAGCCGCCGCCAAAAAACTCGATCGCACCGGCCCCGAACCGCGCGTCCGCACTGCTCTCCGGCATGGCCGAAATCCAACCGGCGCCCCCAATGTCGTAGCCGTTCCCGGACAAATCCGACGTCCACCAATTGCCCTCGTCAAATCCCCAAAAGGCGATCAGCGAGTGGCCCGAGTCGCCTCCCCCGGCGGCGGATTGTACCACGAAATTTGCCTGGTGGGTGACGTAAGCAGTGGTCGCATCCGACCAGCCGGAAAGGGGGTTCGCGCCCGCATCCACCGGCGTCGTGGTGGTGATCAAACCCGTGATGTTGCTGGAATAGGTCACGTAGAGGGTGTTGGTGCTCCCGGGCGCCAATGGCACGGAAGGAGTCCAGCTCGTTTCCTCTGGCGACAGGCCGATCGAATCCACGTAGATCGAGTCGCCGTTGCTGTCAATCCTGTCAAGCGAAGCGGACAAACTCCCGCTCCAATTTTCGGGCCCCTCCCAGACGCACTCCGGCTGGCGCGGCACATTCATCCCGTTCCCCTCATCCAGATTCGGATATAAGACCCTCACCCCTCGCGAGCCGAATGTCTCCGGGGAAAGGCCGGACGCATCCACGGAAAAATGATACGTGGCCACGTTTCCCCCATTGGTCACGTAAACGGACCAATTCCCGTTCGTGAGCCCCGCCATCATCGCGCCGTAGTCCGTGTAAAACCACGCCCCGCCGCTGCGGCCCTGAATGCCGTTCTCGTCGGCCTCAGACCACGACGAACAGCCGTTGGTGGGGTATTGCCACGAGGTCACCAGGTAACTTCCCAGCGGGTATGCGGGCGCCACATTGTTCGAGGCGAGCCAGACGTAAAAATAATATCCTTCCGCGCCCCAACGACTGGTTTGGAGTTGCAGGGTCAATCCCGCCCGCGCCGGCGCGGGCGCCCATAAACCTAAAATGAACGCGACAGGGAGAAAACGCTGAATTATTGACCACATAATTTTTCCTTTCCTGAGAGGGATCCGCAAGGGGGTGGGCAAAAGGCCGGGATCCCCCCTTTTGCTGATATCCGCATCCACCCAATCCAATTGCCTGTGCTTTGCCATTCCATGTCGGCCTGCTTTTGGTGGATTGTGTCTCGACCAGTGGCCAATCACCCCACCTAAGGCTCGCGATAAGAGTGAATGAAATGAGCGGATCAGACAATTCCGCAAAAGTACGTAAACTGGCGTCGGGTGAGTTCGGAAAGCTCCGCCTGCGGAGCGGCGCCGGGGCCACGCCGTGCCGTGCCCTCCGGCCCGCCTACCTGGACCGCGCCATCAACGCGGATTCATCCGCCAGCTCGAGCGAACGGATGGTGCGTTTGCCGGTTTGTGGCAAAGTGAATTTCTCGAGGGCCGGTTGCGGCGCCCCGGGTTGCGCCGGCACCCGGCTGCGAATCTGGTTGCGTTCAATCGGCCCGTAAAGACGGCTGTCGGTGCTGCACACCCGGTTATCTCCCATGACGAAATATTGGTCCGGGCCCAGTTCAAAAACCAACCGGTCATTGCGCTGGTCTGGATGCGTAAAGGTGAGCCGCGGCAGATACGGCTCACGCAGCAGCCGCCGATTGATGAACACATAACCGCGCCACAGAATGACCGTCTCGTTGGGCAGGCCAACGACGCGCTTCAACGCAAATTCCCGGCTGCCGTCGTTGACCAGCACCACGGCGCCTCGTTCGAGCCGTCCGGTGATCGGCGCCGTGTAAATCCGCTCGCCAGGCTGAAAATTGGGCGCCATGCTCAAACCGTCCACAACTGAGACACTTCCTGACAAATTTGCGATCACCGTGCGTCCCGCCCCGACCCCCACCAGGGCGGCCACGATCACTCCAAAAGCCCAGCGTAACGCGGGTCTTACGCGCAAAGCTCGTTTCCAACCGGCAGAGTACTGCATTGGCACCCTTGTCCGGTTGCAAGTCGCTTGCCAAACAGCGAAATGGACTCGCGGCCCCCGCCCATCCCCGCTCTACGACCTCGACCCCGGCCCGAATCCACCTCGCCTCCATTGTGAATGGCGGCGGAGGGGAAATCCGCCGATTTTCCCATGAAGGACGCGTTGGTACCGGTGGTGGGACTCGAACCCACACGGCTTTTAAAGGCCCCAGGATTTTAAGTCCTGTGCGTCTGCCATTTCGCCACACCGGCACGGAGCAACTGTTTAATACTGCTTCACGCTTGAGCGAGGTCAAGATGGATCGGCCTGAGGCCATTCTCCCAATCACCGGTCTCCGGCAGTATTTTCCCGTGAGGCAACACGCTCATCTGGGAGGGGAATTCCCTTTATGCGCCGAGGCACGCGGCCGCTGGCCGGGCGGATTTAACCACCGCCTATCTCGCCTCAGGCCCTTCCTTGCGCGTGGGCGAGCGGTTACCTAAGCTGCCGGCATGACGGCGCCGCTTCAACCGTTTCGTGTGGGCCGCGCCGGCGCTTTCACCGCGCCGTCGCGCCGCGACTTTCTCAAGTGGGCCGCCACTCTGGCCGGAGGCGTGGCGTTCACCGGGTTCGAGCGCACGGGGCTGGCGGCGGATTTTTCGCCGCCGGCCAGATCGATTGCGGAGCTGCCGCAAGGCGTCGCGCCGCCGCCGGTCCCGCTGCCGCATTTTCCGAGTCGATTGCATGCGTTTGTGTGGCGCAACTGGTCGTTGGCGCCGGTGGCCACGCTAGCCCGGGTGGTCGGCGCTCGGACGGCGGACCTGGTCCGCATGGGCCGCGCCATGGGGCTGGGCGACCCGCCGCGGATCACCGCAGACCAGCGGCGGCGCTCGTATATCACCGTGATCAAACGCAACTGGCATTTGCTGCCGTATGATCAGTTGCTCGCCTTGTTGGGCTGGAGCGCGGAGGAGCTGGCGTACACGCTGCGCGAGGACGATTTTCTTTATATCAAGCTGGGCAGCCTCAAGCCGGACTGCGCGCGGCTGCGCTACGAGGCGCCCGATGAAATCGCGCTGGCGGGCGAGCGCCGGGTGGCGCGCGTGATGGGAGAGGAATTCGCGAGCGGTGAACCGGCGGATAGGGAACCGCTCTTCGCTTTTGTGGCGGATCTTTCCAGCCGGAGCGGGAAGGGAGAACGGCCGGCGTCCGCCGGGCGGCTGAAGTTCTGTTACTCCTACTTCGCGCTGTACGGCGATCCGTTGCTGGAAACCGGGAGTGATCCCTATCCCGACGGTTTGCTGGAGCGGCTGGCTCGAGCGGGAGTTACGGGCGTGTGGCTGCCAGCCGTGCTTTGCAAACTCGCGCCGTTTCCGTGGGAGCCGGAGCGCAGCGCGCGTTACGAAACCCGGCTGAAGAACCTGCGCAAACTGGTTGCGCGGGCGGCCGATCACGGGATGCGGGTGTTTTTATATTTGAACGAGCCGCGCGCTTTGCCGCTGAGTTTTTATCAGACGCGTCCGGAGCTGCGGGGCGCTGTCGAGGGCGACCACGCGTCGCTTTGCACCAGCGCGCCCGAAGTGAAAAGGTATCTGGCTGAGGCAGTCGCTGCCGTGTGCCGGGCGGCGCCGGAGTTGGGCGGGTTTTTCACCATCACCGCCTCGGAGAACCAGACCAACTGCTGGTCGCACGGCCGGGGGGCGTCGTGCCCGCGTTGCGCGAAGCGGTCACCGGCGGAAGTCATTGCCGAGGTGAACACCCTGTTCCACGAGGGGATGGAAAGGTCCGGCTCGGGGGCGCGGCTCATCGCCTGGGATTGGGGCTGGAACGACGCCTGGGCGGGGGAAGTGATTGAGCAATTGCCAAAGCCGGTCGCGTTGATGAGTGTGAGCGAATGGCGGCTGCCCTTGCATCGCGGCGGCGTGAAAGCGGAGGTGGGGGAGTATTCGATTTCGGCGGTCGGGCCGGGGCCGCGCGCGCGGCGGCACTGGCAGTTGGCGCGGGAGCGCGGCCTGGAGACGCTCGCCAAGATTCAGGCTGGCAACACATGGGAACTGGCGGCGGTGCCCTATATCCCGGCGGTGGCGAGTGTGGCCCAGCACGCGGAGAATCTTCGCGGCATGGAGGTCGGGGGACTGATGCTGGGCTGGACGCTGGGCGGGTATCCCTCGCCGAATGTAGAGGTCGTTTCCGAGGTGTTGGCCGGCGGTTCCGCTGAGGAGGCCCTGCGGCGGGTGGCGGCGCGCCGTTTTGGCGCGGGGCTGGCGCCGTTGGTGGTGACCGCCTGGCGTGAGTTCAGCGCGGCTTTTGCCGAGTATCCCTATCACATCGGTGTGATGTATTCCGCGCCGCAACAATTGGGTCCGGCCAATTTGCTTTGGCCCGAGCCAACCGGTTGTCAGGCGACGATGGTGGGCTTTCCCTACGATGACCTGGATCGCTGGCGCGCCGTCTATCCGCCGGAAATCTTCGCCCGCCAATTTGAAAAAATGGCGGAAGGGTTTCAGGCGGCGCTGGATCGCCTGCAACACACCGCTCGGGATCGGGCGGCGGCGGGTTCCGCCGGGCAGCGCCGCGCCTTTGCCGCGGAATGCCGGGTGGCGGAGGCGGCCATGCTGCATTTCCGCAGCGTGGCCAACCAGACGCGCTTTGTGATGGCGCGGCGGGCTCTGGCGGAGGCTAAAACGGCTTCCGGCACGGCGCCCATCCTCGCGGCCCTGGAGCGCATTTTGCGCGAGGAAATCCGGTGGGCGCGGCGCTTGTACGATTTGCAATGCCGGGATTCACGGCTCGGCTTCGAGGCCTCGAATCACTACTTCTATGTTCCCGCCGATTTGATGGAGAAAGTTCTGAATTGCCGGTATCTGCTGGAGGAATGGTTGCCGCGGTTTCGAGGGTAAGGAGCTTTCCCGGGAAAAACCCCGCCGCCGGCCCTCTTCCAAAGGAGGGGAACTGAATCTCCGCGAGCGGGATCGGCGAGCGGCTTCGACCCGCGTCGCCGATGCTTCAGGCGTTCAACCACGCGCCGCCTGGGCGCTGGCCAACAGGCGTTTGCGCGTGTAGGCGATCAGGCCGCCGGCATCGATGATCCCCTGCCGGGAAGGGGGCATGGGCTGGGTCGGGTATTCCCGTCCGGTGGCGTGATTGATGATTTTATCCGCGGCAATTTCCAACTCGTCCCCTTCGGAGGCTTCGATGCCCGGACAAACCACCATCCGAAGTCCCAGGTTGATTCCATTTTGGAGAAAGATGCGCGCGAAACTGCGCGCCACGATGATCAATTCGTGGCCCTTGAGACAGGAAACCGCCTGCTCGCGGGAGGAGCCGCAACCAAAGTTTTCGCCGCCTAGCAGGATGCTGCCGGGAGCCGCCTGGCGCGCCTTTAACTGCGCGTTGAACACCGGGTCGTCGGCGAAGGCAAACTGCGGGGTTTCCGTCGGGAGCACGGTGGCCATGTACCGGCCCGGGTAGATCACGTCGGTGGAGATGTCGTTGCCGACTTGGCGCGCCACGATAGCCATATCAAAAACCTTTCGTCCGTGGGTCGGTGATGGCTCCGGCGACCGCCGAGGCGGCGGCCACGACGGGGGAGCAGAGATAAACTTCGGAGTTGGGATTGCCCATCCGGCCCTTAAAGTTGCGGTTGGTGGTGGAGAGGGCGGTTTCGCCGTCGCCCAGCGCGCCCTCGTGAATGCCGAGACAGGGGCCGCAGCCGGGGTTCATCACCACTGCGCCGGCCTGCATGAACGTGCCAATGTAGCCCTTGGCCAGGGCCTGGCGGAAAATTTTCCCGGAGGCGGGAAAGACCAACATGCGGGTGCCGGTGGCGACCTTGCGATCTTTCAGGATTTTCGCGGCGGCAGCGAGATCATCCAGCCGTCCATTGGTGCAGGAGCCGATGACGATCTGCTGGACCTTTTTGCCGGCGACCTCGTCGATCGGCTTGACATTATCCACTGTATGCGGGCAGGCGATTTGGGGCGCCAGCTTGGCGACATTGATTTCGATCACCCGTTCGTATTGGGCGTCCGGATCCGGCCCGACGAACTCGAGGGGATCGGCCACGCCCGCTTCCTCGCGCAGGTAGCGCTCGGTCTCCCGGTCCGCCGGAACCAGCCCCGCGGTGGCGCCGGCCTCGACGGACATATTGCAGAGCACCAGCCGGCCCGAGGTGGACATCTTCTCGATGGTGGGGCCGTGAAACTCGAGCACTTTGAAATTGGCGCCCTGGGCCGAGATCTTTCCGATGAGATGAAGGATCAGGTCTTTCGGGCCGACGCACTTGGAAAATCGCCCTTTCACCACGACCTTGATGGTCGGCGGCACTTCGACATTCAACGCGATGCCCAGCGCCCAGACGCTGGCCATCTCCGTGGCCCCGATGCCAAAGGCGAAAGCGCCCAGCGCGCCATGGCTGGTGGTGTGTGAATCGGTGCCCACCACGACCATGCCCGGGCGCACGTAACCGCTCTCCGGCAGGATTTGATGGCAGATGCCGCCGATGTCGCCGCGCACGTCATGAAACTTGGCGACGCTCTGGCGGCCGACGAAATCGCGCACTTTCTTCTGGTTCGAGGCGGTTTTGGCGGATTCGGCGGGGACGCGATGATCAAAAATCACCGCGACCCGGCTCGGATCCCAAATCCGGGGAGTCAACGGAGTGCCTTGGTAGATTTCGTTGAACTGATTGATCACCAGGGCCGCGTTTTCATGCGACATGGCTAGATCGACTTCAGGTTCCACGACGTCGCCCACTTGCACCGCGGGCAGACCCGCGGCGCGGGCGAGGATTTTCTGGACGGTGGTCATGCTTGGCCTGGGATGGAGCGGGGCGCGATGGTTATCCAACGATTTTCCCCGCGCCGGCGTACTTGGCCTGGACGCGCTCGCGCGGGAGGTACTGGTCCTCGAGCGCGCGGTATTCCTTGAGGCCGACGAGGTCGGTGAATTCCTCGAAGGAGGAGGCCCACTGCGTTTGTCCGGCCAGGATGCCGGTGGGGGAGTTTTTCAGAGCGGTGAAAAAGCTGGCGAGTGCCCGGTGCGCCACCATGCAGGAAGCCACGGGAATGGATACGCGGCCCACGCCCATGCGGGCCAGCTCGGGAATCGGCACCAGCTCGGTCTTCATGCCTGAGATGGCGTCCATCAGATTGACGGAAAGCGGGCCCTCGAGCCGGCCGATCGCGCTCTGAATGTCGGCTTTGGTTTTGATGCCGTCGATGAACCCCAGATCCGCGCCGGACTCGAGGTAGAGATTGCAGCGGCGGATCGCTTCGTTGAGGCCCTGGGAGGCGAAGACGTCCGTGCGCGCGTTGATGATAAACTCCGGATCGAGGCGGTTGCGGACTTCCGCGCAGGCCCTGATCTTGCCGGCCATTTCCTCCGCGGAGATCACCTCTTTGCCGGCCATGTGGCCGCAACGTTTCGGAAACACTTGATCCTCGAGATTCATGCCGGCCACCCCCATGGCGATGAGCCGCTCGGTGATCCAGGCGGCGTTCACCGCGTTGCCGCCGCCGGTGTCCACGTCGGCCATCACCGGAATCTTCACCGCTTGAGCGATGTTCCACGTTACCTCCAGCACGTCCTTCATCCGCACCAGGCCGACGTCGGGCTTGCCGAGCAGCGACGCGGCCAGGCCGTAGCCGGAAATCTGGATGGCCTCGAAGCCGCAGGCTTCGATGATTTTTGCGCTCAAGGCATCGTGACAACCGGGCACCGTCACGGCGCGGCGGTCCATGATCGCTTTACGCAGAACTGAACTGGTTTTCATAAGGAGTTGGAGGAGAGGCGGAGTGGTGTTTTACAGTTTCGCGGCGATGGCCCGGGCCATATCCAGCGTGGTGCTTCGGCCTTGCATGTCGTAGGTGCGCGCCTGGCCCTCGCGGATCACCCCGGCCACAGCCTGCTCCAGCGCCGCCGCTTTGCCGGTTTCCCCGAGCCATTCCAGCATCATCTTCGCCGCTAAAATCGTCGCAATCGGGTTTACCTTGCCCTGTCCGGCGTATTTGGGCGCGGAGCCGTGGGTCGGTTCGAACACCGCCAGTTTGTCGCCGAGGTTCCCCGAGCAGCCGAAGCCCAGTCCGCCGACCATTTGCGCGCCGAGATCGGAGATGATGTCCCCGTAGAGGTTCGGCGCCACCAGCACATCGTAATGGAAGGGATTCTTCAGCAGCCACATCGTCATCGCGTCGATGTTGGCGTCGTCGAGCGGAATCTCCGGATAATCCCGCGCCACCGCCCGCGCGGCCTCGAGAAACAAGCCATCGGTCGCCCGGACCACGTTGGCCTTATGCACCACGGTCACTTTTTTGCGCCCGTGGCGGCGCGCGAATTCAAACGCGGCGCGGACAATCCGTTCCGAGCCCGCGCGGGTGTTAATTTTGCAGGAAACGGCGTATTGGTCCGGCGGCAGACTGGCGAAGGCTTCGAAGGGCTTGGCGAGTTTGCCCAGCAGCGCGGCCAACTCCAGTGGCACCGGGGAAAACTCGACTCCGGCGTAGAGATCCTCGGTGTTCTCACGAAACACCACCAGATCCAGGTTCTCCTTGAAATTCAGCGGATTCCCCGGATAGGCCTTGCAGGGGCGCAGACAGATGTAAAGATCGAACAACTGCCGCATCCGCACGATGGGAGAGCGGTAGGTCAGGCCCTTGCCTTGCAGCTCCGGCGCGAGCTCGGCGGCCGCGCTGCGGGCGGGTTTCGAGGTGATTGCGCCGAAGAGCGCCGCGTCCACGTTCTTCAGCAGTTCCACCGTCCGCGCCGGAAAAGCGTCCCCCTCGCTGCGCCAAAACTCCCAGCCGATGTCGCCCGGGACGTACTGCGCGTCCAACTCCAGCCGATCCAAAACGATCCTCGCCGCCTCGAGGACTTCGATGCCAATCCCGTCGCCCGGCAACCACGCAATCTTGTATTTCGACATAGGTCGCTTCAATCCGCGCTCTTGGTCTGTCGCCTTCGCTTATACACCAGAGGTCAAGCGAGTGGCGAGTTTTTTTCAGCCGCCGACGCGGACTTTCCAAACATGCGCTCACAAGCCCCTTGACACCAGGGGTTTACGACCAGTTTCGGGGTTCTTCAGTTTCGGGAGGGGGGCCTCTACGGACGGTGGGCGAGGTACTTGCCCGAAACGAGGAGAGCTCCTCATCCGGCCCGGCGGGCGGTGGCTTTCCGCGCGCGGGGTTTGGCTTTCGACTTTTTGGTGGTTTTTCGTTTGGCTGCGCGCGGGCGGACCGAGCTGGTCACGGGGGCAGGTGTTTTCTCCATCGCAGCCGCGGCGGACTCGGAAGCCAGTTCGATCCCGAAGACATCGGCCACCTCCGCGTCGCTCATGGCCGGCGTGGCCGGGGCGCTCTGCCGCACGGCCTCGGCGGCGGACGCCTTGCTGATGAGCTCCGCGGGATCCACCCCGCGCAAAACGAAGAGCAGCTCGGGGCGGGAATCAAGCCGGGCGCCCACACCATAGAGCGACGCCGCGACGTGCTTGCACAACTCAGCCCAGTCCGGGCACGAGCAGTCCAGGTCGATCTCCGCGGGCGTGGGAAACAGGCCGCGCTCCCGGCGGGTGACGACTTGCATCACCGCCGCGGAGAGCTTGCCCTGGAGCAGTTCGATGAGGGAATCAATCTGGCCGGCGCATTCCGTTTGGATCGATCGCCAGACCGCCGGCGCCAGGGGTTTGATCCGGACCTGGATCCGGTAGAGCGAAGATCCGGAGACGAGGGCGGAGACCAGGCCGGGGCTGATTTGCAGATCGACTACTGAACCGTTGCGGACATACGTCCGTCCCCGGGGCAGGCGGTTTTCGAAGTCGCTATAGGCCTCAAGATTTTCGCACCAGGCTTTCCCCCAAAAGGTGGAGGCGATCTGGCGTCCGTTCAACAACACGGGCGAGGCGGCAACGCCATTTTTCTTGGCCGTCCTGGCCAATTCGCGCGCGGCCCGCGCGCGCCGTTGCGCCACCGGCACGTAAGGCCGCCATTGACGATATCCCCAGCTCATAAGAAAACAGGCGTCGTTTCGTTGCGGGAGGCCGGTCGGTCCGGGATCCCGTTGGTTGTTTATACCCGTCGGCGGCGAGCTGTTCAATCAGCAAACGCAATCTTTTCCGGGCTACTCGCCGTCCGCGGTGGCGTGGATGTCCAGCTTCACGAACCGGAGCAGTTCGGCGTTGCTCATCTCGGTGAACAACCGCTCGCCTCCCGCGCCGAGCACATCCTCGGCCAGGGCGCGCTTATTGACGATGACTTCGTCGATGCGCTCCTCCAGGGTGCCCCGACAGGTGAACTTGTGGACGAGGACGTTCTTTTTTTGTCCGATGCGAAATGCCCGGTCGGTCGCCTGGTTTTCCACGGCGGGGTTCCACCAGCGGTCGAAATGAATTACATGCGAGGCCGCCGTGAGGTTCAGGCCAGTGCCGCCGGCCTTGAGGGACAGGACGAAGAAAGGGGGGCCGCCGTCTTGCTGAAACGCATCCACGAGCGCCTGGCGTTTCCCCACCGCCGTGCCCCCGTGGAGAATCAGCCCCGGCTGATGGAAAAGGCTTTCGAGATGGCGGGCCAGCGGAGCGGTCATTTCGCGGTATTGCGTGAACACCAGGACTTTTTGCTGGCGCGAGGAGATTTCCGCGCAGATCTCGCGCAGCCGGGCGAATTTGCCGCTCTCCTCGGGCGCATAGGCCCCGTCGCCCAGCCATTGGGAGGGATGATTGCAAATCTGCTTGAAGCGGGTGAGAAAAGCGAGAATGACGCCGCGGCGCTGAATGCCTTCGGTTTCCGGGTTCTCCAGCCGTTCCGCCAGTTCGGCCACCGCCTGCTGGTACAAGGCGGCCTGCCGGCGGGTGAGCGCGCAAAAGGCGGTCACTTCGGTTTTGTCCGGCAGGTCGCGGATGATCTGTTTGTCGGTCTTGAGCCGGCGCAAAATGTAAGGACGCACCAGCCGGCGCAAGGGAGCGAACTGCCCGGGATCGCCCGCAACGCGGCTCTTCAAGAAGGAGGAGAACTCGCCCGCTCCGCCGAGCAGGCCCGGATTGAGGAAATCAAACAAGGACCAAAGGTCAGACAGCCGGTTTTCAATCGGCGTGCCGGTGAGCGCCAGCCGGTGCCGGGCCGGCAGTTCCTTCACCAGGCGGGTTTGCCGGGCGCCGGCGTTCTTGATCGCTTGCGCCTCGTCCAACGCGACCATCCGCCACTTCACCTGCTTGAGCCAAGCCAGGCGCGTGGCCATCGAGTAGCTCGTGATCAGCAGATCCCGATCCGCCAGGGACTTCGCCGGGGCTTTGGCGACCCGTGCGAGTTCCGCATCGGAGGTTTCCGACGGGTGGGCGTAAAAAACCGAAAGCGACGGAGCGAATCTTTGGATTTCGGCCTTCCAATTCGCGATCAATGAGGCGGGGAGGATCAGCAGGCTGGGGCCGGCGCCGGAATCATCCGGCTCCCGGCCGCGCCCCCGCTTGAGCGCCAGCAGCAACGAAAGCACCTGAACGGTCTTGCCCAGGCCCATGTCATCGGCCAGACACGCCCCGAGGCCGAGGCGGTTCATGAACCACAGCCAATGGGCGCCTTCTCTCTGGTACGGGCGCAGGGTCGCCCGTAATTCCGGGCCGGCATCCGACTCCGCCGAAATCTCCGGCTGCCGCATCTGCTCCAACAACTCTCTCAGCGCGGCGCCCGCGACCACGCTGGACCAGGCGGCGCGTTCGCTCTCGGCCGCGGAATCGAGCGCCGCAGGCGCGTTGAAACCGGAGAGCAGCCGCAGCCCTTCCAAAAAGCCGACCCCGCCCGGTCCGGCGGTCAAGGCGACTTTCTGCCAGTGGCGCAAAACCTCCTGCAGTTGGTCGCGATCCACCTCGACCCATTTGCCTTTGAGCAACACCAATCCGCTGGCCGCCTGAAGGATGCTCTCCAGCTCCGCTTCCGTCAGAGGCTCGCCTTCCAGGCTGAGCCGCACCTGAAAATCCAGCAGGCTGTCCGCGCCCAGCGCCTTGCCTTTGGCCTCGCCGATCCGCACCGTGACTTGCGGCCGGGGCGGACGGCCTCCTCTCCACCAGTCGGGGATGCGTACCACGAGACCGCTCCGCTCGAATAGCGGAATGTCGCGCAAGAAGGCGAAGGCCTGGTCGGGCCGCCACATCTGTGGGTGAAAGACGGCGCGGGAATCCAGCAAACCACGGATCAGCTTGCTATGTTCCGCCGCCCGCTGAACCGGGGAAAGCAGCGCGGTCAGCGCGGAGCGGTTTCGCGCCCCCGCGTATTCCTCCAGCGCCCGGCCCAGCGGCAAGTGCTGGACTTTGCCCTGGGCGGAAAGCCGGTGTGTGTAGGTGGCCAGGAACGCGAACGGATGGGCGGGGTTGCGCTTGTTCTCGGCCAGATGAAAGGTGACCCGCCCCACCGCCTGCCAGGCGGCGTTGCGGGCGCGCAGGTAGGCAGCCGGGCCGCCGGCGGTCCCCGCGACCGCCGCGCGGACATATTCCTCAAACTCCCCCCAAATCCGCGCCAGCACCGGCTCGGTCACAAACTCGAGGCCTTTCATGGGCGGCGCCGCCTCGGCCAGCGCGGCGCACTCGGCCGCCGTCAGCTTTGGAATCGCGGCCGCCGCGAGGTCTTCCGCTTGGGAATGATGGCACAGCGCGGTGAAAAACCTTTGCGCCAGGCCCCGCCAGAAAACCAAGCTCGGCGGCAAAGCCTCGTGCAACAGATCACCCGCCAGCAATTCCAGACCCTGCGCCGATGAACCCGCGAAAGCGGCGGCCAACCGTCGGGCAACCTCCGCGTTCAGGCCGGAATCGTCGTGCTCCTCCGGTTCAATATAAAGACGCCCCCCAGGGGACAAAGCCAAAGCAATCGGCATCGGCAGAGGTTAGGGGGACTCAACCGCCCTGCCGATCAAAAAACGGGGAAGGCAGCGATCCACGCAGTAGTGCGGGCCCTTGTTCGTTTGGGTCCTTCGGTTCGCTGATTCGGGTGCGCCGTGCCGCAGGTCGGGGGCGACAACACTGCGGGTAAACCGCAGCCATGAAGGAGCGGTTGTGTGCCTCAGGCGCGGCGCGCGCGACGAAGAGCGCCCAGGCTCGCGACCCCCAAACCAAGTAACGCCAGGCTCGAGGGTTCAGGAACCTGTGCGGCGCTGAATGCCAGATCGTCAATGCCCAGGCCATGGTCCGTGCTTGGAATCTGAATGTCATTCCAGCGCAGCCACAAGTCGGTGTCCGGCAGCCAGTTGATGCCCGAAATCGTCACTGGACTGATCACCACTCGGTTGGCCGCCAGATTGCCGTTCAAAGATACCGCCGTGCCGCCATTGACGGGCGCGGCGAAATCCAAAGCTGTCTCCCGTGTGAACGCGGAATCGGGGTCGCTGATGGCCGAGGCCGTGACACTCCACATGAAGATCAATCCCTCGGTATTGCCGCCGTTGCGCCATTGCTCGCCGGTGTAACCCAAGGTGAAGCTGTCCAGCGTCAACCCGGTGTCGTTATGCAAACGCAGGCCGATGTACATCGCGCCGCCGTCAACAGCCAACGTGTTGGCGCCGATGCTTCCCAAGGCGCGGTCACTGCTGCCGGAACTGCCAAAACTATAGAAGGAGCCAACATTCCCCGGAGCATAGATGATCCGAAAGCGCTGATGGCCATTCGCGCCGCCCTCGGCGGCGGCCAGCGGGTGATAAAGATACCAGCCCAAAAGGCTGTATTGGCCCGTCCCGGGCGTCGTGGTGTCGTCAATCCACCCCAGCGGGCTGTCTCCCAGAGGGCCTGTGGGGGAGGCCGGGAGGGAGTCAAAATCCTGCGAGTAGGTGGCGCCCGGCGTCGAGTAGCTCACCGAGGCCCGGATCTCCGGAGCGAGGCCGAGGAAGAGACCAGTGACCAGCGCCGCCGCAAAAACAGAGGAAGCTTCAAATTCTTTCATAAATCACCAGGGTCAAACGTTTAATCCCTTGTAGATCATCCCGGGCGCAAACGCAAGAGAAAATCACCTAAAATTTTTATCCAAATAATTTAACCTCCATCTGGCTTGGCCCGACTTCCGCTGCTGGAGCGGAGTTCTGACTTTTTTCGCGGGCTTTGCGCTCGGCGCGGCGCGGGTTTGCTAGGGCTTCCGTCCGACCCCGTGCCAAAACCGAGTGTAGTGGCGACCTGCCCCATTCCACGCGAACGTCCCGGCGCTATCAGGCCCTCATGTTTTTCAAGTGCAGCACGCGCAAAAAGGACGGCAAATTCGGCGGCGTCGAGAGGTTTGCCTTCGCGCAGGTCCTCGCGCGAGGTGACAACTTTGTGCCAAGGTTTCAGTGGCATAGGAAAATGAGTCCGTTTTATGCTTGCAGTTCGTCTTCCCGGGCAACAACCCGTTGAATCTGGTTGGTGTCCTGGAGGAAGCGAACCACTGTCCAGGTGACCGCGTCTTCCGAGGTCTCACGCGCGAGTCGCTGTGTTGGATGCTCATGGATTCTGGGGGAGTGCTTGCCGCTCAATGCTCATGTCAATACGTCCAGTCGCTGTGTGAAAGCGGAGCGGCATTCAACACTGCCCGGTGCGCCCGCCACAGGGGCAGGTGCTTGTTCAGGGCGGCGATGAATCGCTCATCGTGACGCCGTGAAATCAGATGGGCGAGTTCGTGGACGACGATGTATTCAAGGCACTGTGCTGGCTTCTTTGCCAACTCCAAATTCAACCAGATGCGCCGGGCGTCCGCGTTGCATGTGCCCCAACGGGTTTTCATCTTCTTGACGCCCCATGCCGCGAGGGTGACGCCCAGAATCGGTTGCCACTTCCCGATCAACGGCGGAATCAGCGCCTTGAGTTGCTGCCGATACCATCGCTCCAAAACGGCCTCCCGCTGGCAGCGCGCCTGCCCGCCGCGAACCCGCAGTTCGATGAACCGCCCGCGCACGGCCACCGCCGGCGCGCCATCACTCGCAATGACTCGCAGGCGATACCGCCGGCCCAGAAAGTAGTGACTTTCTCCGCTCGCCATTTCCCGCGGGGACTCGCGAGGCTGCGCGGCAAATCTCGCCCGCTGGCGCTTGATCCAGCCGAGCCTGCTGATCACCGCCAACCGCACCGCCTCATCGCTCACCCGCAACGGCGCGGCCACGCGCACGCGACCGAGCGGAGGATACACGCCCAAGTGCAGATTCTTGATGTCCTTGCGCAGGACCTGCACACGCACACCGCGGACCGTGATTTGTCGCGGCTCAATACTCATTCTGCTTCTTTACCAGTTCCAAAACTGCCTCCGCACGACTGTCTTCGAGGCCAGCAAACGATCCGGGAAGCGCCCCCGGCGCGTCCTTGGCTTCACCGCTGTCGGACAAGGGGAAGCCATCCAGCGCCTGCTTGATGGCGTTCAGCACCTTCTTCACCTTGAACGGATTATTGCGCCAGTCGTCTTGCTTGCTGGCCCGCACGGCGGCGTCCACCGCCAGCGCCAGCGCCTCGTTTTTCCCGAGATTGTCATACAGCGCCTTCTTCGCCGGGGTATTGAGGGACTTGGGATACGCTGCGCCGCCCGGGCCATTCTTCACCTGCCTGGTCAGCTCAATGATCTTTGCCAGGTAGGCCGCATACTCCAGTGCCGCCTGTTTGCGCTGCTCAATCAGCGCATCCAGCAACGCCGACATCTTCTCGTAATACTTCGGGTTGACCGGCGACTCATCAATGATGAGCTTGCGCACGTTGTTCTCAATCGTCTCGGCGACGGCTTCCTTGTTCTTCCTGATGCCCTCCGGCAACGCTTTTACGGCGTCCGCTCCCCGCTCGACAATCAGTTGCACCAGCGATAGATCGTCAAAGGCGGAAACTTTCTCGCTGGGTTCGGCGCGGATGTAGGTATCAATCAAATGCCGCATCGCCGGCTCGTATTGCTTCAGATCAATGGCGTCGCCACTGTGCAGCTTCACCTCGTTGCGGAGATTCTCGTAAAACGTGACCTCCGTTTTGATCGCCGCCGCCTGGGCGTCGGTGTAACCGGCCTCGGTCATTTCACTGGCCAGGTTCGCGTAGGCGCGAATCAACGATGCCGTCAGCTTGTAAAGCGACAGCCGCTGCGGCTCGTTGGCTTTGAGTTGCGCGGCGTTGCCGGATTCCTTGGACGAAAAACAGCGCAGGTAGGCCGCCTGGTCCTTGGGCACTTCGACCGGCTCGCACAAGGCCCGCACTTGCTCCAACGCTTCTTCCAGTCGCTCCTTGGCCTTGGCTAAACGATCTTCAAGCAGCCCGGCCACGTCTTCCTTGTCGTAGCCATCCAACGCACCCGAGGTGTAATCCTGCACCGCGCCCTCCAGGCTTTTGAACAGATCCTTGTAATCAATGATGTAGCCGTATTCCTTGTCGTCGCCGTCCAGTCGGTTCACGCGGCAGATGGCCTGGAACAAACCGTGATCGCGCATCTGCTTGTCAATATACAGATAGGTGGCCGGCGGCGCGTCAAAGCCGGTGAGCAGCTTGTCCACCACGATCAACAGCTTCATCTGGCCGGGTTCTTCGATGAACTTCTTCTTCACCGCCAACTCGAATTCCTCGACCCGGTTCGCCGCCTTCTCCGGGGCTTCATTGAACCATTCGGCCAGCATCTTCTGGTAGATGGCATACTGCCGGAGCTTCTCCGTGTCGCCTTCGCCGGATTCCTCGCCCTTGATGGTCGTCGTGGTGGGCACGTAAGAGGTCACAATGGCGCATTTGCCGTGCAGATCGGTTTGGTCGAACAACTCGAAAAACTTGCACGCCTCGTAAATGCTGCCCGAGACGAGCATCGCGTTGCCGCGACCGCTTTTCAGCCGGTCGCACTTCTCCATGTCCATCAGGATGTCGGCCACGATATTTTCCAACCGCGACCGGCTGGACAACACCTTCTGCATCGTACCCCAACGCTGCTTGAGTTGCGCCCGGGCCAGGTCCGTCAGCCCCTTCGTCTTGAGTTCGAACCACTGGTCAATCTTCGCCTGCGAGGTGAGGTTCTGGTCAATCTCCCGCGCCTCGTAACGCAAGTCGAGCACCACGCCATCCTGCACCGCCTCGTCGAATTTGTAGGTGTGAATGTAGCGGCCAAAAATCTCGATGCTCCGCTTCTTGTCCGCCTTGAGCAGCGGCGTGCCGGTGAAGCCGATGAACACCGCGCCGGGCAGAATCCCCTTCATCGCCTCGTGCAGCTTGCCCGATTGCGTGCGATGGCATTCGTCCACGAACACAAACAGGTTGCCCTTGGGTTTGAAGTCCGGGGGCAACGCCTTTTTCATCTGCGCGATGAACTCCTCGGCATCGCCGTCCTCGTCTTTGCCCTGCTTCGCGCCGAACTTGTGGATGAGCGAGCAAATCAGCCACGGATTCGTCGCGTTGAGCGTCGCCACCAGGTCCGCGCCGTCGTCGGTGCGGTAAATGGCTTCATTGACACCCTTGAACACCTTCTCGATCTGCTCGTCCAGTTCCACGCGGTCGGTGATGATGAGCACCCGGGGATCAATCACGTTCTCGCGAATCCACTTCGCCAGCCAGACCATGACCAGGCTTTTGCCGCTGCCTTGCGTGTGCCAGATGATACCGCCCTCGCGCCGCTTCACATACGGTTGGGCCGCCCGCACGCCAAAATACTGGTTGTGCCGGCACAGCTTCTTCACCCCGGCATCGAACACGATGAAGTCATGGATCAACTCCAGAAACCGCGCCTTCGAGCAGATCTGCGTCAATGCCCGGTCCAGCGGATTCTCGATCTCATTGCCCGGCCCGTGCGGCTCGCACTTCCAAGTGAGGTAATACTTCTCCGGCGTCTGGATCGTGCCATAGCGCAAGCCCTCCGTGTCATTGCCCGCCAGGACGAATTGCATCGTCGAAAAGAACCGCTCGATGAAAATCTTCTTCTGATTGTCGAGATTCTGGCGGATGCCCTCGGCGACAGAGACGGTCGAGCGTTTCAACTCCAACACGCCGAGCGCGATGCCGTTTACGTAGATGACCACATCCGGGCGCTTGCCGTGCGCCTTGGCATCGGCG
Source organism: Verrucomicrobiota bacterium (assembly GCA_039806935.1). Lineage (GTDB taxonomy): Bacteria > Verrucomicrobiota > Verrucomicrobiia > Limisphaerales > UBA8199 > JBDHQH01. Next base: position 19,450 of record JBDHQH010000054.1, read on the forward strand.
GCGGCCACGATGACTTCCTCGGCGATGGCGAAATCGTTCTTCTCCGGCTGCTTCCAGTCCACCAGCCAGACCGTGACGGTGTTCTCGCCCACGTCCGGACGCACCTTGACGCCGTAGCGCAGCAACTCATAGACAGCCCGGTTGCGGTCATACAGGCTTTTGCTGGTGTCACCCGCCGCCTTGTCCAGTTCGTAAAGCACCTTGCCGATGAGCGCCTCGACGTGCCCCTGCGACTTGAGCCAGGCGGTCAACAACTCCGATTCGATGCTGCGGTTGTCCGGGCGCTCCTCCCAGTTGCCCAGGCAACGGTAGCCCAGCGTGTCGCGGAACAGCTTCACCACGCGCTGCTGGGTTTTCCTTTCGCGTTGACCGACGGTGCTCATGTCTCGCCCCTCATTGGTCGGTTGCACACAGCCAGCCGGTAGTAGATTCCGGCGGGTTGGTAGTAGATTGGTAGCAGATTCTTCATCCGGTGGCTTTCAGGACATACCGGGCCGTGCGCCCTCGTCCTTTGGGTTCGATCAAGCCCGCTTCCACCAGGCCGGCCAAATCCCTTTGAGTGGTGAGCAGCGCCACCCCGAATTGTTTCCGACACCAGCCACTTGTAACCGCACCAGTCTTTTGCACCTCGATCATGATCTTCTTCTGCCGCTCATTCAACTGCGCCTCGATGGCCGGCGTGATCGGCCCGCCGGCATGCGCGGGTGTTCGGATGCGATCATACTTCCCGTCTGGCCCTGGCAGCGTGACGATGAAAAAGCCGTCTTGCTGGTCAATCTTCGGTTCCTCCAGCCCGTGATTCAGCATGGCGTCGCGCATCCGGGCGAAGCCGGAGCCGCGCTGTTCCATCACCGCCAACGTGGCGAGCGTCTGGGCAATCAGCGGATTCCGGGAGCAGGGGCGGTAGCCGCCCCGACGGAGCTTGGCAAGGGTGAGTGGCTTCGGCGCGTAACCGGGGCTCGCCACCTCGATCCGGTCGCGGAAGATGCGCACAAAAATCTTGCGCGAACGATCATCGTAGCTGCGATGCGCCACAGCATTCACCAACGCCTCACGCAAGGCGGCCGTCGGGTATTCGTCGAGCCGCACATTGTTCAATCCCACCACCCGGCGCGGGTGGAAAGTATGGTCATCCGCAAACTTGAGCGCCTGCTCCAGGGCATGCGGCAGCGGCGCATTGATGCCAACCTGACCTTTCGGCTTTCCTGTGATCCGCACGTCGTCGTAGGCGTCGGCCAGCAGTTCACACTGCGGAAACCGGTTGGCGGGTTGCGGCCCGAACAACAGGCAGGCCGCCGCCGTGGCCTGAAACTCGTCGGACTTGGTGCCACGCACCGCCAGACCCCGGGCGTGCAACGCCTGTCCCGCCGAACGAAAAATCCGCTCGGCCGTATTCCCCGAGATGCGACGGCTGAAGTCGTTGACCAGTTCTGCTTCGAGCCCTTCCGCCGATACGTCGGCGAGCACGGTGGATTCAAAGGTCGAGGCCGCTTCGATCAACTGTTCTCCCTCGTTCACCTCGGCGGCGGTCGCCCGGATGCTGAACTCATCGGCCAGCATCCGTTGCAGCGCCGACAACATCAGCGGACGCAAATCCTCCCGGTCATGAAAACGCTTGTAGGTGTAGCCATCCTTCTTCGTCTCAGCGATCAGCGCCCGGACCTCCTGGGAACGGGTGTCATCCTTGGCGCCCTTGAGAAACACTACGGTCGGCAGCTTCAACTGCTGCGCCCGCCGGTATTCGTGGTGCGTGGCGGAAATCTCACCGTCCGGCTGGCCATACTCGTTCGCTATCATGAGCACGTAAACCGCGCAACCGCTCAGGGCGTCGAGGTAGGGTTGCTTCGCAGGCCGGGGCGGCGGCGGCTCCTTCTCGAACAGCACCGGCATGCAATGCTGGAGGAGAAACGGATCCGTGCCGATCAACGCGGCGACGGCGGCCCGTTCCAGTTCCAGTTCCTTCTGCACCGAACTGATGAAGATGCGCAATGTCATCGCGTGCTACTGGTGGTCTTGCCTCAGCATTTTTCCCAGTTCCGACTCAATCGAGGTATTTCGGATCATATTCAATTCCGGCCTTGTTGAGC
>JBDHQH010000207.1:0-3406 GCA_039806935.1 Verrucomicrobiota bacterium
TGATGGAGGATCTTCGCGCGGTGGTGCGCGACGGCCAGGCGTTGCTGCGCGCGGGCGCGGGCCGCGTGCGCGACGAGACCGTCACCCGCGCGCGCCGCGCCAACCGATACGTGATCGAAAAACCCTACCAGAGCCTCGCGCTCGTGTTTGGGTTCGGCCTGACGGCGGGCTTTGTCGCCGGCCTGCTCAGCGCCCGGTGCTCTTCCCGGCGCGAGTGAGCGCCGGACGGATCCTCCCCTCCTCTGCCGCGGCCCGCTTGCCTGTCCGCTGGTTTACCCGCAAGCTGGAGGCGGATGCGGGAACTGCTCAACAAAATCGAGGCCCATGCCGCGGCGCGGCTGTCGCTGCCGGCGGGCCGCACGGTCACGCAGGAATTGGCGCGGTACAAGTCGTTCCTCAAGCTGGAAACGCATCGGCTCAAGATGTTGCATCGCGCCGGGGGCGGCGGTTTGCTCATCTGCCAGGCGCGCGCCGCCATTCTGGATGTGCTGCTCCGCCACTTGTGGGAGGCGGCCAAAATTCCTCCGCCGGCCCGGACTGAAGGGAAGTTCCCCCCTTTGGCGCTGGTGGCGATTGGGGGCTATGGCCGGGCGGAATTAAACCCGTTTAGCGATATTGATCTCATGTTTCTCCATGCCGGGCGGGCGGGAGACCGGCGCGCGGCGCCTCCACTCACCCGCCTGGTGGATGGCGTGCTCTATCCGCTCTGGGATCTTGGCCTGAAAATCGGGCATTCGGTGCGCACGATCGTGGAGTGCGTCAAAGAGGCCAATCGCGACATGCGCTGCAAAACTTCGCTCATCGAATCGCGGGTGGTCGTGGGCGACGCGGCGCTATTCCGCCATTTTCAGCAAACCCTGCTGCGCCGCTGCGTTCAGGGGCGCGAGCCGGAATATATCGCGATGCGGCTCGCCGATCAGGCGGCGCGGCGGGCCAAATTCGGCAACTCCGCCAGCATGCAGGAGCCCAACGTCAAAAACGGCTGCGGCGGATTGCGCGATTACCAAAACCTGCTCTGGATGGCCTTTTTCAAGTATCGGGCGCGCTCCCTCGCGGACTTGTCGCGCCAGGATCTCCTGCGCGAAGCCGAGCGCAAACAGCTCGAGCGCGCCTACGATTTTCTCCTGCGCACGCGCACGGAGATGCATTACCACGCCCATCGCGCGACGGAGGTGCTGGCCAAGAATCTGCAGCCCGCCATCGCCCACAACCTGGGCTGGCGCGAACGCTCGCCGAGCCGGCGCATCGAAAAGTTCATGCGCGAGTTCTACTCCCACTCGCGCAACATTTTCCTGATCACCCGCACGCTCGAGCAGCGGCTGGCGTTGCAGCCTCAGCCCGGCGCTTCCCGGCGCGGGCGCGCGGCGGAAACGCGGGCGCCCGCCGGGGAACCGTTCGACGGATTCCGGCTCGCCGACGGCCAGATCCACGCCCTGTCCCCTGCGGTGTTTCGGGAGCAGCCGCGCCGGCTCATGCGCGTGTTTCTCCACGCCCAGCAGCGCGGCGCGGAGCTGCACCCCGATCTGGTCCAACTCATCCGCGGCCACGTCCACCTGGCCGATCAGGCCTTTCTGGCCGATCCTCACGTGAGCGAGACTTTCCTGACGATCTTGAACCAGCGCGGCAGCGTGGGCCGCGTCCTGCGCGCCATGCACGAGGCGGATTTGCTCGGCAAGTATCTCCCTGAGTTTGGTCGGCTCACCTGCCTCGTGCAGCACGAGTTTTATCATCAATACACCGCCGATGAGCATACGCTGGTGTGCCTGGAACAACTCGATCAAGTCTGGGAGGCCGCGGAACCGCCGCGCCAGGCCTACACCCCGTTGTTTCAAAGTCTGCAGAAACCGTTCGTCCTCTACCTCGCCCTGCTGCTTCACGATACCGGCAAGCCGAAAGTTCGCGGCGGCCATCCCGCGGCCAGCGCGCAAATGGCGGCGCGCGCCGCGCGCCGGCTCGGTCTCGATGGCGCCACCGCGCACCTGCTGCGCCTGATCATCGAACACCATCTGCTGATGGCCGAAGTCTCCCAACGCCGCGATCTGGACGATCCGGCGGTCATTCGCAAATTCGCGCGCCAGGTTCAGACGCTCGAGGCGGTCACCCTGATCACCCTGCTCACGTTTGTGGATGCCCAGGCCACCAGCGACCAGCTCTGGAACGGCTTCAAGGATTCGTTGCTCTGGGAACTGCATTTCCGGGCCGCGCGCCTGATGAGCGGCGGAGCGGAATTCCTGCTCGCCGAGGAGAAGCGGCGTGAGTTGCTGCGCGAGCAATGCGAGCGCGAACGTCCCCGCGAGCTCCCGGCCGAGGAACTGCGGGCGCATTTCGAAGCGCTGCCCCTGCGCTACTTCCAGATCCACACCGCCGCCGAGGTGCTCGAGGATGCCCGCCTCGTGCATCAATTCCTTCGCCTGCAATCCTCCGACACCGACAATCCGCTCGCGCCGGTGATGCTCCGCCGCGACGAGCCGGACCGCGGCTGCACCGTCCTCAAGTTTTGCACCTGGGACCGTGCCGGGCTGTTCAGCCGCATCGCCGGCAGCCTCAGCGCCGTCGGCTTGAACATCCTCAGCGCCCGGATTTACACCCGCGCGGACAACCTCGTGCTCGACACCTTCCTGGTGATCGACGCGCGCTCCGGCAGCCTGGCCTCCGCTGCGCAATGCGATCAGGCCCGGCAAATCCTCACGGAATGCCTCACCGGCCAGCCGGTGGACCTGGGCGCGCTCATCGCCCGGCAAAAAATCACCCGCCCGCTCTACGCCGCCTACACCGGCGAGCACATCCCCACGCAGGCGCGCTTCGAGGAGGATGTCTCGGACGTCCGCACGCTCATCGAAGTCGAAGCCGAGGATCGGGTGGGTCTGCTCTATGCCATCTCCCAAACCCTCACGGATCTCGGGCTGGACATCTCGACCGCCCGCATCTCGACGGAACGGGGCGCCGCCATCGACAGCTTCTACGTCCGGGAGGTCAAAGGCGGAAAAATCAACGATCCCCAGCGCGAGCGCCTGATCCAACACCGCCTCCGTCAGGCCATCGCCAGACTCGGCGCAGTCTGAACAGCCTGCTGGCGCCACTCTCCGGTGACTGACTTCAACGGCGATCGGGCAGCCGGGCCCGGGCCGGACGTCCCCGCCCGCGCCAGGCCGGAGGCGCTCCGCCCTGCGCCCCCGCCGCGGCCCTGTCTGCCAACGCGCCAAAACGCAACCCCGTCCCGCCCGCCGCGACCCGGGAAAAGGTTGACAAGCGGGCCGCGAAACCTGATTTTAGCGCCCGATGGACAGCTCGTTTATCGGCAACGATCAGCGGCTTCGTCTCGCGCATATGGCGGAATTGGCAGACGCGCTACTTTGAGGTGGTAGTGGGGAAACCCGTGCAGGTTCAAGTCCTGCTATGCGCACCA
>JBDHQH010000055.1:0-20843 GCA_039806935.1 Verrucomicrobiota bacterium
GCCGCCCGGGGCTTTCGCAACTTCCGCAACTACCGGATTCGTATCCTGTTCTTTTGCGGACAGCTCAATCTCTACCCACTATGATCCGTGAAGAATCCAGAGAATCTGACCGTCGAAGAGGCCATTGATGAATTAAGCAGCTTGTGCGTCACCCAGGTCGTCGTCAACGACACCGTCAAGGATCAGATAGTGCCCGAGGGCCGTGCTCAGGTGAAACGGCTGCTGGAGTTAGCCAAGGTCCAGATGCCGAAAAAACTCCGCTACAGCGGAAGCACCGTAGCCACTAGAAAGCAACTCAAGGAATCGAGACCAAAGCGTTGTAAATGAGCACATTGCATCCAGAATCGCGGTGGCGATGAAAAGGAACTTCCGTTGGAACTCTGCGGTTGCCCCCGCCCCGCCGCTCCCGGTAAATTCATCCGGGTGAAGCGATCATCGCCCCCAGCCGCATCCGGGCCGCCGGCCGAAGCCGCCCCGCGGAGATTCCTCTACGCCACGGCCGCGGTGGCCGGCGGGTCCATCATGGTCATCGAGATTCTGGGGGCCAAAATGTTGTCGCCGTTTTTTGGCCTTTCGCATTTTGTCTGGACGGCTCAGATCGCGGTCACTCTGGTCGCGCTGGCTTGCGGGTATTACGTCGGCGGACGAGTGGCCGACCGCTCTCAGCGATTGCCGATCTTGTTTGGAAGCATTTTGGCCGCGGCCGTCTGCCTCTGCTTTTCCGTGCTGATTTGCGAGTCCGTCTCTTATTGGTGCCTGAATTTCAATCTGGCGATGGGATCGCTGCTGGCCTCCATGATGCTGTTTTTTGTGCCGCTCGCGCTGTTGGCCGTGACCGGCCCGTTTCTGGTGCGCGTAATCACCTCCTCCCTCAGCGGAGTCGGCGGCAGCGTCGGGCGGCTGACTTCGATCAGCACCCTGGGGAGCTTTGCCGGCACGTTGTGGATTGGATATTTCATGATTCCCTGGTTCCCGAATTCGGTGACCATGTTCATCACCTCTGGAGTGTTGATGCTCGTGGCGCTGAGCTATTTCATCTGTTTCCGCCGCCGGGCGGGCGGCCCGCTGGCGATCGTAATCCTGGCGGCCGCCGCCGCGGGCGCCGGTCTGTATGTCCAGGCGCGCCGGCAGCCCGGCTGGGTGGTGGAGCGATTTCGCGGAAACTCTCACTTCGGGATGCTCCAGGTACTCGAGCGGACCGACACTTCGGCCCGGTTTTATCTCAACGACAATCTGGTGCAAAACACCTACGACCCCCTCCGCCAGCAGAGTCTATCGGCCTTCACTTACATGCTCTCGCGGCTGGCGCGAGCTTACACCACCAATATTTCCGAAGTCCTGTGCGTCGGCCTCGGCGTCGGCATCGTCCCGATGGAGTTCGCCCACACCGGCGCCCGCGTGGACGTGGTAGAGATCAACCCGGCGGTGGTGCCGCTGGCGGCCCGGTGGTTCGATCTGCGCCCGGAACAACTCGAGATCACCATCGACGACGGGCGTCATTTTTTGAACCGCTGCCGCAAACAATACGATGTGGTGGTGCTGGACGCTTTCCTCGGCGATTCCTCACCTTCGCATCTGCTGACCCGCGAGGCGTTCGCCTCGATCCGTCGCGTGCTGCGGCCTGGGGGAACCCTGGTCATTAATTCCTTCGGAGAATTGGATCCCGAGCGCGATTACTTCACCGCCTCGCTGTATCGGACGCTCCAGGCGGTCTTCGGTGGCGTGAAGCTGCACACGAGCAACGAAGGAGCGATGTTTTTCGTCGCCAGCCCGCGGCCGAATCTGGCCATGGTCCACCCTCCCCAACTGGATGACGTCCACCCCCAGGCGCGGGCCGAAACCCAGGCCGCCTTTGCCGGCCTCACCCAACCCAACCTCGAACACGGGCGTGTATTGACGGACGACTATAACCCGATCGAGTATTACGACGCGAAAAATCGCGAGGAAATCCGCCGGCGGCTGGCGCTGGCGGCGCGGCGGTTTTAATCCGCGCCGGTTTGGATTGTCAAGCCTTCCTGTTCGGTCTATATTCCCGACGCTTGCCGGCACTGGGCCGTCGCAAGGGTACGCATTTCGCATAGTTGAGGAATTCTTATGCCTGATCACGCGAGGGAGGTTGAATCGTCCCCGAGGCGCCGCCGGTGGCTGCGCGCCCTGCTCTGGGGAGTCGGAATGGTCGTGGTGCTATTGGTCATCGGCTTCTTTGTCGTGACCAGCTCCGGCTTTTTGCGCGCAGTCGTCCTGCCGAAGGTCGGCGATTCGCTCAACGCCAAAGTGACCGCGGGCGAGGTTTCGCTCAGTCCCCTTAAACAGATTGTGCTCAAAGATCTCCGCGTTCAAACCACAGGCGCCGAGCCGCTCCTGACCAGCGCCGAAGTGCGCGTGGACTATCACCTCTTCGAGCTGCTCCGCGGCCACATCAATCTGGATTTGATCTCGCTCTCCAAACCGGTGATCACGTTGATCGAAAACCCCGATCAAACCAGCAATCTTGAACCTATTCTGAACCGGCCCGGGGAGGAGGCCAAGCCGGCCGCGCCCGCCAAACCGCTCCAGGTCGAAATCAAAAAAATCATGGTTACGGATGGCACCGTCCGACAGATCAAGCGCTTTGACGCCTCGCACCGCGACGAGACGGTGATCTCGCAGCTCAACCTTGAGATAACCAACGTGCAAAATGGCGAAACCGGCCAGGCATCGGCCACCGCCGATCTGGTGTATGACAGCAACCCGCCACCGCCGGGAACGCCCGGTCGAGCGCAAGCCAGTCTGGACGGCAAATTCCAATTCACCCTGGCTCCAGATTTGGGCCTGGCGGCGGCCCAGGGCCATTCGCGCGTGGAGGTAACCCGGGCGGAGAATTCACTCGCAGAAGCCGCGGGTCTGGCCCTGGTGTTGGACGCGGACATCGCGCCTGCCGAAATCAAGCGGGCCGCGCTGCAATTCGAGAAGGCTGGCCAGCCCTTGGGCGAATTGCTGGCCCACGGCCCCTTTGACCTCGCCAAAACTGAGGGGCGCCTCAACGTGGAAATCCGCGGCATCGACCGACGCCTGCTGAACCTGGCGGGCGCCAGCAGCGGACTCGATTTCGGCCCCACCACCTTCAATTCGAGCAATCGCCTCGAGATCGCCCAAGCCGGAGCCGTCGTCTCGGCCGCCGGCCAGTTTGATCTGGCGAATTTCCAGATCACCCGCACCAATGAAACTACACCCCCGCTGGACCTCCGCGCCAATTATGATCTGACGGTGGATTCCACCGCCCGGCAGGCGGTCCTGCGCAGCCTGGATCTGAACGGTCTCGAGCAAGGCCGCCCGCTGCTCAACGGCGGGCTGACGCACCCCATGAACTTCGCCTGGGGCGGCGCCAGCAACGCCGTCGGCGAGGCAGCCCTCAACCTTGCTCTGACGGGGCTGAACCTCGCCCACTGGCAGGCCTTCATCGGCGACAGCATCCCCTCCGGGATGGTAAATGCGAAAGTGCGGCTGATCTCGCAACAAGGCGGGCAAAAGCTCAGCTTCGATGCCGAATCAGACATCTCTAATTTGGCTGTTCAATCGGGGACAAACCGGATCAGCCAACTCGCGCTCAAAGCGGAGGCCAAAGGCGAGGCGCTCGAATTGAATCAGTTCACGTTGCCGGCGTTCTCACTCCATTTGAGCCAGGCCGGAGAGGAGTTGGTGGACGTCACCGGCGCCGGCTCCTTCGACCAGCGCGCGGAGACCGCCCGGGTGGAAATGCGCGGCCGAGCCTCGTTGCCGTCCCTGATAAAAATGGCGCCCGCTGCCGATTTGCGGGCCTCCTCGGGGAGGATCGAGTTCAACGGCAGGGTGGCGCGGGAAAAGGACGCGCAAAAAGTCGATGGCCGCCTGGTGTTGGCGGATTTCACTGGCGCGTTCGGCGACAACCAATTCCAAAAGTTTGGCATCACCGCCGATCTCGAAGCCGCGCTGGTCGGCCAGGCACTGAATATCGCCCGGTTGGACGGAGGTCTGTCGCAGGGCGACAATCCGGGCGGAACGTTCCACCTGAACGGAACCGTGAACCTCACCAACCAGGCAGCTCAAATCACCGGACGGCTCGAAAACTTTAACCAGCACGGGCTGCGACCCTTCCTCGAGCCGATATTCGCGGAGAAACAACTGGTATCAGTAGCGTTGAACGGCCAGGCCACCGCCCAATACGTTCCCGCCGGCCCCTCGTCCATGAACGCGGATCTCCAGATCACGAATTTGGTGGTGAAAGACCCGAAGCTCCCGGCGTTGGCCACGCCGCTTGCCGCCAAGCTCGCGTTGGACGCCTCACTGAACAAAGAGGTCATCGAGGTGCGGCGGGCATCGCTGGCGCTGGCGCCCACCGCGCGCGCCACCAACGAGGTGGTGCTCACCGGAAAAATCGATCTCTCGGACACGAACGCCGTGCAGGGCGGCTTGAAGCTCTCCGCCGACTCGCTCGACCTCACGAGTTATTACGACCTGTTTGCCGGTTCGGCCCCGGAAACCGCCGCCGCGCCCTCCCCGGCTCCTGCCGCGCCGGCGGCGGAGAAGGATGCGGAGCCCATCACGCTGCCGTTTAAAGATTTCACCACGGAAGCGGCCGTGAATCGGCTGTACCTCCACGAAGTGGAAATCGCCGATGCTCAAATCCTCGTCCGCCTGGACCCCAGCCGAGCCGTGCTGGGTCCGATGAAATGGGTTTTGAATGGCGCGCCGGTTTCCGGCCGTCTCGAGGTGGACACCAGCGTGCCGGGCTACAAGTACACCACCGAGTTTTCCGCCGAGAAGGTTCCGCTGGCGCCACTGGTGAATTCCTTTCAACCGGAACGGAAAGGCCAGCTTGGCGGCACCTTGACCGGAAACCTTCGCCTCACCGGCGCCGGCACTATCTGGCCAACCATCGAGCGCAATCTGAACGGCACCTTTTATGCCGGTTCGACCAATCTGGATCTTTCGGTGCTGCATATCCAGAATCCCATGCTCAAGACCATCCTCAACGTGGTGGCCATTATCCCCGACCTCGTGAAAAATCCCGACCACATCGTCAGCGGAATCATCGGCGCGCTCGCGCCCCAGGCGACGCCCGGAGGACGCGGCGGGTTGTCTGATGAATTGTCCCGTTCGCCCATCGACCAGATCGTGCTTCAGGGCGCCATCGCCAATCAGCGCCTGGATGTCCAGCAGGCGTTTGTCCAGAGCCCGGCCTTCCAGGCCAAAGCCGCGGGCACGGTCGCCTTCCAGCCCATCCTTTCCAACTCCGTGGTCCAAATCCCCGTAAGCCTCGCTTTGAGCCGCAACCTCGCCCAACGGGCCAATCTGCTGTCGCCCAACACCCCGACCAACGCAGCCTTCGTCCCGCTGCCGGACTTCGTCACGATTCGCGGCACCATCGGCGAGCCCAAGACCGACATCAACAAGGCGGCGCTTCTGGGCGCGGTGGCCAAAAGCCTGGGCGGAGTTCTCCCTTCCGGCGAAGGGGGCAATCTGCTGCAAGGCCTGGGATCCCTCCTGACCAAACCAGCCGCCACCAACGCCCCCGGCGCCCCGGCGCAAACCAACCACACGGGAAATCTGCTCCAGGGCCTCGGCGGCTTGCTCGGCGCGCCCGCCCCGGCGGCCACAAATTCCCCTCCCGCGGCGACCAATCAAACACCCGTCGGAAATCTCCTCAACCAACTGCTCGGGCCCAAAAAACGCTGACCCGATCACGGACACGAACATGCAAGCCGTCATCAATTACCTGAAGCAAAATCAATCCCGGTTCGTGGAGAACCTCTGCCGCTATGTCCGCTTTCCCAGTGTCTCGGCGCAACCGCGGCACGCCCGGGATATGCGAGCTTGCGCCGAATGGCTGGCCCGGCATTGCCGCCAGATCGGGTTGAGCGCCGAACTGTGCCCGACCGACGGGCATCCCATCGTACTGGCCAAAACACCCGCGGCGCAAAGCGGCGCCGCCCGTCCCCGTTACGTGGTGTACGGCCATTATGACGTGCAGCCGCCGGAACCGTTTGAATTGTGGAAATCACCGCCATTCAAACCCCGCCTCGAGGGCCGCTCGCTCTTCGGCCGCGGCGCCAGCGACAATAAGGGCCAAAACCTCGCCCACCTGAACGCGGTCGAAGCCTACTTGAAGACCGGGACCGCCCTGCCTTGCGATATTACTTTCCTCATCGAGGGCGAGGAGGAGGTCGGCAGCCGCAGCCTGGCCGGTTTTCTAAGGAAGCGCCGGACCGAACTGGCCTGCGACGCGGTCATTATCTCGGATACCGGCATGCCCGCGCCCAAACAGCCGGCGCTGACCTACGCGCTGCGGGGCATCGCCTCCTTCGAGGTCGTCTTCCATGGCCCGGCGCGCGACTTGCATTCGGGCATTTTCGGCGGCACGGTAGATAACCCCGCCATGGCGCTGTGCCAGGTGATCGGCGCTCTCCGCGATAAACGCGGACGGGTGGCTGTGCCCGGGTTCTATGATGATGTCCAGCCGCTCTCGGCTTACGAAAAAAAGCAGTTTGCCCGTTTTCCATATCAAGTGGGCGAATACCGCAAGTTCCTGGGCGTGCCCAAATTATTCGGCGAAGCCGGTTTCACCCCGCTCGAACAACGCTCCGCCCGGCCCACCCTCGAAATCAACGGCCTCACCAGCGGCTATCAGGGCGAGGGCAGCAAGACCATCGTCCCCGCCTGGGCTCGGGTTAAAATCACCACCCGTTTGGTGCCCCGCCAGGACCCGGCCAAAATCATCAAAGCCATTCACCGTCGCCTGCGCGCGCTTTGCCCGCCCACCGTACGCCTGGAAATCAAATCCGGCCATGGGGCTGAACCGTACCTGGTCGAGCCAACCAGCGGCCAGGCTCAGGCGGCCCTGCGCGCTTTGAAATCGGCCTTCGGCGCCGAACCCATCCTCATGCGCGAGGGCGGCTCCATCCCGATCGTCAATGATTTCAAGAAAATCCTCAAAGCCGACGCCCTGCTGCTGGGTTTGGCCCTGCCGGACGACAATGCGCATTCGCCGAATGAAAAATTCGATCTGGATTGCTATGAAAAGGGCCAACTCATGTCCGCCTGCCTCTGGCAGGAGTTGAGCGAGACTTGAAGCCGGCGCGGAGGTCAGATGCCGCGATACACGCGATACTTTTCAGCCCCCCGCCTCCTCGAGTTGAGGGCCCCATCCGGGCCGGGTGTCAAATAACCATCCGCCGGTGAAAGCGCGCCTTCAAAAAGCAAGCGCTCGATCCGCGCGGGGTCGCAAAGGCATCCCAGATTCCGGAGGCGTTCGACCGCGCCAAAGGCGGACCGAAAGATCCACCGAAGGCGCCGCGCACAAACCGGCGATCGGCGTCAATTCCGTAATGCCGCGGAATCCGTCCGGCGCGGGGCCGGATTACTTCCCCTCCAACCGCCGCTTCAGCTCCTCGATCTGTGCCTGGAGCACAGCGGGATTGGGGGAGACGTTCCGCGCCAGCTCAAGATATTCAATGGCCGGACCCCAGTGGCCCAGGGATTCCTCGCCGCGCGCCAGGTGGATCACGATTTGTTCCAAAACTGTGGTATTGGGTTCCTGTTTGCCCGACTCCTGTTCGCGCCAGCGGCGCAGGGCTGCCTCCCAGAGCTTCAGAGCCCGTGCGGTGTCCTGGTAATTCTCCTTGTACAGGCGCCCCAACTCGAAGAGCAGTTCATAGCTCGTCGGATTGTGGCGCAAGCCGTCGCGCAGGAAGGCCTCGGCCTCCCGCACCTTCCCCAACCGGCTGCGCAGCCAGTAGGCGGCCACCGTGTAGGTTTCGATGCGCTGCGGGTCGAGCTCCGCCGAAAGCTTTAGCCAGGGCAGCATTTCGCGCTCCTTGCCTTGCTGCAAATGCGTATGCTCGGTGATCATGAAATGCCGCCCAAACCGTTCGATCCAGTCCCGCGGGCGGCCCAGAAAAGCCATCGCCTTCTCGTGCTCCTCCTCCGCGCCGCGGCCGTGGTCGTGATCGTCAGCCTCCGTCGTGCCATGGCCGTGGACGTGATCGTGATCCTCCGCCGCGGTCAGATGCCGGGTATCGGCGGGCGCCGAGCTGCGATCAAACACCGAGGGATAGTAGCCGCTGTGAAAATAGACATCCGCTTGAACAAAAAAATGATTGGCGAAGATGCGGCGGCCATCGCCGAGGAGCGCCTGCAACACGCCGCCCGCGCGGCGCTCGCCCCACTGCTCGGCGCGCGGGCCCAGAATCGTCGCCAGCGTGAATCCCGCCGCCAGCAGTAACAACCATCCGGAAACGAAAGCCACGCGTTTCACTGATTCAGCGGTTTACGCCGGAATATCAGCCACGCGGCAAAGAGCAACGCGACCGTATAAACGCCCGCATACAGCCAGGCCAGCAGCCAGTCGATCCACGGCACGGCGCTGTGGCCGTAGATGACGAAGTCCCGCAGATCGAACCATTCGAGATGCGGAACCGCGAAGTAGATTCCATACACCAGGCTGCGCAACGGTTCGCTCTGTTGGAGCGCCACTTGATTCAGGTGCCGCCCCAGCAGCAGCAACCCCGTCACCACGATAAAACAGATCGTGGCATTGGAGGACGGCGCGGTGAACAGCACCGAACCGAGCAGCGTCAGCGCCACCACCACTCCCAGCACCGCCCAGTGCAGCCCCACGGCCTGCAAATACTGCATCCAGGGAAAATGAGCCTCCCGCGTGGCGCTGATCACCGCGAAAAAGCCGTAAAACATAAGCAACGCCAGGCCGCAGGCCGCCCAACAACCCAAAAACTTACCCGCGATCACCTGCGCCCGCGTCACCGGTTTCGCCAGCAGGGGAAAAATCGTTCGGTTCTCGCGTTCGGCTGGAATTTGCCGGGCGGTGGTGCCGATCGCGATGACCAGCGACGACACCCAGATGAGCAGCAGGCAAATGTCCTTCAGGTAACGGACAATTTTCGGGTCGTTGAAGAAGTTCACCGAACCCATGAGCAACGTGATGAGCGCGGTCAGCACGAACAGGACGTAAAAATCCTTGCGCCGGTAGAGCTCTTTCACCACCACCCCGGATAGCGCCAGGACACTGCTCATGGCACCCCCGCCATGGTTTCCGGTTGGTAGCCGATGATTTTCAGAAAAATCTGCTCGAGATTGGCGTGGTGCTCCTGAAGCAGATCGGCCACCCGCCCCTCGACCTGGAGCTGTCCCTGGTGAATAATGCCCACCCGATCGCAAATCGTTTCGACCTCACCCAGCTCGTGCGAGGAAAAGAAGACGGTCTTGCCCTCGTTTTTGAGCCGCTGAATGATCTCGCGCACTTTCATCCGGCCCAGCGGATCCAGCCCGCTCGTCGGCTCGTCGAGAATCAGCAAATCCGGATCGTTAATCAGCGCCTGCGCCAGGCCGACTCGCTGCTGCATCCCTTTCGAATAGCCCTTGATCGGCCGTTTGCGCGCGTGCTCCAATTCCACCAACTTCAACAACGCATCGATTCGCTCGTCGGCTACCCGGCGAGGAATCCCGAAAATCTTCGCGTAAAAACGGAGCAATTCCTCCGCGGTGAGAAACTTGTAGTAGTAAGTCAGCTCAGGCAGGTAACCGATTCGCTGGCGCGCGATCGGTTGGCGCACATCGACGCCAAACAGGTAAGCCGCGCCGCCTGTAGGCGGAAGAAACCCGAGCAGCACGTTCATCGTGGTGGTCTTCCCGGCCCCGTTCGGCCCTAAAAAGCCAAACACCTCCCCGGCGCCCACGCGCAGGTTCAGTCGGCGCACCGCCTCCTTGCGACCGGCGCCGGCGCGGTATTCAACTCGCAAATCTTTGGTTTCGAGAATGGGATCCATGTCCAATCCGAATCACGGTTGAGGCCTCGATTGCGATTACGTAATCCATGCCCTCTGGGGATTCCTCAGCATAATCATTGCCAAGCGGACCTCGCAACCGCCTCTCGAATGCGGACAGAGGCCGTGTCATCGAATTGGACAGCGCGCGCCCGCGAGGGTTCAAGCGCGGTGGGGCAGACTCAACGGAATTTCGAGCGAGGGCGCATCAAACGACAGAACAATTTCGACCTCGCGCAAGCCCTCTTCGCGGGCAAAGTCCATCGCTTCGGCACTATGTCGAAAGCTTCGCGCCTCGTCGGCGCACCCGGTCCAGGCCCCCGCTTCGGTCAGCAGCAGGTTCGTTCTCAGATGTCTTAAAAAAATGCGCATCCGCCGGCCCTCCGGCTCCAGAGTGACTGCCCAAGCTTGAGCAGCGCGTGACTCGCTCCAGCGGCGGAAATACCAGCCCCGCGAGCGAGTTGATTGCGACCCTTGCTCATGCGTCAGGCAAAACACTACAAGAGATTCCCCCCGAAAATCTATCCGTACGATTACCCGCCGCCCCTCCGGATTGCCGCGGATTAACCTCCCGACAGCAGGCGGGAAAACCCTACTGTTGCGCCGCTCCCGGGTGGTCAATATTTTCCGCAAGAAAAGGAGATTATTTCCGTATGAAGAACATGATTACTCTGTCGCTCTGTGCCGCCTGCGCGCTGGGCCTGTCCACCTCCACCATCCGGGCAAACGAGCAGAATCAAGCAGCTCCGCCAGCCCAACGTCCGGCAGACTTGCAATTCAGCAAACTGCGCGACGCGAAGATCACCTCGAGCGACGGCGAGCAACTGGGTCAACTCGACAACTTGATCGTCAATCCGCGGACCGGCCAGATTAAATTTGCCGTGGTGGGCCGGGGCGGCATTCTCGGCATCGGGGAAAAGCTCATCCCTGTGCCTTGGAAACTGGCGCGGCTCCAATCCGAAAGCGAATTCAGCCTCAACGTGGATAAAGCCAAGCTGGAAGGCGCGCCCAAGGTGAACAAAGATCTTTCGGAATTCAACTCCCCCGCCTTCGAGGTCAGCGTCAATCGCTATTACCAGATGCCCGCGGGAGTGGGCGGCGCCGAGATCGAAGGCGGCCAGCAAAGCCAGCAGCAAAAGTCCTCGGGTTGGAAATAGCCGGAGGCATTCGCCACCCCGCCCCTGCCAACGGCGGGGTGCGAAATCGCTCTTACACTCCCACAGCCGGTTCCACTTCGGACACCGGCTCACTCCATTTTCCGTGCTCCTTGATCAAATCCACCAATCGGTCCACCGCCTCGGCCTCGGAAATATTGAATTTGATGGGCGTTTTGCCGACGTAAAGATTGATCTTGCCCGGGGCGCCGCCGACGTAGCCGAAATCCGCGTCGGCCATTTCTCCCGGGCCGTTCACGATGCAGCCCATGATGGCAATCTTCACGCCTTTTAGATGATCCGTGCGGCTCTTGATGCGCGCGGTAACCGTTTGCAGGTCAAAAAGCGTCCGCCCGCACGAGGGGCAGGCCACATAATCGGTCTTGAACGACCGGCAGCCAGCCGCTTGCAGAATATTGTAAGCCAGCCGCAGGGATTGCCCCGCACCGATCTCTCCGCGAATGAGGATGGCGTCGCCAATGCCATCGGCCAGGAGCGATCCGATCACGACCGAAGCCCGCAGCAAAGCGAGGCGCGGCTCGAGCGGCGGCTGCGGCGGGATCAGGCAATCCTTCAGCAAAATCGGGTTCGCGCCGCCCTGCTCTCTCAGCCGCGCCGCCAATAACCGAAACGCCGCGATCGCCGGCAAAGGCAGCCCGTCCTTCACGGTCACCAGTTGCGTATCTGAAGTCAGGCTGAACTCGCGCGTCGGATCGATTTCGACAAGGTCCAAGTCTTCGTACACCCCCTCTGGCTTCACATCGGCTCGGGGTGTGATTCTGGGCGCCACCCGTTCCCAGACTCCGCGAGTCACCACCACCCGGACAGTCTGATCCGCGCCGCAACGGATTCCCGGCCCCAACTCCGCCTCGACGCTCCTGCGGCGAGCAAAGGTAAACGGATCGTAGCTAAATCCCGGTGGCGGCGGCGTGCCCGCGCGCGACTCCCACTCCCGCTGGTTTTGGGTCAACCACGGCACTTGCGCCAGTAAATCCTGGCAAACCGCGATCTCGCGCGGCGAATCTTCGGTCAACGAAACCCGGATCGTGTCTCCCAGTCCATCGCACAACAACGAGCCGATGCCGATGGCGCTCTTAATGCGGCCATCCTCGCCTTCCCCGGCCTCGGTCACTCCCAGGTGAATCGGATAATTCCAATCCGGCCCCTCCCGCTCCAGGCGGCACACCAGCAGCCGATAGCACTCGATCATCACCTTCGGGTTGCTCGATTTCATCGAGAACTTGAAATTGTGAAAATCATGCTTGCGGGCGATCCGCGCGAATTCCAGCGCGCTCTCGACCATTCCCGCCGGCGTGTCGCCGAAACGATTCATGATGCGGTCGCTGAGCGAGCCGTGATTCGTGCCGATGCGCAACGCCCGGCCAAGCTGTTGGCAGAGCAATACCAACGGCGTAAACTTCTCTTCGAGGCGCGCCAACTCGTCGGCGTACTGCTCGTCGGTGTATTCTTTGACGGCGAATTTCTTCGAGTCCGCGTAGTTGCCCGGATTGATCCGCACCACCTCGACCCATTTGGCTGCCTCCAGGGCCGCCTCGGGTTTGAAATGAATATCGGCCACAATCGGCGTCAGGCACCCGCGCCTCCGCAACTCCGCGACGATATGCTCCAGATTCGCCGCGTCTTTCACCGTCGGCGCCGTGATGCGCACGATCTGGCAACCGGCCGCGACCAGGTCCAGTGTTTGGCGCACACATTCCGCAGTGTCCATCGTGTCGCAAGTTAACATCGACTGCATCACCACCGGATGCCCGGCGCCCATCAACACGCCGCCCCGGGCCGGGTCACCAATCCGGATTTCCCGGCTCGGACGGCGGACAAAATAATACGGAGAATGACAATACGGCATGGCGGGGTCTCAGTTTTTCGGCGCAAATTTCATTTCCACGGGCTTTTCTCGTCCGCGTTTCCACGGCAGTTCCTGCACGTCATAGAAGGCGATGTAAAGCATGAAGCCGATCAAGAGCACCGCGCAACTTGTCTGGATCGCGCTCAGCGCCCGGGCGCTGAGGGGCCGACGACGGACCCCCTCGAGCATCGCCAGCACAATGTGCCCGCCATCCAGCACCGGAATGGGCAGCAAGTTTAAAATCGCCAGGTTCACGTTCATCAAAACACTGAACCAGATCGCCAGCCGCCAACCTTCCGGGCTGGCGAACAGCCTCGAGTACACATCCATGATCTTGACTGCTCCCCCGAGATGCTGCGCTTTGATGTCCGTCTTGCGCGCAAACAAGGCCCCGAACGTGTCCATCATGGCCCCTACACTGGCTCGCACTTGTTCGAGGGCCCCCGGATGCGCCAGATGAGTCCGCCCGTTCGCGTTCCAGACGATCCCAATCCTCGGCTTTGCGTCCGGCGGGCTAATCGGCCTTTCTGGCGTCACTTCCGCGCTCAACTCCCTGCTGCCGCGCTCGAGCACAAAGGCCAGCTTGCCGGGATGCTCCCCGATATACTCCCCCACCGCCGCAAAATGATAAAAAGTTTTTCCATTCACCGACACCACCCGGTCTCCCGGCTGAAGTCCCGCCGCGGCTGCGGGGCTTCCCGGCATCACCTCGGCGATAATTGACGAGACGGCCGGCGCCACCTTGATTTGACGCAGGCTCTTGCGCTGCCAGACCTTCGTCTCATCTTTCACCGGGACAATGCCAAATTCCAACGGCGCGCCGTCCCGCACCACCCGCACTCGCACCTCGTGCCCCGTGCTGCGCACAATCCGCCAGGTCACGCTATCACCCATGCCGCCAAACTTGGTCACCCGTTGGCCGTCGATCGAGAGGATCTCGTCTCCCGGACGCAGGCCCGCCAGATCCGCCGGGCCGCCCTTCTCCGCATACCCCACCACCCGCGTCGTTTCCGCCTCGCTGACCGGTCGGCCCACGGCCATCACGACCACGGCGAATCCGAGCGCCAGCAGAAAACTGAAGAGCGGCCCCGCGAAGGCCACCAGAATCTTATCGAGCGCCGAAATCCGCGGCAGCGGCGCCCCGCGGCTCTCGCTTTTTCCCTCAATTGCCTCCATGGTCGCCATTTGCGGCAACAAGACATATCCGCCCGCCGGAATCCAGCCGAGGGCGTACTCGACCCCGCGGTAATTGGTCTTCCACACGGGCTTGCCAAACCAAATCGCAAAACGATCCACTTTCAGACCTCGCCAGCGGGCCGCCAGAAAATGACCCAGCTCATGCACAAAAATGAGCAGGTTAAACAGCAACACCACTTCCAACGCGATGAACAAGATTTTTAAAATCGACATAGTTTACAGGACGCCGCCGCAAAAAAGGGCCGCGTCAATATAGCAGGCAGGATGCCAGTGGCAATGACCCTCCGAGAAGCGGTTGGGAGCTCCCCAGGCGATCAGACGGGAGAACGCAGCGGCCGCGGCTACGTCCGGAGAGCATCCCGCAGGCGGGGTGGCTGGGTCAACGGCCGATCTTCCATCGCCTGATCCACCACCGCCCGCATCCGCTCGAACCACCATTGGGCGCGGACGGAGGGACGGTTTTGCCCATTGCGCCGGTAGTTCACCTTCGCCAGATCCAGTTCCATTTGTCGGTTGCACATAACCAGTTTGTGCCGGTCATGATGCGGGGGCTACCTGGACAAATACCGTCCAAGTGAAAAGATTTTTGATTTTCTTTCGGCTACCAGGAGCCGTCCGCCAGCAGAGCAGTGACGTTGCGGGCGAGATCGGAAGCCAGCAGGGGCAAGGCCTGGCGCTCGGCGCTGGTAAGGTCGGCGCCGACGCGGATCAGAGTGAAGCCGCTCACGGGTTGGTCGAATAACACCTTGCCGGTGGAGCGCTCGCGGGCGGCCACCTGCGCGGTGAGGCTCAGCCGGTAATCGCGGACGGTGAGCACATCCCAGGGGGCGAAGGTGAGCTGCAGACGGTCGTACCGGGTGAGGACGCCCGTGACGACAATGTCCGCGTCCCCGTGAGTGTCGAGCTTATAGGTGGCGTCCCGCTGCAGATGTTTGCGCAACTGCTGGGTGACGGCGTCCGCCAGCAGCGGCTGGAGAGTCTGGTTGTGAAATGGCTGGATTTGGACCGAGCGCGAGCCGGCCGGCTGGCCGTTGGCGGGGCCGAGCCGGTAACCGGCGCAGCCGGTCAGCGCCAGGATCAAGAGCAGGCCAGGCCAGCGGAGCTGTCGCATATCATTGGCCGGCGGGGATGAGCTTTTTCAGCTCGTCAATCCGCACGCGGGCGGTTTCGGCGTAAGGGGAGTTGGGCTGCTGGATCAGCACCTCGTTGTAGTACACCAGAGCGCCGCGATAGCGTTTGGATTTCTCATAGAATTGCGCCACCTTGAAGTTTCCCCGCGCCTGCTCGCTCTTGAGGTCCGAGATGGTCTCCCGCGCCTCGCTGCCGCGGGGATCGTTGGGAAAGAGCGTGAGAAAATCCGTGAAGGTGGCGATGGCCTTGCCCGCGGTGGTTTGATCGTACTCGGCCGCCTGAGCCTGCTTCTGGTAAGCCAGCCCCTGGCGATAAAGCGCGTCGGCCGCCACGGCCGGACGATCATTGTAACGGTCGGCGGCGACTTCGTACGCCTTGGCCGCCAGCGGGTAATTCCGCTGCTTTTCGCGCGCGGCGCCAATGCGCATCTGGGCCTGGGGCGCGATGTCGCTGTAGGGGCCGCTCCGGACGACTTTTTCAAACATCTCCGCGGTGCGGTCCATGGAGCGATAGGGGATGATCCCCCAAAGTTTAAACCATTTGCCATTGAGATAATGATTGGCGATCTCGTATTCCCGTCCGACGACTTCCTCGTAATTGGTGCTGCGAGGGTATTTGTCCAACACCTTCTGGTATTGTTTGAAGGCCTTTTCCTCCCGGCCTTTGGCCTCGTGGCAGCGCGCTATGAGGTATTGCGCCTGTGGGGCGTAGTCCGACAATGGCCAGACGGTCACCACCCGGCGCGCGGCCCGCAAAGCGAGGCTGAACTCCTTTTCGTCGAACGCCTTTTGCGCCACGTCCAATTGCTCTTTCGCGCGCGCGCGCCGCCATTTGGTTTCTCCTCCGACGGGTTCGTAAGACCAGCCTTCGCCTGGGCGGTAAATGAGCGGCGCCGGCGAACTGAACGGCAAAAGCAACAGACCAAACAAAATCAAACAGGCGCAAACCGGCCTTAAACTCATGCTGAAACGCTACCGAACCCGCCGCAAGCAAGTCAAGAAGGGGGAGAAGCCGCAAACCTGGTTGCTGCCCGCGGGATGGACTGATAACCTTCAGACGGTTATGGCCACCATGGATTCACCAAAGAACTCTTTCCCCAAATTGCATAACGCGATGTGGCCGGGACTTGTCGGCAAAGGCTCGCCGGGAGCCGAGCCGGGCATGGATCTCGATTCTCTGCTCGAACTCACCGCTCAGGCCCGGGTGGGAGAGGAGAAATTCGATGGCGTGGACCTTTTTCTCTGTGATCCGCACGTCAGCATCGATAGTGGCGGGGAAGAGCTAAAACGGCTGGCAGATAAGGTCCGCTCGCGAGGTCTGGTGGTGGGTTCTTTGGTCGCGCCAGTCTGGCCGCCCACCGGCGGCGGTTCAGCCATGGAGAACGGGGAGGAGCGCGCCCGATTTTTGACCCAGGTGCGCAAAGCCTGCGGTATCGCCCGGCAACTCACGAGGCTCGGGATCCGGCCCTACGGGGTGGTGCGCATCGACTCGGCTTGCGGAGTAGGCCCCTGGGCCGCCGATCCTGACCGCCATCAAAAAAGGATCGCCGAAACCTTCCGTCTGGCTGCCGACATCGCCGCCGACCATGGCGAAAGACTGGCTGCCGAGGGCGAGGTTTGCTGGGGCGGGATGCACAGTTGGAAACGCATGACGCAACTGCTCGAATGGGTGGACCGCCCGAAAGTGCTCGGTTTCCAAGCCGACATGGCCCATACGCTCCTCTATGCGCTGGGCGTAAACGCTCCGGAGGATGCAATCCTGCCCGTCGGCTGGGACTGGTCCGATCCCACGCGACTCGACGCCGCCTTGCGCCAGATCACGCGAGCGCTCCGGCCGTGGACCATTGATTTCCACGTTGCCCAAAATGACGCCACCGTCAAAGGCTCCGGCACACATGATAAAACCGGGCGGCATTGCCTGCCGGACGATCCAAACGGGAAACTCGACCTTCCGCATCACGCCGGTTTCTGGCTGCGGGATGAAACCGGCCAGTCCACCCGGGCGATGCGGCACATCTGCTGGGATGGCTGCATGTTCCCGAACGAAGTGATGCTGCGCCCGAAAACGTGGAATAACGTCCTGAGCGCGATGCTCGCTGTGCGCCGGGCGCACGGATGGCGTTGAGCCGGGCTACGGGGCTTTTTTTGGGCCGTAGGTGGAGATTGCCCAAATCCTGCCTTCCGCCGGCGGCTTGCTGTTTGCGTCCATCCACCCCGCCACCGCGCCGCTCACCAGCGCGGTGGATACCGAGGTGCCCTGGAGACTGAAGGTCTGATTTGCGAACGGCACCAGGCCGGCGCCAGGAGCGCCCAGTGAAAAAATCGGCGCGCGGTTCGCGTATGCCGCCACCCCGCCCTGGCGGTCCAGGGCCGTCACCGCAAGCACGCCGGGATCCGCGGCGGGATAGAATAAGGCGGTGGTCGGCTCGTTGCCCTTGGCCGCGAACAAAAGAATATTCTTCGCGGTGGCTTTTTGGATCACGTCCTGGACAAATCTGCTCTCGCCCGGGCCGCCGGAACTGATGCTGACCACGTTGGCGCCGCCATTTACGGCTTCCGCAATTCCCCGGGCCACCTCAAAGGAAGTGCTCATATCATTCGGGCCGTAGATATCCACCGGCAGAATTTGCACCGAGGTGCTGCCCTTGGTCACCCCTTCGAGGCTGCTCAAGATCAAATTGGCCATGGCTGTGCCGTGATTCAGGCCAGAGTTCTCCCCGGGATCACCCGCCACAGAAATGGCCTTGAGGAAGAATTTGTCAAGATCGCTCCCCAGCGACTGGACGGACGTATCCACCAATCCAATGATCACGCGCCCCTCGGGATTCGCCGGTGGGTGCAGTTGCAGATGCGGGGGCGCCGCCTGGCCCGCCAGCACCCGGGAGGTGTTGGGCCGCTCAATGGCATAGTTGGAGTCCACCGACTCGACATCGGCATTGGACGCAAGCTGCGCGCGGGCCGCATCCGCCGCGGCGGCGTCCTCGAATTGCAGCCGGTAGGCGTTCAAGCCGTCGATTCGTCCGATGACTTTGGCGCCGAGGGCGCGAGCGAGATCGTCGATGTTGGCTCCGGGTTTCAGCCGCACGATCAGCTCGTTGGTGATCAGGTGAGTGCTGGCATCCACCTGGGCCACGGGCGGCCGGGCGGCGATTCGTTCAGTGGCGTTTTTCCGGTTCGTGCGAAAAACAAACAGCCGCGAAGAGCCGCTCTCGTCGGGGATCAGAGCGTAGTTGATATCTCCGAGCAGCAGGCGCAGGGCTTCGCCGGTGGGCAGCTCCTGAAATTTGGCTGAGACAGCGCGTCGGGTGTTGGGCTCCAGATACACCTGCCAGCCGGTTGCGCGGGCCACCCGCTCCAGCACCGGCAAAAGCGGCGACGAAATATCCGCTGTCACGGTGCCGGCATTCGTGTTCCACTGAAACACCTCCAAGGAGGAGGCAGCGAATGCCTGCGGACATAGGGAGGCTGCCAGCAACAGCAGGCCTCCAACCATTTTCAGCAGCGTCATCATCTCTTTCTGACAGCCCGGATTCAACCAGGTTCAAAGCATCCTAACCGATGTGGAGCATAAACGCGACCACCAGAATTACGGATGACGCCCGACGCCGCCGGTCGCTCTCGCGATCACCCGCTCGGAGTTCTGGCGAACCAAAGGCTCCAGATCAAACCGCCCTCGCGCCTGAGTCAGCGGCTTCCAGAGATCGCCCAGCCGGCGGACCCGCTCGGGCACGTTATCCAGCCGAAACTCCTCGATCTCGATCCCGTGCTCGATTTCCTCCCAACTCACCGGCGTGGAGACCGGGGCCTGGGGTTTAGGCCGCACGGAATAGACGGAAGCGAGCGTGCGTCCCCAGGCATTTTGATTATAATCCACCAACACCCGCCCCTGGGGGCGCTTGGCCACCCGATACTCGGCCGTCACCAGCCCGGGATGCCCCTGCTCCAGGCTTAGGGCCACGCGCTTCGCCACTGTCCACACTTGCTTCTGCGTGGGGCCAAACCGGATCGGCACGTACACATGAATGCCGCGGGATCCCGAGGTCTTGGCGAAGCAGGGCATCCTCAATGCCGCCAATGCCTGGCGAACCACGAGCGCCGCCTCGCGGACGCGGTCGAAGCGGGCGGGGAGAACGGGATCCAGATCGAAGTGCAGGTAATCCGGCCGATGCACATCCTCGCAACGCGCGTACCAGGGATTCAGATCGATGCAGCCGAGATTGACCGTCCACAGCAGCGAGGCGAGATCACGCACCACGGGAAAGTCGATGGTCCCGGCGGCGGCATGCTCGATCGAACAGGTGCCCAGCCAATCCGGGTGCGGCTCGGGCACGCGCTTCTGGAAGAAGAACTTCCCGCCCGCGCCATTGGGATAGCGTTTCATCACCATGGCGCGGTCTTTCAGATGGGGAAGCAAGAATCCCGAGATTTCGGCGTAGTAACGCAATAAGTCGCCCTTGGTGAGACCTGACTCCCTCCAAAACAACTTTTGCAGATTGGTAAGCTTCAAGTCCTTGCCGTTGATCCGGAGCTCGATTTCCCTGGCCGAATCGGACCACACCCGAGTCACGCTCGCGGCCCCGATGGCGCGGGAACGCTTCGTCTTGGCCGGCGGATGAGCATGGGCAACAGCCACCCGAGTACAATCCCGGGGTTTTGGTGATGGAATAGGTGGGTATTCTACCACCCCTCAGCGCGGCAACGCCAACTGTGGCATCCGCGGTTCCTCAACTCCGCGCAAAATAGGGTGCCAGGATTTTCTGGGAGAGCTCGAGCGAGCGCTTTCGGCCTTCGAGTGTCTTGCCAAAGGTGTCATCCTCGACTTCGACGCAAACCGGTCCCGCATAGCCAATCTCGTAAAGCCGAGCCAGGTATTGCGCCCATTGGATATCGCCGAAACCGGGAATGCGAGGCACATGCCATTCCTTCGGAAAGGCGAAGCCGCCCACGTCATTCAGGCGTTCACGGCAAATCTGCAAATCCTTGGCATGGAGATGAAACAGCTTGTCCCTGAACTCCCGCAGCGGCTTCAAATAATCCATCCCCTGCAATACGAGGTGGGAGGGATCGTAATTCAAACCCAGGGCCGGACTCGGGAGATCATTGAACATCCGACGCCAGATCGCGGGGCTGGTCGCAAGATTTTTGCCTCCCGGCCATTCGTCCCGAGAGAACAGCATCGGGCAGTTTTCGATGCCGATCCGCACCCCATGGTCCTCGGCGCACGCCAGGAGCGGCCTCCAGGTTTTCAAGAACCGCGGCCAGTTTTCGTCCACCGTTTTCGTCCAGTCCCGGC
This sequence comes from Verrucomicrobiota bacterium, assembly GCA_039806935.1. Classification (GTDB taxonomy): domain Bacteria; phylum Verrucomicrobiota; class Verrucomicrobiia; order Limisphaerales; family UBA8199; genus JBDHQH01. The sequence goes on from JBDHQH010000055.1 coordinate 20,439, forward strand.
CAACGAAGGTGTTGACGACCCCCAATCCGAGCATTCCCGCCGCGGCAATCACCTTCTTGAGGTGGTCGGCGGCGGCTTTGGCGACTTTGGGATCGGGATCGAGCGGGTTGGGATAAAAACCCAGCCCCGAGATGCTGATCCCCTGTCCCGCGCAGAGTCCGTTCACCTCGTCGGCACGGGCTTTGGTGAAGGCGGAAACGTCGAGATGCGTCACTCCGGCAAAACGCCGTTCGGCCTTGCCGACGGGCCAACACATCACCTCGACACACTGATACCCAAGTTGGCGGCCCACGGACAGCACTTGCGGAAGATCAAGCTCAGGCAGAATGGCTGAGACAAAGCCGAGTTTCATGCCCTCACATGAAGCCAGAAATGCCCGAACACGTCAAGGTGAAAAGCAGGCCC
>JBDHQH010000056.1:0-20743 GCA_039806935.1 Verrucomicrobiota bacterium
TACAGGGGGATTCCCGATCTGACACTCCGGATGTAGCCGCAGCCTTCAGGCTGCGCTCCCCGCCTCGCCCGGACGCCGACGCAGCCTGAAGGCTGCGACTAGAGTCATCGTCCGGACTTCCTTGCCCCGCCCGCCATTTCCGGCTTTCAGGCAGCCTTGACTCCGCCTACTTTGGGCGCGCGTGAATCCGATCACCACCTACACCTGCAAGCTGGATGCCACCCAGGCGGAAACCCTCCTGGCTTGGTTGCGCGCGCATGGCTACCGCTTCCGCGAGACGCCTTACGCCCGTTACGCCGCCGAGCGGGACAAGACCAGCGTGGTTTTCTATACCAGCGGCAAACTCGTGGTGCAGGGAAAGGCCACGCGGGAATTCGTCGAGTTCGTGCTGGAACCGGAGATTCTCCGGGAGGCCAGACTCGGGTATGAAACCGAGCTCAACCCCGAGCTGCTGCTGCCCCGGTTCGGCGTGGACGAGAGCGGCAAAGGCGATTTTTTCGGCCCGCTGTGCGTCGCCGGGGTGTATGTCAACGAAGCCATTGTTAAAACGTGGAAAGATTCCGGCATTCGGGACTCGAAAAACATCGGGAGCGACCGCCGCATCGCCGAGTTCGCCGAGCTGATCCGGAAAACACCCGGCTGCGTCCACACTGTGGTGCCGATCGGCAATGAGGCCTACAACCGCCTGCACCTGAAGCTGCGCAGTGTCAACACACTCCTGGCCTGGGGCCACGCCCGGGTCATCGAAAACCTGATGCTGCAACAACACCAGATGAACCCCCTGCCCGTCCGGGCGATCAGCGACCAGTTCGCCTCGCATAAGGAGACTGTGGCCAAGGCGTTGATGAGCCTCGGGCGGGGCATCGAACTGGTGCAGAAACATCGGGCCGAGGAGGATCTCGCCGTGGCCGCCGCCTCCATTCTCGCGCGCCACGAATTTGTCACCCGCCTGCGCAACTTGAGCAAAAAATATGAGCTGGAGCTGCCCAAGGGCGGTTCGGCCGCAGTGGACGCCGCCGCCAGGGCCTTCGTCGAAAAATACGGCGCGGCCGAGTTGAAAAAAGTGGCCAAGCTGCATTTCCGCACCGCCCTGCGCGCCCAAGGGCTGCCGGAGCCGGCCAAAATCCCCTGGAAAAAGCGATCCTAACCGCCGCGAAACCGGTCAAATCTCCGGCTGGGCGCGGCTACACCCGAATCGCGACCGAGGGGCTGGTGACGCGTAGAATCCTTTTTTCTTTTTCCACAATCCAGAAAGGCGTCTTGACGCGGCGTGTCCGAGAATGGAACACTGGCGTCCAAGCCGGCCGGTACCAGCCGGCGCCGAGCAAAGCAAACGTCGTCCCCGAATATGCCTGAAGCCATCAAGCCGCGACCGGAGGCCCCCGCCGCCCCCCCTCCTTCAGCCGCCGCCGGCAATTATCGCTGGGTGGTTTGCGCCCTGCTGTTTTTCGCGACCACGATCAACTATATCGATCGGCAAATTCTGTCGCTGATCAAGGAGATCCTGGACCAGAAGATCGGCTGGACGAATGAGGAATTCGGATGGGTGAATTCGGCATTTCAACTCGCCTACGGGGTTGGCTTGCTTGGGTTTGGCTGGTTTGTGGACCGGTTTGGCACCAAGCTCGGCTACACCATTTCCATCGTGGCCTGGAGCGTGTCGGCAGCAGCGCACGGGCTGGTCGGGAGTGTGAGCGGGTTTATCACCGCGCGATGCGCCCTGGGCCTGGGCGAGGCGGGGAATTTCCCCTCGGCGATCAAGGCGGTGGCGCTCTGGTTTCCCAAACGCGAGCGGGCTTTCGCCACGAGCATTTTCAACGCGGGCACGAATGCGGGCGCCCTCATCGCCCCGGCCATCGTCCCCTGGATGGCCTACAAATTTGGCTGGCAATCGGCGTTCATCGCCGCGGGCATCGCCGGATTGCTCTGGTTGTTCCTCTGGATACCCTTTTACACCACCCCGGAAAAAAGCGCCTTCGTCCGGGCTCCGGAATTGGAGTTGATCCGCGGTGATCGCGAGGAGGAGCAGGCGGGGCAAAAGCTGCCCTGGAGCAGCCTGCTCGGCTACCGGCAAACCTGGTCGTTCGTGATCGCCAAGTTCTTGACCGATCCGGTCTGGTGGTTCTTCCTGATCTGGCTCCCGGATTACTTTTACAAGACGCGGGATTTGAACATCAAGAAGAGCTGGATCCATATCGTCATGATCTACGGCATCGTGACGGTGTTGAGCATTTTTGGCGGTTGGATCACCGGCCATCTGACCAAGCGCGGATGGAGCGTGACCCGGGCGCGCAAAACCGGCATGTTTGTTTTCGCCGTCTGCGTGCTGCCGATTCTTGTCGTGACTCAAGTGGGCGACTGGATGGCCGTGGTGCTCATCGGCCTGGCGGGGGCGGCGCATCAGGCCTGGTCGGCCAATCTTTACACCACCGTTTCGGACATGTTCCCGAAGCGGGCGGTGGCCTCGGTCATTGGCCTGGGCGGGATGGCTGGATCGGCGGGGGGATTCATTTTCCCGATTCTCACCGGCAAATTACTGGATAGTTTTGGGGCCAGCGGGCGGGTCACGACGGGATACGCCATTCTGTTTGGCATTTGCGGCTGCATGTATCTCGTAGCTTTTGCCCTGAACCACGTTTGCGCTCCGAAATTCGAGCCCTTCAAACTGCGCGAGGCCGAAGCGCGGGCGCCTCAACCCGGCCACTCATGAAACTCGGTCTCGGCCTGTACCGCCACCAGTTAATCCGCGAGAATTTTCAGTTTGCGCGGCAGGCGGGGGCCACCCATCTGGTCATTCATCTGGTGGATTACTTCCGCGGCGGAGGCGAGCAAAACCCGAGCGGCAATCAACCCACCGGCAACCACCGCGGCTGGGGCCTGGCCGGCGACCCGAATCGGCTCTGGACGTTGGAGGAACTCGAGCATTACACCGGATTGGCGGCTGAGGAGGGGCTGAAAATCGAAGCCATCGAAAATTTCGATCCCGCCCACTGGCATGACGTCCTGCTCGACGGGCCGCTGCGCGCGGCGCAGATGGAAAACCTGAAGTCACTTATCCGCACGGTCGGCCAGGCCGGCATCCCCGTGTTTGGCTACAATTTCAGCCTCGCCGGTGTCGCCGGGCGGGTCACTGGACGCTTCGCGCGCGGACGGGCAGTGTCCGTCGGCATGGAAGGGCCTGACGACACCCCAATTCCCCACGGGATGGTCTGGAACATGATTTATGATCCCCGGGCGCCCGCCGGGACCTTGCCGCCGCTGACTCCTGAGCAATTGTGGGAGCGCTTTGGACGCTTCCTGGACGAGTTGCTTCCCACGGCCGAGCAGGCGGGCGTGCGTCTGGCCCTGCACCCCGATGATCCGCCGCTGCCGACCGTGCGCGGCCAGCCCAGGCTCGTGTACCAACCCCGTCTCTATCAACGCGTCCTCGATTTAAATCCGAGTCCGGCCAACGCCCTCGAGTTCTGCCTGGGCACCCTGGCCGAGATGACGGAGGGCGATATTTACGAAGCGGTGGAGAATTACAGCCGGCAGCAGCGCCTGGCCTATGTTCATTTTCGCAACATTCGCGGGAAAGTGCCGGATTACAAGGAAACCTTTGTGGATGACGGCGAAATCGACATGATCCGCGTGCTGCGCATTCTGAAGCGGAACGGGTTTGAGGGGGTGCTGATCCCCGACCATACCCCCCAGATGGAATGCGCCGCGCCCTGGCATGCCGGAATGGCTTTTGCCCTGGGCTATATGCGCGCCGCTTTGCAGGTTGTGGAAGAGGGGCGCTGACGTTCCCGCCAACGAACCCGCGGCCTCTCCGGGACAACTTCGTGATGAATCCGCCGTGTGTTTTGTTCGAGGATCCGCACCTGCTGGCGGTCCACAAGCCGGCCGGGATGAACACCCATGCCCCCGCTCCCTATGCGGGCGAGGGCATCTATGAATGGTTGAAAAACCGCGAGTCGCGCTGGTCGAATCTGGCGATCCTCCACCGGCTCGACAAGGAGACCTCGGGGGTGTTGGTTTTTGGCAAGACGCCGCTCGCCAATCGCTCGCTCACCGGGCAATTCACTCGCCGCGAGATCCGCAAACGATATCAGTTGGTGACGGCTGGCCGCGGACCCGCCGCGGAGCTGCGCGTGTGCTCCCAACTGGCCCGTTCGGGGGAAATATACCGGTCCATCAGAAGCGCCGCACCGAGTCCGGCTTCCGCAGAGACCCTGTTCCGCCCCTCCGCGGAGCCGATCCCGGACTTGTGGGACTCTCTGGCGCGGCCGGCTCGCCTGGTGGAAGCGGAGCCGTTGACGGGGCGGACGCACCAGATTCGCGCGCACGCCGCGGAGCGGGGCTTCCCCGTGCTCGGTGATGTTGCTTACGGCGGGACGCCCGCCACGCGAGTCTATCTGCACGCCGCCGAGCTCCAGTTTCGCCATCCCGCGACCGGAGAGGCGCTCCGGATTTGCGCGCCGGCCCGGTTTGCGGATGATCCGCGGCAGCTCTTGCGCGAGTTGTTGATCGACCGCCTCGAGACCAGCGCCTTTCGCCGCCTGCACGGCGCCAGCGACGGCAGCGCGGGATTATACGCGGATTTCTTCGGGGATTTCCTGCTTGCCGAATCCGAACGCGAACCGGATGCGACGCAGCGACGGCTACTCAGCGACCTGAGGCGGAAGTGCCGCTGCCAGGCGGTTTATCACAAGTTGCTCTCCCGCGACGCCGCCCGGCGTCGCCCGGAGCAATTGAGTCCGCGGCTGCTGGAGGGATCCCCCGCCCAGGGGCCATTCGCCATCCGGGAAAACGATCTGCATTTTGAAATCAGTTTTGCCGAGGGCTATTCCGTCGGCTTGTTTCTGGATCAGCGGGACAATCGCCGGCGGCTGCTCACGCGGCGGGTGGCGGCAGATTTCCGCTTGTTGGAACGGGCCCCGTCCGGCGGCCTCGAAGCGCTAAACACCTTTGCCTACACCTGCGGCTTCTCGGTCTGCGCCGCGAAATCCGGCTTCCGGGTCACCAGCCTGGATCTTTCGAGGAAATACCTGGCCTGGGGCAGGCGCAATTATGCCCTGAACCAGATCGAGCCGGACGGGCATGACTTCATTTACGGCGATGTCTTTGACTGGCTGGCGCGCTTCCGCAGGAAGGCGCGGTTGTTTGATCTCGTCCTCCTCGATCCGCCCACCTTCTCGAAGTCCAGAGAATCGGGAGTGTTTCGCGCGGAGATGGATTACCCGAAGCTGCTGCGCGCAGCGCTTGCAGTTTTGCGTTCTCCGGGAGTGCTCTTCGCCTCGTCCAACGCGGCCTCCTGGGATGCCGCCGGATTTGTCCAATCGGCGCGGGCGATTATCGCAGGCGCCGGACGCCAAATCCGGCGCGCGCATTTCGGACCCCAGCCGCCGGATTTTCCGATTTCCAAAGCCGAACCCGCCTACCTGAAGACGCTCTGGCTCGAATTGGAATGATCCAACGATTGCGTGATCAAACTCACCTGTCCCCGAGGCCTTCGAGTGCGACGCCAGATCCAGAAACCAGCCATGGCCGCAACCAAAACGGCCATTCCCGTGAACCAATAAATATGGTCTGATGAACCACGTTCCGACGCAGCTTCCCGATCCACCGCAGAGGAATGAGCTATGGCTGCGTCGGAATGGTTGGTGGCGTCCGCTGGCGGGATTGCCTCGGGAGCCGGCGAATCTGCGAGGGCCGCTGGCGCCGCACTGACAGGCCGGGAAAGATCTCGATCCTGGCTGCCGGATCCGCTGACCGTCGCGGCGATTGGTTCGCTCCCGGACTCCGCGGGCGCGACCTGGCTGGAATCGCCAACCACTGGATCAGCGACGGGACGGGCAACGATGGCTGGCACCTCCGGCTCCGGTGCGGCGACAGCGGGCGCGTTTGTCGTGTGTGAGGCTGGCCGATCTTTTTTGCCGGATAAAATCAACGGACCGACGGAAACGTTTGTCACGCTGGCGAGCGGCCCATGCGCTACGATGGTTTTCAGCGGTGGCCGGGCCGGCGGGCTCTTGGCCACCGGCAGTTCAGGCGCGGGCGGCACTTCAATGGTCCAGGGTGCGGGTGTGGCGACGCCGCTCGTAATGCGCCCGTTTAGCGCCCGAAGCACGGTCACCATCGGCAGTCTGGCCTTGGCCAGGCTTTCCTTCCAATCCCGATAGCTTTGGCTGAGGCGCGGATCCCAACTGGTTCCTTCGAGTTCGTGTTCGCCGCTGCTGATGATGATCACCGTAAGCCGCTGGGAGGTTTGGGCCACTCGCAGGATCCCGGGGAGCGCCTTATCCAACCGTGAGCCACCGGTGTAATTCTGTTGTTTGAGGAAATCGAGGGTGCGCTGGGCGAGCGCCGGGCCGGAGGCGGTCGAGAACGGTTGCGCCGACATTTGCCCGGTAAAAACCTCGTCATTGAATGTCCAGATTCCAAGCGAATCCCCCGGCATCGCTTGTCCGCGCAGGCCGCTGGCCAGCAACTCCCGCAGCACCTGCCCGACGCCCTCGATCCGGCGGCTCATGGCGCGCGAGGTCTCGACGATCAATAAATAACGATGCTCGGGCCCTTGAGCCTCAGGCTCAGACGCAAATGCCTGAAGCCCAAAAAATAACGCCAAGCCGGCCCCGATGGTGCGGCGTCGCCAAAACCGGTTAATCAACCATTCCACCAGCCCAACCGCAGCAAGCTTGATTCCAAAAATTGCTTTTAGGGCAATTTTATCGTCACTCCCTCTCTCGCCGCTTCGATGAGCGGCGGGTGGGTAGCCTGAGCGGCCAGGTTGCGGGCCTGCTCGACCATGCGCGAAATCGCCGCGTCGTCGTGGTCCGGATCATGGTGAAAAAGAAAAAGGCGTCGCGCCTCGGCTTGCAGCGCCAGCCGCACCACCTCATCGACGCAACCGTGGCCCCACCCGACATGCTGCGGATATTCCAAATGATCGTATTGCGCATCCAGGATGAGCAAGTCCACGCCGCGCAGGAATTTCGCCAGTTTCTCGCGCTGGCCAGCGGCGTATTTCTCGGTGTCCAGACTGGCGCCGCCATTGCACCGCAACTCGTTGTCCGGAAAAAACGCCATCGAGCCGGAGGCGGTCTCGATCCGGTAACCAACGCAAATGCCCGGATGGTCGGCAAAAAACGCGCTGACCCGGACCTTGCCGATGGTGAAAGCCATGTCCCGCAATTCCTCGATTTCGATGTTCCCGGCCAATTCCTCGAGTTTGATGGGGAAATGCGGACGCTCCATTTGAGCGGAGAGCGCGTGTTGAAGGCCGTCCCGGGCGCCTTCATAACCAAGAATCCGCAGCCGATGGCGCGGGTGGTACATGGGCAGGAAAAACGGCAAACCCTGGATATGGTCCCAATGGGTGTGGGTGAGCAGGAGCGTCGCGTGAATCGCGCGCTCGCCCGCGTTGGCCAGCAAAGCCTGCCCGAGCGGGCGCATGCCGGTGCCGGCGTCTAAAATCAACAGCTCCCCATCCGCGCGCACCTCGAGACAGGTGGTGTTGCCGCCGTAATAAATCGTCGAAGGTCCCGGCGTGGGAATGGAACCGCGCACACCCCAAAAGGTCACGCTCAGTCCGGTGGCGCCCGCCTCGGTTGAGGATTGCTCTTCCGGCAAACCGGGGGCGGCCGCTTCCGCCAGCAGATCAATTATTTTTTGGGAAGTAACCGGTTTGGTGGCAAAAGCATCGGCGCCGGCGTCCAGAGCTTCCTTCCGATCCGTATCGAAACGTTTGCCCGAAACGACGATGATCCGGCACCTTCGCAGTGCTTCGGTTTGCCGCAGCGCGCGGCAAACCTGGAAGCCGTTCACACGGGGCATCATCAGGTCGCAGATCACCGCTTGCGGGACATGTTTCCGCGCCAGCTCGATCCCCGAAGCTCCATCTTCGGCCAGCAGCACCCGCCAACCGGAGCCTTCCAATACAGCGCCGATCAGCCGCCGGAAATCCGTGTCATCGTCGATGATGAGGACTGTTTGCCTGGTCACGCGCATGAATGGTAAAGGTCCGCCGTGGAATAGAAACTGGAAAATTCGCTGGGGCAGGCCGGTTTTCCGTATCCGCCAGCGGATTAGCCCTTGCGGAAAAAACCACGCTGCCGCTCGCTAATCGGGAGGCCGAGCCGATCCATGACCTGAAGCATGTCCTCCCACACCCGCCGTTTTTCCGAGAGCGCGGTGTTCCGCAACAGGTAAGCCGGGTGGTAGGTCGGCATGAGCGGAATCCCGCGATAAATTTGCCAGCGGCCGCGCAACCGGGTAATTCCGTCCAAACCGAGCAAACCCAGAGCAGCCGTCGCCCCCAGGGCCACGAGAACCCGCGGGCGAATCAGATCAATTTGCTCGTGCAAATAAGGCAGGCAGGCCCGCATTTCCTCAGCGCTCGGTTTGCGGTTGCCGCTGGTCTGGCCAGGGGTGTCGGGGCGGCACTTCAAAATATTGGCGATATACACGCTTTCGCGTGTCAATCCCATGGCCTGGAGGATTTTATCCAGCAACATTCCGGCCGGTCCGACAAACGGTTCTCCCCGCCGGTCTTCATCCGCGCCGGGAGCCTCGCCGATCAGCATCAGTTCCGCGAAGATGTTTCCGGCGCCAAACACCACGTTTCGGCGCGACTGCGCCAGTGGCCCGCAAGTCTCGCAAGCCAGTACCCGGGCGCGCAACTCCGCGAAGGCCGCCTCGCGAGCCTGACCCTCGAGGGGTGGAGCCGAAGGCATTTTGCCACCCGCTTCCGTTGGGAGCACGGGGCGCGCGGCTGCCGCTGCGGCAACCGGGCGAGCCGGGACGGGAGGCGCGGGCCGGGCCGCCGGGAGGGCCGGCCTCGGCGCGCGCGCGGGCCTGGCTTGAGGCGCCGCCGCCAATCCGTCCAGCGAAGTCTTCGAGACGGGCACAAATCGCACCCCGCGTTCCTTCAGCAACTCCAGGTGCTGAATCGTCGCCTCCAATAGCTCGTTGTATTCGCCGCCCATTCCGCCGCTGAGGCTAACGCCTGGCTGGTCTGGGCGCGATTCTTTTTCAAACTCTGGCGGCCCGCGCAAGCCGTCCCGCGCGGCGTGGCGCCGGAATCACGTCTTTCTCCTTCGAGAGCCGCGGGAGGCGCCTTGAATCGGCTTGCTTCCGCAAGTTGATTTTCTAGGTTGTTTTGGTGGCGGGGCTTTTGAGATGCATCGGTCTGCTGAACGCGGCCATCTGGCTGGGCGGCGTGGTCTTCTTTGTCTGGTTCGCCGAGCCGGCGACGGCGTCGCACGAAATGCTCACGTTGATCGGCGCGAAGAATCATCCCTATTTTTCGGTGGCAATCGGCCAACTGCTCGCCACGCGCATGATTTGGCTTTACTTCATTTGCGGTTTGGTCGCGCTGCTGCATTTGGGCGCGGAATGGCTTTACCTGGGCCGTTATCCGCGCCGGTTTTGGCTCGGGCTGCTCGCGGGGTTGCTATTGATCGGCGCGCTCCAGGGCGCGTGGTGGCAGCCGAGAATGCGCGAGTTGCACCGCCTCCAGGCCACTCGTCCCGAGGTGCGTGAGAAGGCGCGGCAGTCGCTGGTTTATTGGCGCCGTTTTGTGTTCGCGGCGCGGCTGGTCTCGATCGTCGGCCTGTGTGGTTACTGCTGGCGGATGGCTAACCCGCCGCCCGCGCCGTTTTTTCTGAGCACCTCCAAATTCCGAAGTTGACAAACCCTCATTGTCGCAGACCTTATTAGTAAGAGTTTAAAACCGGGAGGAAAGCACGGAACCCACCTCCTCCCACACGGGTACGCAGTATGATTTCTAACGAACGACCATCGCCCTTCGGCAGCCGCCGCCCTTCCGGCGGCGCCCAGCACCATCGGCCACAGCATTCGCCCAGGCCGCCGGTATCGGAGGATACCCTCCGCTCCGAGAAGCTGCAGATCGAGCGAAAATCTTTCATGTTCAGCCTCAAGGAAAATCCCCGCGGGCGCTTCCTGAGGATCACCGAGGACGTCGGCGGCCGCCGGGACACGATCATCATTCCCGCGCCGGGTTTGGAGGAATTCAAACGATTGCTTGATGAGATGGTGAAAACCTCGAACGAGACTCCGCCGAAAACCGAACACGCCGCCCCGGAGCAATAGGTCACGCAACCGGAGCGAGCGGGGAGAGGCATCCACACGCGCCGCCCCCGGGTTGAGTCACATGGACGGCGGCGAAAGGGGCCCCTCTCGCAACGCGCTGCGCGCCTGCGAAGCGCCCAATTCCGCCCGGAATCTTGGGAGGCTCTGGGGGAAGTTCCGTTGTATGTAGTCAATGAGCTTCTCGCGGATCTCGCAACGGAGATCCCAGGCGGCACTGGAGCTGCCGGCCGTCGCAAGCACGCGGATTTGCATCGCGCGGTCGTTGGCGTCACTGACCACGAGGTTCCAGAATCGTTTGTCCCAGATGGGACTGGCCTCGACGATCCGCCGGGTGGCTTGGCGCACCTCTTCCAACGGCATCGAATAATCCACCCAGAGATAAACCGAACCCAGCAGGTTGGCAGACGCGCGGGTCCAATTTTGAAAGGGGTTTTCGATAAAGTGGCTCAAGGGGACAATGAGCCGGCGCTCGTCCCAAATCCGGATGACCACGTAGGTAAGGGTGATTTCCTCGATCCGGCCCCATTCGTTTTCGACGATAACCACGTCATCGATGCGGATCGGTTGGGTCATGGCGATTTGAAATCCGGCGAAGAGATTCGAGATCGTCCGTTGCGCGGCGAAACCGGCAATAATGCCGACCACACCCGCCGAGGCGAGCAGGCTGGCGCCAAAGCGGCGGACCTCCTCGAAAAGCATCAGCACGGAGGCCGCGGTAAAGATGAGAATGATGACATAGAAGGCTTTGCCGAGAACGTGGACCTGGGTATAGACCTTTCGGGCCTGGAGATTGTCGGAGGCCTGGATGTCGTACTTGGCGAGGACGGCCTGCTCGCCCAAGTGAACGGCCTGGAACAGAATCCACGCCACCGCTCCGATGAGAAGGATGCTGCTCGCTTTGCCAAACACACCGGCGGATTCCGCCGAGAGGCCCAAAAGCGGCAAGGCGAGAATGATGCCCACCACCGGCACAATCACGCGCAGGCTCCGACCCAGCAACGGCGCCAATAAATCGTCGAGTTTGCTCTCGGTTCCGGACGTCCAATGGGCAAGGCATTCTTCCAGCACCCGCGTAAGCCTGAAAAACAGCCAAAATACCACGATGAAGATGGCGAGGCCAAAAAGCTTGCCGGCGAAGAGCCGCAGCGCGGGCGCGGCTTCGCCGGCGGCGGGGATGGGGAGCAGCGGGGTGGCGGCCAGATACAAACCGGAAATCCAGATGAAGAAATAAACGGGTTTGCCGAGAGCGTCGAACAATCGCGCGCGCCACCCGCCCGCCTCCCGTCCGACCTCGCACCGGCGTCGGCGGTTTCGCAACCAGGCCGCGGCCAGACCATTGGCCACGAGCACCAGAAGCAGAAAGCAAAGCGAGACCGCCACATCCACCCAAGTGGCCGAGCCGAGCACCGGAGCGTTCACGCCCGGGCCAAACAGCCGCTCCAACGATTGAGAAACCAAAGCTGTCAGACCGGCGGCAAGCGCGTCGAAGAAACTCTTTGCTGTCAAAACATCATTCATCATTTAGAGCCTGTGGGTATCCTCTCCATGCGGACATGGCTACAGCCGCAACCTTCACGTTGCGGCTCCGGATCTCTGAAGCGAGGAGCGTGCCACCGGCTGTTTCAGGCGGTCTGGAAACGTAAATCGACCTCGGAGTGAAACGAATTATGTCAGGCGGTGATTCCAGGCGTATCACTCGGCGTTAGTTCCCCAGCATGCGCACGACAAGACGCGAAGCGTTGGCCGGCGTATGGTACACCCGTTGCGTCGCCTTCGTGAAATCCTCCGGACGCGCCGTGTAAATATCGACGAAGGTCTGCGGGTTCCGGTCCAGCAGGGGAAACCACGAACTCTGCACCTGCACCATGATCCGGTGTCCGGGCGAAAAAGTATGGAAGACGTCCGACATCTCAAACCGCACCCGCGTCACCGCGCCGGGATCGAAGGCGCGCGGACGCTCGTAGCTGTCCCGGAACTTCCCGCGCATCAACTCGCCGCGCACCAATTGTTGATATCCCCCCATTTCCACCCGGCTGGGATTTGGCGAGGGATTGGGAAAGTCCGGCGGGTACACATCAATGATCTTGACGACCCAATCCGCGTCGGTGCCCGTGGTGGAAATCTGGAGATCCGCCTCGATTGGCCCCGCCACGGTCACGGCTTGCTCCAGCGCCGGCGTTTGATAGACCAGCACATCGGGGCGCGTGGCCGCGAACCGCTGGTCCGCAACCATGTACTCCTTGACCATCCGCCGCGCAATCTCCGGGAAGTAAGGCGCGGGCTTGGCGGGGTCACTGACGTACTCGTCATACGGGGCATCGGTGCTGGCCGGAGGGTCAAAGTCCAGCCGCCCGTGGTCGCGCAAATAAACCGAAGTCGTTTTTGCCCTGCTGGGGGGCCAGGCGTCGAATTGCCGCCAGCGATTGCTGCCGGTCTCAAAGACCGAAGCCTGCGGCAGTTCCGGGTTCGTATCTCCACACAAGTAATGCAGCAAGAAGGGACGCTCGATCCGCTCGCGATAATACTCGGACGTGGGGCCGCCGAAGCTCACCATCCCCAGACGATCCCCCGGGGACTTTTCCCAAGCTCCATGGTGCCAGGGACCCATCACCAGGACATTTTTGATTCCCGGATTGTTTTTTCCCACCGCGCGATACACCGCCAGGGGTCCGGCCAGATCCTCGGCGTCGAACCAGCCGCCCACTACCAACACCGCCGCATGGATATTTTTTAAGCGCGGCGGAAGACTACGGGCCTGCCAGAACGCGTCATACGTCCCGTGCGCCATCAAATCGTTCCAGAAAGGAATTTTGCCCTCAAACGCATCGGCCAGCCTGCCCAGCTCCAAAAAAAACTGGTACCCATCCGGAGTGCCGTAAAGGAATGGCTTCGGCCGCTCCTGCACCGGATTCCGCAGGCTTTGGCCAAAGGTGGCGAAGAATCCAAACGCTTCAGCGAGGTTCAAGGCCCCGTGTTGATGAAAATCATCGCCCAGAAACCAATCCGCGATCGGCGCTTGCGGAATGGCGCATTTCAACGCGGGATGCGAGCCGATTATTCCCACCGCGGTATAGAAGCCCGGGTACGAACTGCCGATCATTCCCACGCGTCCGTTGTTCTCCGGAACGCGTCGCACCAGCCAGTCGATCGTATCATAGGCGTCGGTGCTGTCGTTGACCGGACCGTCCACCGGCCGGACGTTGACAAAGTCGCCGTCGGACGCGTAACGACCGCGGACATCCTGTTGAGCGAAAATGAACCCCTCGGATGCGTATCGTCGCATGGGCCCGTTGGGCTCGGGCCAGGCGTCCGGCCCGTAAGGACCGGTCCCGTAGGGCGTCCGCGTCAGCAAAATCGGATGCTTCCGCGAAGCATCCTTCGGCGCGTACACCGCGGTGTGCAGCCGCGCGCCATCCCGCATGGGGATCTGATATTCCTGTCTGGTGTAATGCGATTGAAACCAGGCTTGGTCGATCTCCCCTCGCGCGGTCACGGCCAACCCCAGCAGGAAGACGCCGCTGAAACCGCGCAGTCGATGGATGCTTCGCATCCACCCTTTTTATCACGACCCGCCCGCGTTAATAAAGTCTCCGCGCTTGCGGCCATGCGAAGAGCAGGCCAACTTTGTTCACGTTCAGCGGACGAGTCCGTTGCGGCGCGCGTTTCAATTGCTTATGAGAAAGCCCTGGAAAATCCGTGAGAGGTTGGGGATGGTTTTGGCTTTCGCCTGTTTGGGGTCGTCGCTGCCCGCAGACGCCTGCACCTTGTGGGGGGCGGCGGGGGAGGACGCCGGCGGCGGCACGATTCTGTCCAAAAACCGGGATTGGAAACCAGATCACACGCAGGTGCTGAAAGTGCGCCGCGGTGAAAAGTACAAATATCTCGGGCTGTACGCCGAGGGAAACGACGAGCCGGGGATCAAGCAAGGAGTGAATGAAAAGGGGCTGGGCGTGGTTTCCGCCACAGCGGGTTCGATTCCCAAGACCATACGCAAGGCCCAAACCGGCCGGTCGGGTCTGACGCCCCTGCTGCTGGGACGCTACGCCAGTTGCGAGGAAATCCTGGCGGATCGGGAGCTGCTGTTTGCGCGGCGGAAACCCTCATTTCTGATGATTGCGGACCGGGAGCAACTCATCGTGCTGGAAGTGGGCCTGGGGGGCCGGTACGCGTTGAAGATCGTGAAAGCGGGCACGGCCGCGCATTGCAATCATTTCCTCGATCCCTCGCTGGCCGATGGCAACCAGAAGATCGGGGAGAGCAGCGGCCTCCGCTTTCGCCGCGTCTCCGCTTTGCTGGAGCAGGCTCCACGGCCGCTGGAGATCGCATCCTTCGCGGAGATCAGCCGGGATCAGCACGATGGCCAGCAAAACAGCCTTTGGCGCACGGGCGCTGGCAGCGTCACACTGTCCTCATGGATTCTGCGGAACCCCTCCCGGGGCGCGCCCTTGCTGCGAGTGCTGCTGGCCAATCCAGGCAAAGCCGAGGAGTTGAAGACATACGTGCTGGACGAAAAATTCTGGAGCCATCCGCCGCCAGGGATGGAAAGCCGGCTCGCTCGGGGAAAGGATTAACCGGCTGCCATTCCGACCGGCGGACGCAGTCGCGCGATCAGGCGCTGCCGCTGATCGAGGATCGCCGCCGTGCCCAACGCCACCCGCGCCTTCAAGGTGATCGGTTGGCGGCAGTTGTACTCGCAGGTGACCTGGCCCCCGAACTCTTCTTTGAAACGGTTGATGTTCAATAATTCCGAATTGGTCCGGCCGGGGTACCAACCACCGAAATCGAAGAACTCAAGGCCCTGTTCTTTGTGCCGGATGAGGTCCCGCCAGAAGAGATAGCGGTTGGCGCGGCCCAGGGCATTTCGCACGCCGCTCTCCGCCGCCATCTGATAGAGGGACACCGAATGCAGCAGGCAACTGCGCGAGCGGTCACGGTAATACACATGATGGGCCAGGGGCGCGCCTGCGGCATCCCGCGCCATCGACAACTCCAGACAGGCAGCCCCGGCCAGTTGATCCAAAAACGGGCGGTCAAGCGGATCGAGCCCCTTCATGGGGGCGAACCGCTGATACACCGCCTCGAAGCCATCCAGGTCCGGCGATTGGGCGGGCCAGCGGACTTCGCAACGCACCCCGTCGCCCCGCTCCGCGCGCCGAATCTTGTAGGCCGCCGACTTGCTCAAGCGCGCCGACAATTCTTTCAGGGTTGGCCGCAGATCCAAAAGGATGGTGTAAAATTGGTCGCAGCGGGCCCGCGGCACCGGCCGGGAACGCTGGCGATACAGGATCCAATCCACCGGGGCGGCATCCGGTTCATGGTCGTACCAGACCTCTCCGCGCACCAAAAACCTCGATTTGTAGATGTGCATGCCCGCGATTCCTCCGCGCGCGGACTCCCAGGGCGAGGCAGCGCGTCCAGTTCTCGTTGCGACGGGAATTTTATCATCATCTCCGCCCGCGGCCATGGGTTCTTACCCGCGAAAGAGGAAGACGAAGCTCAGGTATCCGAGGAGATGAGTTTCTCGCGCAAAGCCAGGCGGACCAGGCCGGGGATGTCGAAAATATTCAATCGTTCCATAAGTTTGGCCCGGTGATATTCCACGGTTTTGGGAGAGACTTTCAGGATGATGGCGATGGCCTTGGTGGTTTGTCCCTCGGCGATCAACTGCAGGATTTCGCGCTGGCGCTCGGTGAGTTGTCCGAGCCGGCTCTGGTCGCGGCCAAATTGCTCGAGCGGCAGATCGGTGGTTTCGCGCGCCTTGGCGAACGAATTAATCAGCCGGTGGGAGATGTCGCGGCTGAGGTAGATTTCCCCGGCCATCACCCGGTCGAGCGCCGCCCGCAATTCGGTGGTGGCGGCTTTCTTCAGCAAATAGCCCGCGGCGCCGGCCTTCAGCGCCTGCCAGTAATATTCCTCGTTTTGGTGCATCGAGAGAATGATAATGCGCGCTTTCGGATTCTCACGGGTGATGCGGGCCGTGGCCTCGAGGCCGTTGAGCCCGCCCATCGAGATGTCCATAAACACCACATCCGGCTGATGCTGGAGCGCCAACTCCCGGGCCTCGCGCCCATCGGCGGCCTCCGCCACGACCTGGACACCAGACAGGTTTTCCAGCTCGGCGCGGATTCCGGCCCGCACGATCGGGTGATCGTCCGCGAGCAGCACGCGGATCGGTTTCTCACTCATAGACTTCGATCGCGGCTTCGGCCGGGCGCCAGCGGAGGGGAAACCAGGCCCTGATTTCAGTGCCGGTTCCCGGGGAACTGATGATTTCCAACCCGCCGCCGGCCAGGGCGGCGCGTTCTTCCATGCTCAACAACCCGAGGCTGGCGCCTTTCACAGCTTCCTTCCGCAATTCGCCCGCCTCAAAACCGATGCCGTCATCCTTAACAGAGAGCCGCAACGCGCCGCCGTCAACCCGGAGTTTTACTTCCACGCAAGTCGCCCGCGCGTGGCGCAGGACATTCGTAAGCGCCTCTTGCGCGACGCGGAAACACTCGGTCTCGACGACCGAATCCAGGCGGGCCTCCAGATCGGCGCCTTGATAGCGACACGCCAGGCCCGCCAGTTCCGCCTGGCGGGCGGTGTACCAGCGGAGCGCGGCTTCCAGCCCCAGATCATCGAGCATCGAGGGCCGCAGATTCAGGGACATGTCATGCACCTGCGCCAGGACGCGCTCGACTGCCTGGATGCCCGCCTCCAGCCGCCGCTCCAGACCGGACTCGGGAGAACGCAACGCCGCTTGCAAATGCATTTCCGCCGCGGTGAGGTTTTGGCCAATTTCGTCGTGCAGCTCGCGGGCGATGTGCCGCCGCTCTGTCTCCTGCGCCTGGACGAGCCGGCTGGAAATCTGCCGCAGTTTGGCCAGCGCCTGTTGCCGGTCGCTTTCCCGTTGTTCGAGGGCTTCAGAAAGCCGATGCACGGCGAGGGTCAACTGCGCCAGTTCGTCCGGTTGCGAGCGCGTCCGCGCGAGCGGACGCTCCTCGCCATTCGAGCCGGCGACGAGCCGCCGGGTCGAGAGCGCCAGCCGGCGCATCGGGCCCAAGACCAGCATCCGGCCACCCAGCCAACCCAAGCCCAGGGCAGCCAACATCGCGATGGCCAGGGCCAGTAGATTGCGCGCCAGCGCGCGGTTCGCCTCCGCAAACAGGAGTTGGCGCGGGATGCTCAGAATCCCCGCCACCTCGCCCGAGGTCAGCCCGCTTTTCATTGAGGCGAATGCGTAATAATTCTTCGGGCGGCGCTGGTTGAGATCCCCGCCCCCGGCAAAAGCAGCCTTCACCAGAGCCGCATCCCCCAACGTGCGGCCGATCCATTGATCCGGACGGGGGTAACGGCCGAGGATGCGGCCCCGCGGATCGATCTCGATCCAGGTGGCGCCCTTCGGCAGGTAGGCGGCCATTTCCGAACCAAACCGGCTGAAGTACTTCAGGTCCAGCGCCGCGAAGACCACCGCCTGTACCCCGCCCTCGCGATTCAAAACGGGACCGCCAAAGCGAATCACGGGCTGGCCCGAATCCGGATCCAGGGCAAAATCCGGCGCCGAAAAACCTTTGGCTGCCAACGTGCGCCGAAAGTAGGTCGCCTTGGCTTGATTAGGCCGCCGGTGCGCGGGCACGGCGGCGGCCAAAATCTCGCCGTCCAGCGTAACAATGCCGAGATTCGCGTAACGGGGATAAGAGCCGTAAACATCGGCGATGAGCCGGTTGCAAGCGTCTGGATCCAGGCTCCGCACCGGAGCGGACTCGCTCACCGCCAACAAAAGTTGGCGCGTCGCGCCCAGGATTTGCTGCTCCTCCTTTTGCACCCGGCGCAGCAGATCCTCCGCGCGCTCCTGCCATTTCGCCATCTCCGCGCGCCGGTCCTTCCAGGCGGTGTGGAGCGTCAAAGCGGCCAGCGGCGCGCTGGTGATCAGCACCAGCAACAGCAAACGAAAACGGAGTCCAGCCGCGAGCTGCCGGACGTAGCGAAAAAAGCCGCGCATGATAGGAGATTATCATGAACACCAGCGGCGAAGAAAGCCCCCTCTCAGCAGCCCGCGCGGATTTTGCGCGTCCGTCACCGCTTGAGGGAATCAAACCAGGCTTTCGCGGCGCTAACCGACGGGATGACGCAATCACCGTGGTTCGCGCCGGGGCTGGGATCCACCAGTTGCACATCCGTGGCGCCCCGGGCAAGAAAGTTGGTATAGGCGACCTGGGAATTGGCGGGAAGCACATCTTGATCCCCGCTGCAATGAAACAAGCGCACGGGGGCAACGGGTCGCCATCGGTAAACATCGTTCGCGCGCAGCGCCAGGTAGAGCGGCGAACCGGGATCGTTCGTGACGGAAGCGCGCGTCGCGGGGGTCAAAACCGAGGCGAAGCCGCAGGCGGGCAGAGCCGCGTTGATCATCGAGCCGCTCGTGTTCCCATTGAACAGCGGCGGAATGGTCACATCGTAGGGCGGCGCCAGCAGATCTGACCACGCCGGAGCCAGGCCATATACGGACTGGTAAGACGCCAGGACATAGGCGGCATAATACGGATTCGGCGGGCAGCGGGCCGAGAGCAAATCGTTGAGTTCGACGCCGGAGAGATCGTAGGGGCCGGCCATCGGCGCGCTGGCGGTGACCGTGAATTCATTGGTGTGATACCTCTCCAACTCCCGATGCAGGGCCATTTCGGTATGACCGCCCTGCGAGTAGCCGGCCAGGAAAAGCTGGCCGTTCAGGGAAATGCCATTATTGGCGCAATAATTCCTGGCCGCGCGCAGCATATCGACGCTCGCGGTGGCTTCGCTGCGCGCCTCGAGATAGGGATGAAACCCTGGGCTGGCCCCCAAACCCAGCAAATCAGCCACCACGCCCACATAGCCGGCAGTGGCAAAAGCCACGCCGGCGAGGGCATCCAGGGTTAGCGACGCTGAGGGCGCCTCATTCGTCTCCGTAATGGTGCCGTGGGAAAAGCTGAAAAGCGGCCAGCTTTTTCCGCTCGATTGCGGCAGGTAAAGGCCCCCCGAGGCCACGGTGCGCCCGCCGAGCGGATCAATGGTCTCATACACAATTCGGTAGCAGTTCACGCCATACTGCGCGGTCAGCGGAATGTGATTGATCAAAAAATAAAGGTTTAACAAGGTGGCGCTGAAGTTCGTCGTCAAAGTCGAGGAGAGCAATCGGCCCCGATCGGCGGGCTCCACGCCAATCACGCGGTAAAAACGCGCCGGATCAGACGGGACCGGATCCGTCCATTGCCGTTGGGTGATGGGCCAGGGTTCCGGGCTGTCGAGCGTGAGCCACAGGCCATCGTGCAGACGCGCGCGGCCCTGGACTGTGTACGCCTGGTTTGGGGCCGAGTCCGTCCATTGCAGAGCCAGGCCGTTGGCGGCGGGAGCCGGCGCGCTCACACGCAACTCCCGCGCCGCAGCCGAAGGCGCGAAAACCGGGGCAAGACACAGCCCGGCTAGTAAAGCCACAAGCGATTTCATGGGGCTGAATGTCGCTTAAAAAAAAGCGGAACGCAAGGCGGCTCATTCGCGAAACCCGATCCGCCGCGCGAACCACAGCCCGCCCGAGCCCGCAGTGGGTTCGCGTTGCGTTTCTGATGCGCATCCATTACAGTTTGATTGTGTCTAACGCTCCGGGATCAACCGCAACGGCAGGAGATTAAATCATCATGGAAATCACAAAGCAATTGGCCGTCTTCCTCGATAACCGTCCGGGCATGCTCGCCAGCGTCGCGGACGCTCTGGCGGAAGCGAAGGTCAACATCTACGCCATCAGCACCAGCGACACCGTGGACCACACGGTGATCCGGTTGGTGGTGGATGATTACCGGAAGGCGCTGCACGTTTTCGAAGAGCACGGCACGCTGGTGGTCGAGGATGATGTATTGATGCTGACGCGGACCAACAAACCCGGCGAATTGGCGGGCCTGGCGCAGAAACTGGCCGCCGCCAAAGTAAACATCGAATACTGCTACAGCGCCACGCTGCCCCAGGCGAAGAAGGGCCTGATGATCCTGCGGGTCTCCAACCCGGCGAAGGCGCTGAAGGTGCTGAACGGGTAGGTCAGCTCTCTCTTCAGGCGCGCGAAAGGACATGGCGCGGCAAGCTCCCGCAGGCGGAACAGTTTTGCTGGTCGGGACGATGACGCGCACAGTCGCCAAACTCCTATCAGAACACAAGTTAAATAACCCCTGTCTTTGCATCCTCGCCGCCGCGCGGCGGGGCGAGCGAAGCAACGCTCCGAAAAAATCCCATCCCGGCAGGGATGGCTGCCCTTAGCCGGGGGGTGGCGCATGACACGAGCGCCACCCCCGGAATCCGACCTCGGCCCCGGGAGGTAGCGCAGTCCCCCGGCTGACATCATGTCACTCATCGGATGATCCAGCAGCCCGTTTTCTCCAATCATCAAAACCGCTCCACAGCGCCGCCCCTGGGTTGATCCCATCCAGAAGCTCAGATAATACTTTTACCTTTTTCAAAAACCTGAGTTGACCCGCAATTAGTTCTATGGTATATCGCAAATGTCAATCACGGAAAGGCCAATATGCACGCAAACGCTGCGTTGGACGATCAAGTTGATTCGGACTCATGCGGGGTATCAACGCCGCAACCGATCCCCACTCCATGCCTTTCGACTGCCATGTCCTTGAGCCTCCGGGCATGT
>JBDHQH010000057.1:0-20695 GCA_039806935.1 Verrucomicrobiota bacterium
GTCTGGCCCGGACGCCGACGCAGCCTGAAGGCTGCGGCTACATGGGATTTGCGCTTGGGCACTTGGGATGTAGCCGCCGCTTTCAGGCTGCGTTCCCGGTCTGGCGCGGACGCCGGACGCAGCCTGAAGGCTGCGACTACATGGGGAGTTGCGCTTGGGCACTTGGGATGTAGCCGCAGCCTTCAGGCTGCGTTCCCGGTCTGGCGCGGACGCCGACGCAGCCTGAAGGCTGCGACTACATGGGGATTTGCGATTAGACACTTGGGATCGAGTTGATGTGGCGCCTTGCGCGTGGTTTCCGCGGGTTTATGTTGAAACAGGAGGCTTTGGCGCGAATGGCAAGAGGCGTGGTGGAGATGGTTCAGCGGGCGATCGAGACGGAGGCGAAACGCGGCGGTCTAGCCGAGGCCTTTACGGTGTTGCTGGTTGAGGATAACCCCAATGACGCGCGGTTGATCGAGGTGATGCTGGAGGACGCGGGCGCGGAATGGTTTGATCTGGAGCAGGTGGAGTCTCTCGGGCAGGGACTCGAACGGGTGGAGCGCGGGGATATTGGGGTGATCTTGCTGGATCTCACGCTGCCGGATAGCCGGGGTCTGGATACCTTTACGCTGATGCATGCGGCGGCGCCGGGGATTCCGATTATCGTGCTGAGCGGGTTGGACGACACCCGGATGGCGGTCCAGGCGGTTCATGAGGGGGCGCAGGATTTTCTGCTGAAAGGGCAGGTGAGCGCGCAGATTCTAGTTCGCGCCATGCGTTACGCGATCGAACGCAAGCGGATGGTCGAGCAACTCGGCCGTTACGCTGAGGAATTGCGGTCGCGGAACGTCCAGTTGGAATCCGATCTCAACATGGCGCGGGAGTTGCAGGAAATTTATCTGCCGCACAGCTATCCGACGTTTCCCGAGTCGGCGGCGCCCGGACGGAGCGCCATTCAGTTCGCGCACCGTTATCTGCCGGCGGCGGCGGTGGGCGGGGATTTTTTCGACATTTTTCCGATCAACAAGAGCGCCGCCGGCATTTTCATCTGCGACGTGATGGGGCATGGGTTGCGCGCGGCGCTGGTGACAGGGATCATTCGCGGCCTGGTGGAGGAACTGGTGACGGTGGCGGCGGATCCCGGGCGGTTTGTGGCCGAGATCAACCGCTCGCTGCGCGCGATTCTGCGGCGCACGCGCGATCCGTTTTTGGCCACGGCGTTTTATCTGGTCGCCGATGTGGCGGCCGGCGAGATTCGCTTCGCCAACGCGGGGCATCCGAGTCCGCTGCAACTGCGGCTGGACACCGGCGAGGTGCAATCGCTGAAGGAGCTCGACTCGCGGCACGGGCCGGCGCTGGGGCTTTTTGATCAGCCCAGCTATCCCTCCTGCCGCTCCGCGGCGGATCGTCAGCATCGGTTTCTGCTGTTCACCGACGGGTTGCACGAGGCGGAGGATGCCATGGGCGAGGAATACGGTTTGCTTCGGCTGCGCGCCGCGGCTGCGCGGCACTTGCATTTGTCCGCGCCGCGGATGCTCGACATGCTGATCGAGGATGCGCGCCGTTTCACCGGGAACCACGAGTTTGCGGACGACCTGTGCCTGGTGACGGTCGGCTTTGATCACGGCGGCTGAAGGGGGCGGCGGACCGGGGATTTCGCGCCAGCCGGGGCGGCGGCGGCCGCCTGTTTTGGCAGTTGTGTTGCGGGCCGGGCGTTGAAACGATACGATTCCGGAGCGGGATTCATGCATGAGTTGTCGATTATGCACAGCGCGATGGAAATGGCGCTGGAACAGGCGCACCGGGCCAAGGCCGCGCGGATTTGCGTGATCACGATGCGCGTGGGCGCGCTCAGCGGGGTGGTTCCCGACGCGCTTCGGTTTGCGTATGAGTCGCTCGCGCGGGGAACCATGGCCGAAGGCTCCGAGCTGCGGATCCAGGACGCGCCCGCTGTTTATTTCTGCCCCGCCTGTGTGAGGGATTTCCAGGCGGGAGACATTTTTGCGGAGTGTCCCGCGTGCGGCCGGCCCAGCGGCGAGCTGAAGGCCGGGCGCGAGATTGAACTCACCTCGATGGAGATTGAATAATGCGCGAAAAACGAGGATCCGACCAGCCGGGCAAACACCCGCCCGGCGCCGCCCCGGGGCCTGCCCAGGCTGGCGGGGCGCGCCGCCGCACCGTGAGCGTGCGGCGGGCGGTGCTGGAGAAAAACGACCGGCTGGCCGAGCGGAACCGCGGTGTGTTTCAGTCGCGCGGGTTGGTTGCGTTGAACCTGCTTTCGTCTCCGGGCGCGGGCAAGACCACCTTGCTGCAACACACCGTCAAAGCCCTCGCACCGCGGCTGAAGTGCGGGATCATCGTGGGGGATCTGGCGACGGACAATGACGCCCGGCGGCTGCGGGAATCGGGCGCGCCGGTGGTGCAGATCACGACCGGGACCGTGTGTCATCTCGAGGCGGAGATGGTGGCCCGGGCGGTGCGGGAGCTGCCGGGCGAGGGTTTGGAGATGCTGATCATCGAGAACGTGGGCAACCTGGTTTGCCCGGCGTCCTATGATTTGGGGGAGGATTTGCGGGTCGTCCTGCTCTCGGTCACCGAGGGGGAGGACAAGCCGTTGAAATACCCGCCGATCTTCCAGGCGGCCGACGCGGTGATCCTGAGCAAAATGGATTTGGCGGCGCCCTGCGGGTTCGACGCCGCGGCGGCGCGGGGGAATCTGAACCGGATCAATCCGCGGGCGAAGGTTTTTGAACTGTCGGCGAAAACGGGCCAGGGAATGGAGGCGTGGCTGGGCTATCTGCTGGATCAACGCCCGGGCCGGTAGGTTTCCAAGCAGCGTGCGATCGAGGATCGTTGGCCAATCAAACTGCGTCGTTGAAATCATCCGGCGGCGGGTTTACAAGAGAGGCCCATGAGAGTGGTTGGCATCATCCCGGCGCGTTACGCGGCGACCCGGTTTCCCGGCAAGCCGCTGGCGCTCATCGCCGGCAAGCCGCTGATCCAGCGGGTGATTGAGCGCTGCCGGAGGGCGCGCTCGCTGGCCGAAGTAATTGTGGCCACGGATGACGTCCGCATTGCGGACGCGGCCCGGCCCTGGGCGCGCGTCGAGATGACCTCACCGGGCCACCCGAGCGGCTCGGATCGGATTGCCGAGGCGGCCGCCCGGCTCGAATGCGACGGGGTGGTGAATATTCAGGGAGACGAGCCGCTGATGGATCCGGCGGCAATCGACGCCGTGGCCGGAGCGCTGGCGAGCTGCGAAATGTCCACTGCGGCGGTCCGCATCCGGACCGGGGAGGATTACGACAACCCCAACGTGGTGAAAGTCGTTGTCAGCGCCGCCGGCCGGGCCTTATATTTCTCCCGGCGCGCGATACCCTGCGTGCGCGAGGCCGCCGGTCGCCCGCGGGACGAGCAACTGGCGGCGTTTCCCTTTCTGAAGCATCTGGGCATTTACGGTTACCGGCGGGAAACGTTGTTGCGGCTGGTTCGGTTTCCGGTGGCTGCGCTGGAGGCGGCCGAGAAGCTGGAGCAGCTTCGGGCGCTGGAGAACGGGATCTCGATTGCCGTGGTAACCGTCAACCGGGACAGCATCGGGGTGGACGTCCCGGACGATGTGGCGCGGGTCGAGCGGGTGCTTGGCGGCGCCGAAAATCTATGAAATATATTTTTGTCACTGGCGGGGTGGTCAGCTCGCTGGGGAAAGGCTTGACGGCGGCGTCGCTGGGCACGCTGCTCGAGAATCGCGGGCTGAAGGTGACGCTGCAAAAATTTGATCCCTACCTCAACGTGGATCCCGGCACCATGAGCCCCTACCAGCATGGGGAGGTCTATGTGCTGGATGACGGCGCCGAGACCGATCTCGACCTTGGCCATTATGAGCGCTTCACGAACTGCAAGCTGACGCGGCTGAACAATCTGACCAGCGGCCAGGTGTATCAGACCGTGCTCAACAACGAGCGCGAGGGCAAGTACCTCGGCAAAACCGTGCAGGTGATCCCGCACGTGACCAACGAGATTCAAAATCGCATCCGCGAGCTGGGCGAACGGTCGCAGGCCGACGTGGTGATCACCGAGATCGGCGGCACCACCGGCGACATCGAGGGACTGCCGTTTCTGGAGGCGATTCGCGAGTTCGCCCTCGAGATGGGGCCGCACAACGCGATGTTCGTTCACGTCACCTACGTCCCGTTTATTAAAGCGGCGGGCGAGCTCAAGACCAAGCCGACGCAGCAATCCGTGGCGAAGCTGCGGGAAATCGGCATCACCCCGCAAATCCTGGTCTGCCGCTGCGAGCGGCCGCTGGAAAAGGAGTTGCGCAAGAAAATCTCGATGTTTTGCAACGTCCCGGTCGAGGCGGTGGTCGAGGAGAAGGATGTGGACCACAGCATCTACGAGGTGCCGCTGATGCTGCAACGGGAGCGGGTGGATGAGCTGGTCTGCCGGCAGCTTCACCTGGACACTCCGCCGCCGAACATGGCGCATTGGCAGGAAGTGTTGCGCAAGATCATCGCGCCCCAAAACCGCGTCCGGATCGGCGTGGTGGGGAAATACATCGAACTTCAGGACGCGTATAAATCCGTGTATGAGGCGGTGGCGCATGGCGGCATCGGCAATGACTGCGGGGTCGAGATTGTGAAGATTGACTCGGAATGCATTCAGCGGGAGGGGGCGGAGAAAACCCTCGCCGGGCTGGGGGGCGTTTTGGTGCCGGGCGGGTTTGGCGAACGGGGTGTCGAGGGGAAAATCAGTGCGGCCCGGCACGCGCGCGAAACCGGCCTGCCCTATCTCGGGCTGTGCCTGGGCATGCAGATCGCCACGATCGAGTTTGCCCGGAACGTGCTTCACCTCGAGCAAGCCCACTCGACCGAATTTGATCCGGACACGCCTGATCCGGTGATCGCGCTGCTGGACGAGCAGAAGCGGGTCACCCGGCGGGGCGGCACCATGCGGCTGGGCGCGCAGCCTTGCCAGTTGAGCGTGGGCAGCAAAGCGGCCCGCTTGTACGGGGCGTTTGTGGTTCAGGAACGGCACCGCCACCGCTACGAATTCAACAACGCCTACCGCGAGCGGTTCGAGCGGGCGGGCCTGGTGTTTAGCGGGCAGACGCCGGATGGCAAGCTGGTGGAGATCATCGAGCTGCCCGATCACCCTTTCTACCTCGCCAGCCAGTTCCATCCGGAATTCCAAAGCAAGCCGCACCTGCCCCACCCCTTGTTCAAGGGATTCATCGGCGCCGCGCTCGCGCGCCGGACGCGTCCGCGCGGGTGACCGGGAGTTGGCGCGCCCCGTCCATGCCCTCGGTTTTGTCATACGCGGAAGCGGTTGATTTTCTGTATCAACTGCGCTGGTTTGGGGCGAAGTTCGGGTTGTCTAACACCCGCAAACTTGCCGCGCTGGCGGGGAATCCGCAGGATCGCCTCCGCTTCATCCATGTCGCCGGCACCAACGGCAAAGGCTCGACTTGCGCCATGCTCGAGAGCGTGTATCGCGCGGCGGGGCTGAAAACCGGGCTGTTCACCTCCCCGCATCTGGTTGCCTTTGGCGAACGGTTGCAGGTGAACCGCCGGTTGATCTCCGAAGCCGGGGTGGCGCGACTGGTCGCCGGGTTGCAGCCCTGTCTGCGGCAGTTTCCCGCCGAGGCGCATCCGACCTTTTTTGAGGTGGTGACGGTGATGGCGCTGCAATATTTCGCCGAGGAGGGCTGCGACCTCGTCCTCTGGGAAACCGGCCTGGGCGGGCGATTGGACGCCACCAACATCGTGACGCCACTGGCCAGCGTGATCACCAACATTCAGTACGACCATCAGAAGTGGCTCGGGGAGACCCTCGCGAGCATCGCCGGCGAAAAGGCGGGGATCATCAAGCCTGGGGTGCCGGTGCTCACCGCCGCCGAGGAACCCGAGGCGCTGGCGGTCATCCGCGAGGCGGCGCGCCAGCAGCGCGCGCCACTGACCCTCGTCGAGGGCGGCGCGCCGGAACCACCGCCTCTGAGCCGGATCGAGTTGCCGCTGCCCGGGGCGCATCAACGAACAAACGCGGCGCTGGCGCAGGCGGTCATCCACGCTCTGCAACCGGTTTTGCCCGTGCCCGCCGCCGCCTTCGAGGCCGGATTGCGGCATGTCGATTGGCCGGGCCGGCTGCAAATCGCGCGCCTCAGCCCCACGCGCACGGTCGTTCTGGACGGGGCGCATAATCTCGCGGGCGCGCGGAGCCTGGCGGGGGCGCTGCGGCAACTTTATCCCGACCGAAAGCTGGCGCTCATTCTGGGAATTTTGCAGGACAAGGATTGGTCCGCCATGTGCCGCACGCTGGCGCCACTGGCGCGGAAAATTTTCCTCACCCGGGTGCATAGCGAGCGCTCCGCCGAGTCGAGCAGCCTGGCCGCCGCCTGCGCCGAAGCCAATCCCGCGGCGGAAATCATTGAGTCCGCGGATCTGGGGGCGGCTCTTGCGGCGGCGCGCGGGGAGCCCCTCACGGTGGTGGCTGGCTCGTTGTATTTGGTGGGCGAAGCGATGGAGACCCTGCGACTGGCCGTGACTCCGGGAAACGGGGA
Organism: Verrucomicrobiota bacterium; assembly: GCA_039806935.1. GTDB lineage: Bacteria > Verrucomicrobiota > Verrucomicrobiia > Limisphaerales > UBA8199 > JBDHQH01. The sequence continues at coordinate 6,539 of JBDHQH010000057.1, forward strand.
GCGGCAACTGAACGAGTGGAGCGCGAGCGCGCGCCCGGGCTGATCCGCGGGCGGTGTGCGGTTTCGCGGCCGAACCGTGGCATAGCGCAACTAATGGCGTGCATCAGTAGAGATGTCTTGACATCACGGCGATTTTTCCTAACCTGCCAGTTCTGTTGGCGGCGGACACTGGCCGCGCGAACGCGATGCAAATCATTAACAATCTATTCAGGTCTTCACTCGGGAAGAAGTATTTGATGGCGGCCACCGGTTGCCTGCTGGTGCTCTTTGTGATCGGGCACATGATCGGGAACCTGCAGATTTTTTTGGGACCCGAGGCCATCAATCGCTACGGACATTTCCTGCAGTCCAATCTCGAGCTGATCTGGCCGGCGCGCATCGTGCTGCTGCTGGCGGTGGCGGTGCATATCTGGTCGGCGGCGCGGTTGACGGCGGAGAACCGCGCGGCGCGCCCGGAGGCATACGCGGTGTTCGAGCCGGTGGGCGCCAGTTACGCGTCGCGCACGATGTTCATGAGCGGGCTGATTGTGCTGTGCTTCATCATTTTTCACATCATGCACTACACGGTCCAGGTGAAGTTCGTGAACCTGACCGGGCAAAACTTCATTGACTTCGTGGATCCCCAGCACCGGCATGACATTTACAAGATGATGGTGGTGGGATTCAGCAACGGCTGGGTGTCCGGATTTTATATCATTGGGGTCGGGCTGCTGTGCCTGCATTTGAGCCACGGGATCAGCAGCATGTTTCAATCGATGGGCTGGCGCAACGAGGTGTATCGGAGATTTCTGGATCGGCTGGCGGTGGTGCTGGCGAGCCTCCTGTTTGTCGGTTATATTTCGATCCCGACCGCGGTGCTCCTCGGTTTCGGGAGGCAGGTTCTTCTCAATTAAGACATACTATGGCGCTCGATTCGAAAACGCCTTCGGGTCCGTTGGCCCAGAAGTGGGATAAATACAAATTTGAGGCCAAGCTGGTCAACCCGGCCAACAAGCGGAAGTTTGACGTGTTGGTGGTGGGGAGTGGTCTGGCGGGCGCCTCCGCCGCGGCCACGCTGGCGGAGCTGGGTTACAAGGTGAAGTGCTTCTGTTATCAGGACAGCGCCCGCCGCGCGCACAGCATCGCGGCCCAGGGCGGCATCAACGCGGCGAAAAACTACCAGAACGACGGGGACAGCGTTCAGCGCTTGTTTTACGACACGATCAAGGGCGGGGATTTCCGCTCCCGCGAGGCCAACGTGTACCGGCTGGCGCAGGTGAGCGTGAACATCATCGATCAGTGCGTCGCGCAGGGAGTGCCGTTCGCGCGTGAATATGGCGGGTTGCTGGCCAATCGCTCGTTTGGCGGCGCTCAGGTTTCCCGGACCTTCTACGCGCGCGGCCAGACGGGGCAGCAACTGCTGCTCGGCGCTTACCAGGCGCTCAGCCGGCAAGTGGGGTTGGGGGCGGTGCAGATGTTTTCACGCGTGGAGATGCTCGAGTTGGTGGTGGTCAACGGCCATGCCAGGGGCATTGTGGTGCGGGATTTGGTGACCGGCGAAATCAGCTCGCACGCGGGAGACGCGGTGGTGCTTGCCACCGGCGGGTATGGCAATGTGTTTTTCCTGTCCACCAACGCCAAGGGCTGCAATGTGACCGCCGCCTGGCGCGCCTACCGCAAGGGCGCCTTTTTCGCCAATCCGTGCTATACCCAGATTCACCCGACCTGCATCCCCGTCAGCGGCGAGCATCAATCCAAGCTGACGCTCATGTCCGAGTCCCTGCGCAACGACGGACGAGTATGGGTGCCCCGGCGCAAGGAGGATTGCGGCAAGCCGGCGGCCGCCATTCCCGAGGAGGCGCGGGATTATTATCTCGAGCGCAAATACCCGAGCTTCGGCAACCTGGCGCCGCGCGATATTTCCTCGCGCGCCGCGAAAGAGGCCTGCGACGCGGGGCATGGCGTAGGGCCCGGCGCGCTGGGGGTGTATCTGGATTTCAGCGACGCGATTCAGCGCCTCGGCGAACGGGCCATCCGCGAGCGCTACGGCAATCTTTTCGATATGTACGAAAAGATCACCGGGGAAAACGCCTATCAGGTTCCGATGCGGATCTATCCCGCGGTGCATTACACCATGGGCGGTTCGTGGGTGGATTATGATTTGATGAGCACGCTGCCGGGGTTGTTCGTGCTCGGCGAGGCGAATTTCTCGGACCACGGCGCCAATCGCCTGGGGGCCAGCGCGCTGATGCAGGGTTTGGCGGATGGATATTTCGTGCTGCCCTACACGATCGGCAACTATTTCGCTTCCGCGAAGCAAGGCAAGACGACGACGAGCGCGCCCGAGTTCAAGCGGGCCGAGGAAGAGGTGCGGACGCGCCTGCAGCGGTTGCTCGCGGTCAAGGGCAAGCGGACGCCGACCTCGCTGCATCGCGAGTTGGGCAAGCTCCTGTGGGAGAAGTGCGGCATGGCCAGAAACGAGGCGGGCCTCAAGGCCGCGCTGAAACGGATTCCCGAATTGCGCGAGGAGTTCTGGCGCACGGTGAACGTCACCGGCGAAAAGCTGGAGTTCAACCAGGCCCTCGAGTACGCGGGGCGGGTGGCTGATTACATGGAATTCAGCGAGTTGATGTGTCTGGACGCGCTGCACCGCAATGAATCCTGCGGCGGCCATTTTCGCGAGGAGCACCAAACGGAGGACGGCGAGGCCAAGCGCGACGACGAGCACTTTTCCTACGTGGCGGCCTGGGAGTATCAGGGGCCGGACCAGCCCCCGGTGATGCATCCGGAGCCGATCGTCTATGAAGAAGTTCACATGAGCACCCGCAGTTATAAATGAATCTCACCCTCAAAGTTTGGCGGCAGAAGAATGGGCGGACCTCCGGCGGGTTCGCCACCTATCAGGCGAAAGACGTTTCGGAGGACATGTCGTTCCTCGAAATGCTGGATGTGGTCAATGAGGAGTTGATCGAGCGCGGCGAGGAACCGATCGCGTTTGATTCGGATTGCCGGGAGGGCATCTGCGGGGCGTGCTCGCTGGTCATCAACGGCAAACCGCACGGGGGCCAGCGGGGCACCGCCACCTGCCAGTTGCACATGCGCCATTTCAAGGATGGCCAGACCATCACCATCGAGCCCTGGCGGGCGCGGGCTTTCCCGCTGATTAAAGACCTGGTCACCGACCGCCGCGCCCTCGACCGCATTATCCAGGCGGGCGGGTTTGTCTCGGCAAACACCGGAGGCGCGCCGGATGGAAACGCGATCCCGGTGCCCAAAGCCGTCGCCGATCTGTCGATGGACGCGGCGGCCTGCATTGGCTGCGGGGCCTGCGTGGCGGTTTGCAAGAACGCCTCGGCGATGCTTTTTGTCGCCGCCAAGGTGTCGCATCTCAACCTGTTGCCGCAGGGCAAAGCCGAGAAGGACCGCCGCGCGCTGAGCATGGTGGCGCAGATGGACGAGGAGGGATTCGGAAGTTGCACAGTGACCGGTTCCTGCGAGGCAATCTGCCCCAAAGAGATCAGTCTCAGTTTCATCGCCAAGCTCAACCGCGATTACGGCGTGGCCACCGTTCGGGGAGGATAAGGGGCGGCCGGCCGATCCCGCCCCGGCCCGGTTATGGGAAAAGCCGGTTCACCGTGACGTGGGAGAACTCCGACTGCTCGAGCAATTCCGAGTGACCGCGCTCGCGTGTCTCCTGGGCGATTCGCCGCAGGAAGGGCAGCAAGGCGCGGAACATTCCAGTCCCGAAAGTCACCCGCCGCACCCCGAGTTGCTCCAGTTCTGAAATGCCGGGCGCACCGTGCCCCGCCATGATGTTCACCGGGCCGCCGGCTTCGCGGACAAAGCGGGCGATGGTCTCGCGGTCCCGCAAGCCAATGGGGAAGACGCAATCTGCCCCTGCGTGGAAATAGGTCCGGGCGCGTTCGATGGCCTGGGAGAGGAGGCTGCCGGGATCGTCGTCGCCGCGCAGGAAGACATCCACCCTTGCGTTGAGGACAAAAGGGATGCCGCGAGCGGCGGCAGTCTCGCGAACTGCGTGGATAATCTCGGTTTGACGCGCGAGTTCGGTCAGCGATCGATCGGGGCCGGCGCTGTCTTCCAGATTTGCGCCGACGACGCCAATTTCCATGGCTTGCCGCACGGTTTCCGCAACCTCCGGCGGGGTTTTCCCGTAGCCCGCTTCCAGATCCGCCGTCACCGGAATGGAAACCACGGCCGCGATTCGTTCCACGACCTCCAGCATTTCGCGGCGGCTGATGCGCTGTCCATCCGGGTAGCCTCGCTGGGCGGCGATGCCGCCGCTGGTGGTGGCGAGGGCGGGAAAGCCCGCCTGCTCAAACAGGCAGGCGCTAACGCAGTCCCAGGCGTTTGGCAGGACCAGTATTTCAGGCCCGCGGTGCAGGTCGCCCAATCGAACCGCCCGACTCTTGGTGGCATTCATGGTGAAAAATCCGCGGTTACACCATAGCGCCGGACCCGATACTTCGCGAATCGGCTCCATCCGGATTTTTGAGCCGCGGCGGGCTTGCGTCGGGCGCGCTCCTCCGCTAGTTTTCCGCCTGCGAGGCCAGGCCTCCGAGTTTGGGCCGATGTGGCGGAATCGGCAGACGCGCTAGACTCAAAATCTGGTATCCGTAAGGATGTGTGGGTTCGACCCCCTCCATCGGCACCAACTTGGAGGCGGAGGAATGGCCCAGGGGTTTCTTCCAAGGCTGCTGAACGGCGGGCGATTTTATAAAAAAAGCGGGAGTTGCGATCAACTCCCGCTCGACTGCCGTCAGGAGGCGGCTTACTTGCCGACCACCCGGTAGAACATGGGCCCCGCCGATACCGCGTCCACGGCTTGGAGGTTCGAGGTTGGGCCGCCGACGGGCGTCCAATCGCCGGACGAGAGGCTGGCCCGGCGCTCGAGTTGATAAGGCGGCAGACCGCCCTGCCAGGCGATCGTTGCGTTGCCATGCTCGAGCTTGAAGCTGGAAATCCGCAACGCCACGGAGGCCGTCATGTCGTCGAGAATCATTCCCACCTGGTTCGCGCCCCGATAAATGAGCACCTGCGCGAGCTTGTCCGAGCCGGGGGTGTAGAAGGGCAGCGGATTGATGTTCACCTTGACGCCGCCAATGAGCAGATCATAGGTGCGACTGACGTAATCGAGCCGCAGAGTGAAATGATACCACGATTGGTCATCCCACAAGCGACCGGTGGGCACCCAGGCGTTGGCGGAGTTGTAATCGATGCTGCGGGCCGGGCCGAAGCGAACCGCGGCGGCGCGAACGCTGGCGCTGTTCTCGACCGTCACAAACATGTTGTTGGTCACCAGCGGAGTGTTTCCGGCGGTGAGCGGGCGGGCCCAGAAATCGAGCGTTGGCTTGCTTTCGTTTTCGAAACCCGGGACCGGCCGGATCGCGATGCTCGCCGCGCCCGGTCCGCCGATCAAAACCGCCTGTGAACCGCTATGCACGGTCTGGCCGGGAGTGAGGCCGATGGCGGCGAGCGCCTGCGCGATTTCATCCGCCGTCTGGACCGAGTAGGTGCCGGCGTTTTGGTCGATGGTCCAGAGATTCTGGCTCTCCAGCACGTCCGTCACATAAGCCGGGGCCTCGAACCCGCCGGAGTCAAAGGACGGCCCCGTGCGGACCGTGAGTTGGGCGGCATAGGACTCGATCACTCCGAACGCGTTCGTGACGCGGAGGAAATAGAAGCCCTGCTGGCTGGCGGTGAGGTTGTTCAGCGTCAAAGCGGGGGAGGTGGCGCCGGCCACCGGCGCGCTGGTTTCGGCGGGGAGACGTGTTTTATAAAACCATTGGTACGTGGCGCCGGAAGAGGAACTCACGGCCGCGCTGAACTGCGCGGTTCCTCCGGCGTCGGCAACGACGTTGACCGGTTGGGCGGTGACCACGGCCTGTCCGGGAATGGCGGGGAAATCGAGCTCGGCGGCGGTGAGGACGGAATCCCAGACCCGCACCCGGTCCAGGAGGCCCCGGAAATAGCGGGTGTTGCTCTCCTGGCCGATGAGGAACCCGGAGGCGGTGTCGCCGGTGGCCTCTTTGGCGTTTCCGGGCATCGTCTGGCGGAGCACGCCATCCAGGAAAAATTGGACGTTGGCCCGGGCCACCATGGCAATAGCGATGTGGTGCCAGCGGTGATCGTTGGGAATGATCACACTGGAGGCGTAATCGGCGCTGCCCCAGACGGTCGTGTGCAGATTGCGCTTTGCATCGATCGAGACGGAGATGCGCGGGGAGGGACCGAAGGTGCGGAACAAGACCTCGCGATCGTTGATCAAGGCGGAGGGCAACTTGATCCAGGCTTCAAAGGTGTAATTGGTCGCCCCGTTTTCACCGCGCAGGTTGAGGGTGGGGGACTCGATGTTGATCCGATCTTTTTCCGTGCTCGCCGGCCCCAGGTTAAATGCCAGGGCATGATCCGAGGGAAGGCCCGTGGGCGTGTCGTTCGTCCAATCCGGCAAGCCCAGTTCGGCGTAAAAATCAGTGGATACAATCGTCGGCCGCGCCGGCGCGACCGCGCTTTGGCAGGGGAACGACGGCTCGTTGAAATCGTAGGCGACCAGCGTGGAGGGCAGGGCCGGTTTGGGATTGAGGGCGTCGGTGTCGAGCTGGGTATCATCGAGCAGCGCGTGGTGAATCCGCACGCGGTCCATGGCGCACAGGGTGTTGTTGCCGTTCGTGGGGTTTTCCGAGGCGATCGTCAGGAAATGATGGCGGACGGGCATCGCGGCGAGCGTGGTGTCGGCCACCAGATTGTGGAGGCCGTCGATGTAAAAATGAACCCCCACCCCGGGTTCCCAGGCGGCGGCCAGGTGCGTCCAGCGCCCGGCGGGCACGGGCGCGGCTGAGTTGGTGATATCCCTGATCCCGAAGAGTGTGAAGACTTGCCAGCCGCCCTTCATGCCCAGCTTGTAGCTCTGTCCATAACCGATCAATCCTTCGTTATTCTTTGCGACGGAGAAAGCGTCCAGATGCACCCAGGTCTCGAGGGTGATCGCGCTGTTGGTGATATCCAGAATGGGGCCGTTGCTGTCGTCCGCCAGCAGGAATCCGCGGCCGAGATTGGTGATGCAGCGGTCGCCGGGAGCGCCCGTCGGAGAATCATTCATCAGCAGCACTTTGTCGGTGACGGGGTTCTGGCAGCCAAACCAGCCCACGGCGCCGGCCGCGGTATCGGTGGTGGTGATGCCCGTTCCTTCATTAAACGGGAAGTTGATCAGGAGATTCGCCCGGGCCGGGGCGGCTTGAAGGAGCAGGATGGCCGCAGCGATGAAAGACGGGAAGCAGGATTTTATATTTCGAAGTCGCATAGTTTTTCTTTCCGGGTTGCGGCGCCGACTCGGGGAGACGGAGGTTTCCAGAGGCCGATGAACAAGCGCCATAGACTCCAGTGTGGCGAAAAACGGGATAAAGTAAAAGAATTTATCATCCATCTTGAAACACCGGTTTTTATGTCGGACCCCTCGATCCAGGCCCGGAGGTCGCCGCCGCTGAGGTAGGGGCCGGGCGGTTACGGCACCGTCGCCCGGTAAAAGCGATTTGTCTCCTCCGCGGCCGCCCGGGTGACCCACTCAAACGAGGCGGCTCCGGAGCTGTTGGTCGAGATGGACTGCCAGGGGCCGGCCAGACTTGTCGCGCTCTCGACGACGTATTGCTGGGCCGGTGCGCCGGAAAGGCCAAGCCGGATCTCGGGAAAGCTCGAGGCATCCATTTTCGTGAAGGCCGGGGCCCGGCCGGGCAAAACGTAAATCATCATGAAGGCGGAGTGAACCTCGCCAAAAATGTCGGCCACACCCACTTGGAAAGGGTTGGGGCCGACATCCGCGCTCGCAGGGGTGCCCGACAAGCCGCCGTTTGCGGCCACGCGCAGCCAGGCCGGGCCGGAGATTTTGCCAAAATGAACGGGATCGCCGTCGAGATCCCTGGCGTCGGGAAGCGCTCCTTGAAACCACGTTCCCGCCCAAGCGGCGGCGGAGGGCGGCGCGGTGAGGAATCGGGGGGCGGTGTTCGTGACCAACCGGGCGATTTCGGCGGTGGAGAGCGCGGTGGAATAGACGCGCGCGTCATCGATATTCCCAGGGAACCAATAATTGCCCGGGGTCTCCGAGGCGCCAGCGCCGAGGCGCAGGGGAAAGGCGCCGTTGGCCCGGAAGGCGGTTGTGGCGGAGGCGGCCAGAATGCCGTTGGTGTAAAACCTGGCCGTCGCGCCATCATAAGTGCCCGCCAGATGAATCCAGGTGTTTGCCAGCACCGCTCCGGCGCTCAGGATTTTCCAGGCCGAGCCGGTTCCCAGCCAGAATTGCCAGAGATTGTTCTGCCCGGCGTAAAGAATGTATCCGGCCTGGGGTACAGATTCCCGGCTGGTGAGCGGGGAGGCGTAGGCCGTGAAGGTTCGGGACGGCTTGGCCCACAAGGCCACGGTGAACCTGGGCGGATTGAATTCCGCGGCGAAAGGCGCTTCGATGCAGCCATCGACTCCGTTAAAACCAGCCGCTTGACGCGTGCCCGGTGTGGCCCCCGGCTGGTTCAAGGTCACCCCGCCTCGAAGCAGTCCGTCAAACCCGAGGGTTGCGGCGTTCTGGACCGCGCTTCCCGAGACCTCATCCAGCTTCCACCAGGCCTCGAGGCCGGCCACCTTGGGAAAGCGGTCTTGCACCGCTATGTGAATTTCGGCCTCCGCCGGATGCCCGTAGGAATCCGTCACGCGAACGACGAAACGGTTGAGACCAAGATCCGTCTCGGTGGGTACCCCGTTCAATCTTCCCTCCGGGCTGACCGTCAGCCAGGCCGGCCCCGAGACCTTGACGAAGGTCAGGACATCCCCCCAGGGAAGGTCGGGGTCATGGACGCGGGCGGCCAAATCAACATTGGGGTAGCTGGAACCCGGATGGGCGGCAGGCAATCCAATCTCGTCCGCAAACACCGGGGGCGCCGGGGTGTTGGTGATACCAGTGTTTTCCAGAAAATTTCCACGGGCGACGCCGGCGGGAACCGTGTAACCGCCCACGGTGGCCGGCACTTGCTGGACGGTGTCCGGCCCGACCGTCGAGGCGTAAAGCCCCCACCACTCGCTATCGTAGCCGTCAAAGTTTTCACCGGTCCGGTAAACCGTCGAAACATCCGGGCGAGATTGCGAGACATGGCAATCCAGTCCGACATCGGCTGCCTGGCGAGGCGTAAGGCCGCCCAGTTTGGGGCTGGGCAATTCCAAAAACGGATGAAAGAGCCGGTTTTGGGGATACAAGTGAAGGTATAATTTTTTTGCCTGCCACGGAGGCAGGCCGGCCAGATTCGGAGCGGTGGCGCCGGGATCGGCGGCAACGCGAAACGCGTTGGTCACGGCAAAGCAGGTGGCGATGTGGTTGTGGTGGCCGTACTCTCCGGCCTGGTCGTGAGTGATGATGATCTCCGGGCGGCAGCGTCGGATCTGCTCCGCCAGGGCATGAATGGCTCTTTGCTTCCCCGCTTCCACGTCCGCCCCGTCGCCTTGCAGCACGCCGTCGGCCCAAGCATCCCAGGTGGCGTCGATTTTGTTCGGATAAGGGTTGGTGGTCATGCTGTGGGAGGGGAGGTCGCGAAAACGCAAGAAGACCGGCTCGTAACGCAGGCCGTAGTTCCAGGCGGCGCAGCGCAGCTCCGCTTCGCGGATGGGCAGGTTGTTGGGATTCCAATCCCCGCTGGTCATCGAGACGAGCACCGTGGGCAGCCCCAGCACCGCGCTGTAATAGGGCAGGGCGCCGCCGAAGAAAATGCCCTCATCGTCCGGGTGAGCGTTGATCGCCATCAAAACCACTTTGTTGGTGGGTGGATCCCATGCGTAATCGGCGGAGAACCCGGAAATATGCCGAGTCGCCGCCAGGCAGATCAGCATTAGAAGAACGAATTGAGGCGCGTCTTTCGATTTCACCAGGGATTCGTATAGCAGCCTGGCCGGCTTTGGCCAGCAAAAGCGCGCTCCTCTCGATTTTTCAGGGCGCGGCCGGCCTCTCCAACGCGGTTCCTTGCCAATCGAGTCCGGGAATCTTACTGTCAGACTGAAATAGTTCGAATATGAAACGACGTGTGATCTACGGGGCGCTTTCGGCGGTTCTGCTGGTGAACCTGCTGATCGGCGCGCGCGTTTACCTGAGCACCGCCGAGGCCGCCGAGCGGGATTCGGTGTATCCGAACCTCGAACTCTTCTCTTATGTGATGGAGAAGGTGCGCAAAGATTACGTGGACGGCCAGAAGCTGACCTACCACGACCTGGTCTATGCGGCGCTCAAGGGGATGCTGAACACGCTCGATCCGCACAGCGAATTCATGGAGGCGGAAAAATACAAGGAACTCCAGAATGACACCCAGGGGGCTTTTGGAGGGCTGGGCATCGTTGTTTCGATGCGGGATAATTTTCTCACGGTGGTTTCGCCGATGGAGGACAGTCCCGGATTCAAGGCGGGAATTTTGACCGGGGATCGGATTGTGCGCATTGACGGAAAGAGCACGGAGAAAATGCCTTTGCAGGAGGCGGTGAAGAATCTGCGGGGCGAGCCGGGGACGGAGGTGACCATCACCGTGCTCCGCCCTTCGTCGAATGAGCTCAAGGATTATCAGTTGACCCGCGCAATCATCAGCATCGACATGGTGAAGGACATCAACGGGAAAAAGGAATTCCCGCTGGATGAGGACCGGATTGGCTACGTGCGGCTGGTGCAGTTTGGCGAAAAGACCAGCGAGGATTTGGAGGCGGCGCTGAAGAAACTCAAGGCGCAGGGGATGCGCGCCTTCATCCTGGACGTCCGTTGGAATCCCGGCGGCTTGCTCGATCAGGCGGTTGAGGTTTGCGAGAAATTTCTCCCGCGCGGCGAGTTGGTGGTGACGACCGAAGGCCGCAATCCCGCGCAGAACTCGACCCGGCGCGCCATGGGCCGGGGCGATCAACTGCAAGGCCTGCCGATGGTGGTGCTGGTCAACCTGGGCAGCGCCAGCGCGTCGGAGATTGTCGCCGGGTGCCTTCAAGATCTGAAGCGCGCCATTGTGGTGGGCGAGCAAACCTTCGGCAAGGGATCGGTGCAAACCATTCTGCCGCTGCACGATGGTTCGGCGTTGCGCCTGACCACCGCCAAATATTACACCCCGAGCCACAAGGTCATTCACGAGGAGGGCATCACCCCGGACATTAGCGTGCCGATGAGCGACGATCAGGAGCGCGCGGTGGTGCTGCAACGGGCGCCTGGGGGCATCCAAAGCCTGCCCGAGTCCGAGTGGCAGCGCCTGCTGGATACGCGCGATCCGCAACTCGATCGCGCCCGGGATCTGCTCAAGGGCATCAACCTGTTCACCGCCCGGGAGGCGAAGGGCGAAAAGCGCGTCGCCAAACGGGAGAACTGATTCCGGCGCGCCGCGCGGAGGGGCGAATTTCCATGGCGTTGCTGGCTTTTGAAACCTCCTGTGATGAAACGAGCGCGGCGGTCGTCGCGAACGGGCGGGTGCTGGCCAATGTCATCTCCTCGCAAATCCAATTGCACGCCGAATACGGCGGTGTGGTGCCGGAATTAGCCGCGCGCGAGCATTTGCGGAACTTGCAGCCGGTGGCGCGGGCGGCGTTGCGCCAGGCCGGAATCACCATCGAAGCCGTGGAGGCCGTGGCGGCCACGCAGGGTCCCGGACTCCCCGGAGCGTTGTTGGTCGGGCTGAAGGCGGCTCAGGCGATCGCCGCCGCGCGAGGCGTCCAATTCCACGGCATTAACCACCACGAGGCCCATCTCTACTCGCCCTGGATTTCCGGCGATCCGCCGGTCGCCGATTTTACCCGGTTCGAGCCGAATATCTCGCTGATCGCCAGCGGCGGACACACGATGTTGGTGCGGGTCGCGTCGGAAGGCGAACAGGAGGTGCTTGGCTCCACCGTCGATGACGCCGCGGGCGAGTGTTTCGACAAGACCGGCAAGCTTCTGGGTCTGCCTTACCCCGCGGGACCGGTGATTGACCGGTTGGCGGGGGAGGGAGACGCGCGGGCGCATGATTTCCCCCGGCCGATGCTGCGTGACTCCCACGATGACTTTAGCTTCAGCGGCCTGAAAACCTCGGTGCGCTATTTTTTGCGCGATCACCCCCGCTTGGCGGAGGATCCCCAGGGGATCCGCGACCTGTGCGCAAGCGCGCAGGCGGCGATAGTCGAGGTGCTGACCGGCAAGACCATTCGAGCGGCGAAACGTCTGGGCCTTGGCTGCATCACGGTTTCCGGCGGGGTGGCGCGCAACTCGCGTTTGCGGGAGGAACTGCGGCGGGCGTGCCAGCGAGAGGGCTATCGGCTGCGATTGGCCGAACCCCGGCTCTGCGCGGACAACGCGGCGATGATCGGCATCCTGGCTGAGCGCAAGCGGGCGCGCGGCGTCCCGCCGACCAGTCTGGACGCGGATATTTTGCCCAATTGGGAACTGAGCCACAACTAACCCGGATCATGCATTGGAGAAAATGGAGACAATCGGCGCCCGCGGCGGCCGTGCTGATTTGGCTTTGCGGCTGCGCCTCCCCGGGTAACCTCAACCCCATGAGCACGGCGCCAACCTGCGCGTTGACTTACACCAGCCCGGTGGACGCGCGGCTCCAGGCAACCTTGGAGCGAATCGACAGCGAGCTTCGCGCCCGGCACGATATCGGTCCCGGGCAAGTCGCGGTCGGGCTGCTGGATCTGCGGCGCTGCCGCCTGGCCATGATCCAGCCGGACCGCGTCGAATACGCCGCCAGCGTGGCGAAAATCGGCATCCTGCTGGCCTGGTTTCAAACGCATCCCGAAGCGGCCGCGCAATTGGACGCCACTACGCGGCACGAGTTGGGACTGATGATCAAAGCCTCGAGCAATGAAATGGCGACCCGGTTTTCAAAGGAGCTGGGATTGCATCGCATTCAGGAGATCCTCAACGAACAGGGCTTTTACGACGCCGCCAAAGGAGGCGGCATTTGGGTGGGCAAACACTACGGCGCCGGCGGCGAGCGTATCGGTGACCCGGTCGGAGATAATTCGCATGCGGCCACCGTGCGTCAGTTGCTGCGTTTTTATCTGCTGCTCGAAGAGGGGAAACTGATCTCGCCGGCAGCCTCCGCGACCATGCGCGAGATTTTTGATTCGCCCGAAATTCCGCACGACAACATCAAGTTCGTGCGCGGCCTGGCGGGGCGCCACCTGAGCATCCGTCGGAAATGGGGGTCCTGGGAGGATTGGCTGCACGATTCGGCCGTGATTCGCGGGCCGGGCAGGCACTACATTTTGGCGGCCCTGACCCATCATCCCCAGGGCGACCAGTACCTCGAAGAACTGGCGCGGCGGGTGGATGACGCGATGCGGGCGGGCGGGCAATCCGGAGAATGAGGCGCGCCGCCCGGGCGGAGCTTATTTTTTACGGTACCGTGAAAGGAAGGATGGCTCGGCGCTGGCGAGGTCCGCCCGGCGCTGGGCGGCGATGAGCCGGCCATAAACGTGCGCATCTCGGGCGAGCATTTCCAGGCGTTGATGGAGGCTTGGGCTCGCGATTTGGCCATCTTTGACGTCGATCCCCTGGGTGAAGGAGACGCCATAGGGCAGGTTCCAGGCGTAACACTGCCGGGCGATGGTTCGCAGTTGATCCGTCACGGTCAGCCCTTTGTCATGTGAAGCTACGATGGTGACGAACAGTTTGCCGGCGAACTCATGCCAGAAGTGGTCCAGGAAATTCTTCATGGCCCCGCTGAGACTGCCATGGTAATCCGGTGTGCCCAGCACGATGATGTCCGCTTGATCGACCCGCGCCTGCAAAGCGCCGTAACCATCCAGCTCGGGGGTGGTGTCGGGATTGTACAGGGCCAGCGGCTCTTTGAGGAAATCCAGGAGATCCACAGAGCAGCCGCGCGCGGCCAGCAAGTCGGCCACCTGCCGCACCACCGCCCGGGTGGCGGAGACTTTCTGCAGCGTGCCGGCGACGGCGAGCACCTTTATGTCGGAGGCGGACATGGCGGACAAAATACCGACGCGCGCCAAACCGTCAACCGCGCCGGGCGCTTTGCGCGGTTCGACCTTTGAATTCCCGGGCGTTCCTGCGAACATGCCATCTTCGAGCAGTGGTGAGCCAGACTATGCCCAACAGGGGGAGCGAGTGCTCCTGGAGCGCGCGCGCGCCGGTTTTTCGGGTGCGCGGCCTGACCCGCGTGTACG
>JBDHQH010000208.1:0-3259 GCA_039806935.1 Verrucomicrobiota bacterium
CCGGTCCGCCTGCGGGTTGCGGAGGTCACGCCCGGCGGCCAGCCCCGAATCGTCCTGGAAGGTGAACCCGGCCTGACCTACACCTTGCAACGCTCCTCCGACCTGGTCAATTGGACCGCTGCGGGCATGGTGCCCTGCCCCGTCGGAGAGGCGGATTTTCTGGATACGCCGGCCGCCGGCCCGCGCTTTTACCGGGCGGTGCTGGCGTTCTGACCGGCAGCCTCGGGCGCCTCCGTCGCGGGAGAGACCAACACCACAAACTCGCCTTTCAACGAACGCCGCGCCAACACCGCGCGGAGTTCGGCGGGCCGGCCGCGCAGGTATTCCTCGAATTTCTTGGTTAATTCGCGCGCCAGTACCACTTGGCGATCCGCGAATACGACCTCCAGCTCGGCCAATAATTTACCGATCCGGTAAGGCGACTCGTAGAGCACCAGCGTCCCCTCCAACCCCTTGAGACTCTCCAGCTTTTTCAGGCGCTGCCCGGATTTATGCGGGAGAAACCCGATGAAATGGAACTCCCCGGCCGGCAACCCGCTGGCGGTAAGCGCCGCGATCAGCGCGCTCGGCCCGGGCACCGATTCGACCCGGAAACCCGCTTCGATCGCCGTCCGCACCACCCGCTCGCCAGGATCGCTGATGCCGGGCGAGCCCGCGTCCGTCACCAGCGCCACCCGCTCGCCCCGCGCGAGCCGCTCCAAAATTTGCCCGCTCCGCCGAGCCTCGTTGAATTGGAAATAGCTGAGCATGGGTTTGGCGATGCCGAAATGCCTAAGCAACTGACCTGTCCGGCGCGTATCCTCAGCCGCCACCAGATCGCACTCCCTCAAGGTCCGCAACCCGCGCAGCGTGATGTCCTCCAGGTTTCCAATCGGGGTGGCCACCAGATACAGCGTGCCCGGAACAAGAGGTGGCGAATTTTTCTCCTGCATAGGCCTTGCGGACAATGGCCGCTTACTTGCTGATGCCGCGCTCGCTGCGGCGAACGAACTCAATCAGATGCCGCAGTTCCGGGGAAGGCGGCAGATCCCGCTCGATCCGCTCCAGCGCGTTGGGGATCGTGAGTCCCTCCCGGAACAGGATCTTATAGGCCTGCCGCAACGAAGATTGCACCGCGTCGCTGATGCCCTGCCGCTCCAATCCGACTTTGTTGATCGTGCGCGTCACCCCAGGATTCCCGTCCACGAGCATGAACGGCGGCACGTCCTGCACGACTTTCGAGCAGCCGCCGATGATCGACATCCGTCCGATCCGGCAAAACTGGTGGATCGCCGCCAACCCGCCGATCACCGCATAATCCTCGACCACCACATGCCCGGCCAGAGTGGCCACATTGGACATAATCACGTGATTGCCCAAGGTCACATTGTGCGCCACGTGCGAATAAGCCAAAATGTGGTTGTTTGATCCCACTTGCGTCATCTCGCCGTCCCCGGTAGCGCTGTTGATGGTCACGGATTCCCTAAAGGTGTTACGATCGCCGATTACGGTTCGCGTAACCCCGCCTTTCCACTTTAAATCCTGCGTTTGCAGCCCGATGCTGGCGAAGGGGTAGATCTCATTCTCCTTGCCCAGTACCGTATGGCCGTCAATCACCACATGCGAGCGCAGCCGGCAGCGGTCGCCTAACGCGACATGCTCGCCCAGGACACAGTAGGGACCGATCTCGCATCCCGCCCCCAGGCGCGCTCCGGGATGCACCACCGCCGTCGGATGAATCTTGGTTTCCTCGCCCGGCATCATGCCTGTCGTAACATAAAAGTGACTTCGGCCTCGCTCACCACTTCACCCTGCACTTTGCAAACCCCCTTCGCCTTGCCAATTTTCCCGCGCTGCTTCATCAATTCGATCTCGATCATCAGCACATCGCCCGGATGGACCGGCCGCCGCCATTTGACGGCTTCGGCGGACATGAAATAAGCGATCTGACCGGCATTTTCCGCGCGCCGCAACATCAGGATTCCGGCCACCTGCGCCATCGCCTCCAGTTGCAGCACGCCGGGCATGATTGGATGTCCCGGGAAATGGCCCTGGAAAAACGGTTCGTTCACCGAGACGTTCTTTTGACCAACGATGATGCTGCCGTCGATTTTCACAATGCGATCGACCATGATGAAAGGATACCGGTGCGGCAGGTACCGCATGACCGCCTCGATATCCATCGACCCGTCCTGTGCCTCGGGTGTGACTTCGGAGACCAGCGGACGCCCGGGCGGCGGGGCGAAGGTCTGCGGTTTGCGGATCTGCGCTTCCACGCGCCGCACCAGCTCGCAATTCGCCGCATGGCTGGGTTTGATCGCGATCAAATGGCCCCGCAGCGGGCGGCCCAATAACGAAAGGTCGCCCACAATATCCAAGATCTTATGCCGCACGAACTCCTCGGGATAGCGCAACGGCTCAGTGGTCAGCACCGCGTCATCCCGGATCACCACCGCGTTCTCCAGACTGCCGCCCCGAATCAGTCCGTTCTTGATCAAATACTCGATCTCCTCGTAAAAGCAAAACGTCCGCGCGTGGGCCAGATCCTTCTCCCAGGTTTTAGGCGAGAGGACGACGCTGTAAAATTGGGTGAACCGCCCGCGCTTGTCCGAACTGGTGCAGGTCACCCGGAACGCTTCGTCTGGAACCAGCGTCATCACCGTCTCCCCCATCTCCAGCTCGATCGGTGCGCTGACCACGTATGGATCGCGCCGCTCATCTTGCGCCAGCACCCCGGCGCTTTGCACCATCTTGCAGTATTCCCGGGCGCTGCCGTCGGCAATGGGCGGCTCGTTGGCGTCCAACTCCACCACCGCGTTATCCACCCCGAAACCCGCAAAGGTCGCCAGCACGTGCTCGACGGTGTGAATTCGCGTGTTGCCTTTGCCCAGGGTAGTGGAGCGGTTGTTCTCGATCACGTGCTCGACCCGCGCTTCGATCTCTGGCTTGCCCTCCAAATCGACCCGGCGGAACCGCACCCCGCTGTTCGCCGGGGCCGGCAGGAACGTCATCGTCACGCGATTGCCGCTGTGCAGGCCCACGCCAGAAAAGCTCGCCGGCCCGCCCAATGTCTGCTGCTGTAGCACCGGCGCATTAAACAAGCCCTGCCTCGCCTTGGCAAGCCGATCGCTGGAAAGTGAAGCGGCTGGGAATGCGGAATCCTCACTATGGCTGTGAAAAGAGGCCAGCAGCGGCCCCCATAAAAAAATTCTGGGATATCCCCTTGACTTTGGATGAGGTTCGGGCCATGATGCTGACGTTCCTTAAACAATGGCTCATC
>JBDHQH010000058.1:0-20196 GCA_039806935.1 Verrucomicrobiota bacterium
ATTCTCTCGGTGGCTCATTTCAATCCAGCCCCGGGGTTCGCCTGGCGAACAGCACCCCGGTGAGCGGAGTTTACTCTCGAAACACACGGATTCCACGTCTTACCCGCTAATTTCCCGGAATACCCTATGAAGGTGAGATGACGCGGACGCTACAGCGTCAAGGGCCACCTTGTTTGGAAGTTCCAGCTTGGTTTGCCTCGGCAAAGCGCAGAACTATCTGCGGTGCAACGCTCGCGGAGGAGCGCGCCCGCCGATGGGGAATGTCCGCGGCGGCAACTTGCCGGAGATCCCGGCGGATGCGCGAGCGGCATCAGCCCGCGCTGTCCCGGGTTCGCGCCCGACGGGGTCAGTACCGGTAGTGCTCGGCCTTGTAGGGGCCGTCGATCGGCACGCCGAGATAATCCGCCTGCTTCCTGGTGAGCCGGGTCAGTTTCACGCCGATTTTCCCGAGGTGCAGCCGGGCGACCTCTTCGTCCAACTTTTTGGAGAGCCGGTACACGCCGGGTTTGTATTGTTGGCGGTTGGCCCAAAGGTCAAGCTGCGCCAGCACCTGGTTCGTGAAAGAGTTGGACATGACGAAGCTGGGGTGGCCCTCGGCGCAGCCGAGGTTTACCAGCCGGCCTTCGGCGAGCAGGTAAATGCTGCGGTCGCCGGGCAGATCGTAGCGGTCCACCTGTGGCTTGATGTTGACGCGCGTGACGCCGCGGGCGGTGTTTAGCTGTTCCACCTGGATTTCGTTGTCAAAGTGGCCGATGTTGCAGACGATGGCCTGGTCTTTCATCTTGAGCATGTGGGCCAGGGTGATGACGTCGCAGTTGCCGGTGGTGGTGACGTAGATGTCGCCTTCGCCGAGGGTGTCTTCGAGGGTGGTGACCTGAAAGCCTTCCATGGCAGCCTGCAAGGCGTTGATGGGATCGATCTCGGTGACGATCACCCGGGCGCCGAAGCCGCGGAGGCTGTGGGCGCTGCCTTTGCCCACGTCGCCGTAGCCGCAGACGACCGCGGTTTTGCCCGCGATCATTACGCCGAGGGCGCGTTTGAGTCCGTCGGCCAGGGACTCACGGCAGCCGTAGAGGTTGTCGAATTTGGATTTGGTGACCGAATCATTGACGTTGATGGCGGGCACGAGCAATTTGCCGGCCTCGAGCATCTGGTAAAGGCGATGCACGCCGGTGGTGGTTTCCTCGCTGACGCCCTTCCAATCCTTCACCATCCGGCTGAACCAGCCGGGGCGCTCTTGGGCGCAGCGTTTCAGGAGATTCTTGATGACTTGCTCCTCGTGGCTGGCGCTCGGGGTGTTCACCCAATCGCTGCCCCGCTCCATCTCGAAGCCTTTGTGCAGCAGCAGGGTGGCGTCTCCGCCGTCATCCACGATGAGCTCCGGCCCCTTGCCGCCGGGGTGAGTGAGGGCGGCGAGGGTGAAGTCCCAGTACTGTTCGAGGGATTCGCCCTTGAAGGCGAAGACCGGCACTCCGGCCTGGGCAATGGCCGCCGCGGCCTGGTCCTGGGTGCTGAAGATGTTGCAGCTCGCCCAGCGCACCGAGGCCCCGAGCTCGACCAGGGTTTCGATTAACACCGCGGTCTCGATGGTCATGTGCAGCGAGCCGGAGATGCGCGCGCCGGCGAGCGGCTTTTTTGCGCCGTATTTCTCGCGCACGGCCATCAGGCCGGGCATTTCCTGCTCGGCCACGCCAATTTCCTTGCGGCCCCAGTCGGCGAGGCTCAGGTCGGCCACGTGATAGTCCCGGCGGAGGCGGTTTTTGCCGGCGGCGGCTTTTGCGTTTCTGGTTAAAACAGGCATAAGAGATTTCGGTTCGGAGGTTAAGCGCCCAGTTGCGGACGCGCGGCGCGTCCGGCCCGGCCATTGGCCAGCGCGGCAGCCTGCCGCAGGGTGGCGGGCGCCACCGCCGCCGGTTTGCTGGCGGCTTTCCGCAGTTGCGCGGCCTGGTCGGTCCTTTCCCAGGTGAGCTCGGGGTCATCCTTGCCGAAATGCCCGTAGTTGGTGGTTTTCAGGTAGATCGGCCGCAGCAGATGGAGCTGCTTGATGATTTGCGCGGGCTTGAAGCTGAACACTTCGCACACGGCGCGCTCGATCACCTCGTCGCTCACCACGCCGGTGCCGAAGGTGTTGACACAGACGGAGACCGGCTCGGGATGGCCAATCGCGTAGGCAAACTGGATCTCCGCGCTGCGCGCGAGCCCCGCGGCGACAATATTCTTGGCGACGTATCGTCCCATGTAAGCCGCGCTGCGGTCCACCTTGGAGGGATCTTTGCCGCTGAACGCCCCGCCCCCGTGGCGGCCCATCCCGCCGTAGCTGTCCACAATGATTTTGCGGCCGGTCAGCCCGGTGTCGCCCTGCGGCCCGCCCACGACGAACCGTCCGGTGGGGTTGATCAGATACTGGGTGTTTGCGGTGAGCATTCGGGCCGGGAGCGTCTTCTTGATCACCCGCTCGATGCAGAATTCCGCAATCTGGTCATGGCCAACGTCGGCGGTGTGCTGGGTGGAGATCACCACGTTGGTGATTTCGACCGGCCGGTCGTTCTCGTAACGCACCGAGACCTGGCTTTTGGCATCGGGCCGCAGCCATTTCACCTTTCCGGACTTGCGAATCTTCGTCAGGGCCCGGCCCAATTGATGCGCGTACATGATCGGCGCCGGCATCAATTCCGGCGTCTCGTCCGTGGCGTAGCCGAACATCAGGCCCTGGTCGCCGGCGCCCTGCTCGGCGGTCTGCTTGCCTTTCGCCTTGCGCGCATCCACGCCCTGGGCGATGTCCGGGCTCTGCGAGGTGATGGCGTTCAAGATGAGCACGCGATCGGCGTGAAACACATCGTCCTCGTTGACGTAGCCGATGTCGCGAATGGCTTGCCGGGCAATGGCTCCGAAATCGAGCCGGGCTTTCGTGGTGATCTCGCCGCCCACCACCACCAAATTGCTCTTGGCATAGGTCTCGCAGGCGACGCGGCTGGCGGGGTCCTGCGCCAGGCAGGCGTCCAGCACGGCGTCCGAAATGGTGTCGCAAACCTTGTCGGGATGGCCCTCGCCGACGGATTCCGAGGAAAAGATGTAATTTTTGCTCATTTGCTCTAGGCTGTTCTATCGAACATATTAACGTATCAAGATAAGACGATATATGAACGCTTGGTTTCGTCAAGAGCGCAGCGTCCGCGCGCGTCCCGCTGTCAGACTATGCCGGCCATTCTGAAATCATTGCGCGCCTTGTCCGACGCCACGCGATTGCGCCTCGTGGCCCTGCTCGAGCGGGACGAATTGTCGGTGCATGAATTGCAGGAGATCACGCGGCTGGGCCAATCCCGGATTTCGACCCATCTGGGCCTGCTGCAGGGCGCCGGCCTCGTGCAATCGCGCCGGGAGGGCAAACGTTCGTTTTACAAGCTGAACGAGCGCGCAGGCGAGGCCGAAGCGGAGTTCACCCGCCTGGCAATCCGCGGCGCCCGGGAATTACCCGAGCATGGCGGGGATCAGATCAACCTGCGGCGCATTCTCAACCAGCGGCGCGAGCGGGCTCAGGTCTATTTCAACCAGATCGCGGGCCGCTTTGACCGGGTGTATGGGCCGGGCCGCTCGTGGCAGGGATTCGGGCATCTGCTGCTGCGGATTTTGCCGCCGCTGGTGGTGGCTGACCTGGGTTCGGGGGAGGGTCTGTTGAGCGAGTTGCTGGCGCGCCGCTGCAAAAAAGTAATCGCGGTGGACAACTCGGAAAAAATTGTCGAGTTCGGCGCGGCCAAGGCGCGCGAGAACCATCTCAAGAACCTCGAATTTCGTCTCGGCGACCTCGAACATCCGCCCCTCGAGCCGGGCAGCGTGGATCTGGTGATTCTGAGCCAGGCGCTGCATCACGCCGCGGATCCGGCGAGGGCGTTGGTGGCCGGTCACCGGATATTGAAGCCGGGCGGTCAGTTGGTGATTCTGGATCTGGCCCGGCACGCGTTCGAGAGCGCGCATGAGCTGTATGGCGACCGCTGGCTGGGCTTTGCCGAGAGCGAGCTGCAATCGTGGCTCGAGGCGGCGAACTTCAAACGGATTGAAATCAGCATTGTCGCGCGCGAGGAGCAGGCGCCTTATTTCGAGACCATTCTCGCGGCGGGGGTGAAAGCCTGAGCGCCCCTATTTCCCGAGCACCGTCCGCACCCAGGCCTGGTGGTCGATGTACCACCGCACCGTCTCCCGGATACCCTCCTCGAAGCGGTGCGCCGGCGCCCAGCCGAGTTCGCGCTGGATTTTGCCAGCGTCGATGGCGTAGCGGCGGTCATGCCCCGGCCGGTCCTTCACAAAGGTGATCAACTGACGCGAGCCGCCGCCGGTTTGGGGCGCCATTTCGTCCACCAGATCACAAATCAATTCGACAATCCGCAGGTTCGCCCATTCGTTGTGCCCGCCGATATTGTAGGTCTCCCCCGGGCGCCCCTGCCGCAGCACCCGCCAGAGCGCCGCGGCATGATCGCGGACGTAAAGCCAGTCGCGCACATTCATGCCGTCGCCATAAACTGGCACGGCCTTGCGCGCGAGCAGGCTTTGGATCACTACGGGAATAAGCTTCTCCGGAAACTGAAAAGGTCCGTAATTATTCGAGCAATTGGTGATCACGGTGTCCAGACCGTAGGTATGGTGATACGCCCGGACGAGCATGTCGCTGGCGGCTTTGCTGGCGGAATAGGGCGAATTCGGCGCGTAGGGCGTGGTCTCGGTGAACAGTCCCTCGGGGCCGAGGCTGCCATAGACTTCGTCCGTGGAGACGTGAAGAAAGCGGCCGCGCGCGCGGGTTTCCGACCAGGCTGAGCGGCACGCCTCGAGCAGATTGAAGGTGCCGACGACGTTGGTGTGGATGAAATCGCCCGGGCCGGTGATGGAACGATCGACATGCGATTCCGCCGCCAGGTGCATCACCTGGGTGATGCCGTGTTTGCGCACCACCTCGAGCACCCTGGTCTTGTCGCGCAAATCGACTTTCTCGAAGGTGTATTTCGGGTGTCGCTCGACCGCCGCGAGATTGGCCAGATGCCCCGCGTAGGTCAGGCAATCCAGATTGACCAGCCGCTCGATTTCGGGAGCGTCGATGAGCTGCTGAATCAGATTGGACCCGATGAATCCGGCGCCGCCGGTAACGAGAAGTTTCATAAGTGGAGGTTTTCGAGCGCTTGTTCGAGGCTGTGCCGCCAATCTGGCAGTCGCAAGCCGAAAACGCGGGCTAATTTTTCGCCGGAGAGCACCGAATAGGCCGGTCGTTTCGCCGGCAGCGGGTATGCGGAGGTGGGAATCGCCTCGAGTTCGCGGCATTTCTTCTCCGGCAGGGAACGAATAATGGCCTCGGCGAAGCCGTGCCAACTGGTCATCCCCGCCGCCGCGAGATGATAGGTGCCGGCGCGGCCTTCGGGCCGGTCATCCCGCCATACCTGGCCGACGGCCTGCGCAGTGGCTTCAGCGATCATCCGCGACCACGTCGGCGCGCCTGCCTGGTCGCTCACCACCCGCAGTGTCTCGCGCTCCCGCGCCAGGCGCGCCATCGTCAGCAGAAAATTCTTTCCTCGCGCGCCATACACCCAGCACAGGCGGAAAATCAGGTGCCGTTCGCAAGCCTTGCGCACCGCCAGATCCCCCTCCAGCTTGGCCGCGCCGTAGGCGCTGAGCGGGTTCGGCGAATCCTCCTCGAGATAGGGTTCCCGCTTCCTCCCGTCGAAGACGTAGTCGGTCGAGTAATGCACGAGCCACGCGCCGGCGCGCTCGGCCTCTTCAGCGAGGATTCCCGGCGCGACACCGTTAATTTGCCGGCACCGGGCGGCGTCGGTTTCCGCCTGGTCCACAGCGGTGTACGCGGCGGCATTGACCACCAGCCGCGGTGAAGTCGTCCGCACCCAGCGGCGGGTGGATTCCGCGTCGCTCAGGTCGAGTTCGGGAAAATCCACGGCTACCACCTCGCCCAGGGGCGCCAGGGTGCGGCACAATTCCCACCCCACCTGGCCCTGCCGTCCGATGATCAAAATCCGGTTTTTCATGGAAACAGCCGCTCCGCCGGCACCTCCCGCAGCCACCGCCCCTTCGCGTCCCGCTCGGAAACCTGAGGGTCGCGGATCGGCCACTGAATCCCAATTTGCGGATCATCCCAGCGGATGGCCAGCTCATCCTGGGGCGAGTAAAAATCCGTGCATTTATAGAAGAATTGCGCCGTCTCGCTCAACACCACAAACCCGTGGGCGAAGCCGGGCGGCAGGTAGAATTGCCGGTGGTTTTCGCCCGAGAGGATGGCGGACTCGTATTTCCCGAAGGTCGGCGAGCTCCGGCGCAAATCCACGGCGACATCAAACACCTCGCCGGCGAGCACGCTCACCAGCTTGCCCTGCGGACGGGGGTTTTGCAGATGCAGCCCGCGCAAAATCCCGCGGCGCGAGAAGGAGAAGTTGTCCTGGACGAAATCGGCCGCGATTCCCGCCGCGCGGTAACGCTCCCGGTTCCAGGTCTCCATGAAATAGCCGCGGGCGTCCCCGAACACTCTGGGTTCGAGGATCAACAACCCCTCCAATTGGCAGCGCAGGACATTCATGCGACAGCGCCCGGGAATCAGCCCCGGGGTTCCCCGGCCAGCCGCCGGGCTTCGGCGACGACCTCGTTGGCCAGATAGCCGCGATATTCGC
The DNA here is from genome assembly GCA_039806935.1 of Verrucomicrobiota bacterium. GTDB lineage: Bacteria > Verrucomicrobiota > Verrucomicrobiia > Limisphaerales > UBA8199 > JBDHQH01. Next base: position 6,657 of record JBDHQH010000058.1, read on the forward strand.
AGGTGGGCATTTTCTCGATGAGCGCTTCGAGTCCGGCCAGCGTCAGGAACCCGCGCCGAAACGCCGCCTCCTCCGGGCAGCCGATCTTGATGCCCTGCCGTTTCTCGATCGTCTGCACATACGCGGAGGCCTCGTGCAGGCTGCTGCTCGTCCCGGCATCCAGCCAGGCAAAACCCCGGTTCAGCCGCATCACCCGCAACTGGCCGCGCCGCAGATACTCGACGTTCACATCGGTGATTTCCAACTCGCCCCGCGCCGAGGGTTTCAGCGCCCGGGTGATCTCGAGGATTTGCTCATCGAACAGGTAGAGACCCGGCACCGCGTAATTGCTCTTGGGCCGCCGGGGCTTTTCCTCGATCGAGATCGCCCTGCCGGAGTCGTCGAATTCCACCACGCCATAACGCTCCGGGTCGTTGACGTGATAGCCGAAGATGGTGGCGCCGGATTGGAATTCGTGAAACGCCTTGTGAAACGAGCCATCCCCATAGAACACGTTATCGCCCAGAATGAGCGTGACTTTATCCCCGCCAATGAACGAGTCGGCGATGAGAAACGCCTGCGCGATGCCCTCGGGCCGCGGTTGCTCGCGATACTCGAGCCGCAATCCCCAGGCCCGCCCGTCCCCCAGCAATTGCCGGAACCGCGGCAGATCTTGCGGCGTCGAGATCAGGCAGATTTCCCGGATGCCCCCCTCGATCAGGGTGGTCAGCGGATAATACACCATCGGTTTGTCATAGACCGGCTGCAACTGCTTGCTGGCCACCAGGGTCAGCGGAAACAAGCGCGATCCCGCGCCGCCGGCGAGGATAATCCCTTTCATTAGTGGCGAAAGATAGGCATCCGCGGCGCGATTGCAATCCCGGATGCCCGCCGCCGCCCGGCGCTTTTATCCGGAGGCCCGCCCCGGGAAAACCCCGGTGCTTCCGCCGCGCCGGCCAGCCGCGCGGCGGGAGACACCGGATGGGCGCCCGCCCCGGAATGGGCGACCTTGTGGAGGCCATGGAACGAGTGCTCCTGCAAACCCAAAGAAAAAACGAACGCCGCAAACTCGAGGATTTGCTGGCCGGGCGCTACGCCCTGGTGCTGCCCAATCCCGAGCGCCCGTTGCGGGATGAATTCGACCTGGCGATCATCGACGGCGCCTCGCTGCGGACGCTGCGGACGCAGGTTCGCGCGCGGCGGGCGGCCGAAAAGCCGGTGTTTCTGCCGTTCCTGCTGCTCACCATGCGCCGCCAGGGCGGCGTCCCCGCCCAATGGCTGGGCAAGCTGGTGGATGATGTCCTGGTGCGGCCGGTGGAGGAGCGCGAGTTGCGCGCCCGGGTGGCCAATCTGCTGCGGATGCGGCAAACCTCGCTCGAGCTGAAGCGCGAGCACGACCGCGCGGTGAGGCTGTCGGTGACCGACGACGTCTCGGGATTTTACAACACCCGATTCCTTCACCGCTACCTGGACCGGTTCTTCGAGACCGCGCGGGAGCGGACGGCCAGCCTGTGCCTGGTGTTTTTTGATCTCGACAACTTCAAGGCCGTGGTGGACGCCCATGGGCACTTGCTGGGCGCCAAGGCGCTGCGGGAGGTGGCCCAGGCGGTCGCGCGCGCCCTCGATCCCGAGGACCGGCTGATCCGCTACGGCGGGGACGAGTTCATCGTGATCCTGCCGCGCCAGGCCCGGACCGAGAGCTTCGCGAAGGTCGAACGCATGCGCCAGGCCATCCACGGCACGTGGTTTCTGCGCAAAGAGGGCATCAACACCCGGCTGACAGCCTCCTTCGGCCTCGCCGCCTTCCCCGAGGACGCGAGCGACCAGCGGGAGTTGCTCGCGCAGGCGGACGACCGCCTGTTCCACAGCAAAACCACCGGCAAAAACCGCATCACCACCTCCGAGCCGGACGACCTGGCCCGCGGCCGCGAGTGGGTCCGGCGGGAATGAGCGGGAAGGATAGGAGCGGCTGGCGGCGGCTCTCAGGCAGCGCCCGCCGGCGGCGCTCCGGATTTTTTCCGGGCGGCCGCCTGGTTGGCGCCGACCAGAAGCCGTTTGGCTTCGTTGGCGACCATGCCCAGCAAGCGGAAAAGCCGCCGCGCCAGGGCGGCTTGGGGCCAAATGGCCGCGGCTTCGTTTTCCAGCCGCTCCGCCGCTTTCGTCTCGCCGAGGGCGCGCAGGCACTCCGCCTGGAGCAGTTGCGCCCCGCGCACCCGCAGCTCCGAGTACGCCGTTCCCTCGAGGAATTTGATGGCCTCGCGCCATTGCCCCTGGGCGGCCCGCTGCTGGGCCAGCGTGATCAAGCGAGCCACCGCATGGGCTTCCCGCTGGAAATAGAGCGCGTCGAATCGATCCCGATCTTTCGGCGAAACGGCGGTGTGACGCTCCTCCTGAAAGGTGGCGTAGAGATCGGAGAAGTTTTGCTCCTCTTTGGCGAACCCGGCCGCGCGTTCTTCCATCGCGGCCAGAGCCGCCTGACGGGCGGGCGTGTCTCCGGAGTGGATGGCCTGGATCAGGCGGGCCGCCGCCTCCTTGCGCTCCCCCAGGGTAAGTTGAAAGAAGCGCGCCCAGAAGGGCATGCCGCGCATGCGCTGGGTGCGGCCCCGCCCGTGCAACGGGCCGATCACAATCGGCAATTTCACATAGCGATCCGCCATCCGGCCGATTTCATCGACCCATTTGTCGTCGAACCAGAACGGGAAATAACCCGGAAAAAAGTATCCGACGGCCCGGAGCCAGCCCCAGCCGAGGATGGGATAGGTGGCCTGATCGGCGGTGTTCGGATCGTGCGCGTAGGCCAGCAGCGCGCCATCCGGGTACTCCGCGAATTTCGCGCGCACCACGTCATCCCAGCCGGAAGTCTCAAAATTCGCCTTGTCCGAGGAGATCATGTACACCTCGGAAGCGCGGCCCGAGGCATTCCACATCGCCTGGTGAGTCTCGCCCAGCCCGGGCGTGCGCGGCCCGACCTGCCAATGAATCGGGAAACCCGGATCGGGGATTTTACCGCCGGCAATGGCCTGGCGGGTGGCGGTGTCGTCCTCGTCCACATAAACCCAGAGGACCGTTTTATCTTTTTGCGCGGTGCTGGCCTTCAGCGTGGCCAGGCTTTCGGCCAGCATCTCCGGCCGTCCGCGGGTGGCGAGCAGCATCGAAATTTCCCCCCGGCGGATCGGGGTGGCCGGCTCCCCAGGCTGCGAGGCATTCATCATAGTTGCGCGGCAGCCTACGAGGCGCGCCGCCGGGAAACAATGCTTTTGACACTGGAAAGAGCGCCGGGTTAGGCTTTTCGGGTCATTAGTGATCCGTTATGCGAATGAAATCCTTCAAGCCGAGCTGCAACCTGAACACCATTCGGGACGGCCGCGGCGCGATTTTTTCCTTTGTTCCCGAGGCGCCGATTCTGGAATGGACGCATCAGTTCATCAAAGCCGGCAAGGTTCGCGGGAATCATTGCCATCCCGAATTTGACGAATACATCCTGCTGGTCGATGGCGCCGGGGTGGAGGTCGAGAAGGATGAAAGCACCGGGCGGGAACATTTCATCTACATGAACAAAGGGGAATGCATTTTCATTCCCGCCGGGACGTATCATGTCTTTCTGGCGATCACCGATTGCCAGTCAGTGTCATTTTTGACCAAGCGCTGGGATGATTGCCGGCAACCGATCGTTCACCAGAATCTCGGGATGGGCGAGGGGGATCACGGCGATCCCAAGAGCGCGTATTACACCCAGCAAAACCGGACGAGCGAGCACGCGCAATGACTCGAGGCGCGCGCCCGCTCCGCTTTGGCCTGATTGCCTGCTCCAGCGTGGCCCGGCGCCGGTTCCTGCCCGCCCTGGCCGGCACCCCGGCCGCGCGGCTCGAACACGTCGGCAGCCGCACCCCGGCCCGCGCGGAGCAATTCGCCCGCGAATTCGGCGCCGCCAAGGCCGGCGACTACGCGGCGGTGCTGGCCGACCCGGACGTGGACGCGGTCTATATCTCCACCCCTCCCACTCAGCACGAGGAATGGATCCGCCAGGCGGCGGCTCGGGGAAAGCACGTCTGGTGCGAAAAACCCGCCGCCCGGGATCTGGCCTCGGCGATCGCCGCGGTCGAATACTGCCGGGCGGCCGGCGTTCGTCTGGCGGAAGGCTACGTATTCAAGTATCATCCGCAGCACGCGCGCGCCCGGGAGTTGATGGCCGGCGGCCGGCTGGGCAGGGTGCGCTTTTTTCTCGCCGAACTGACCTATCCCCACCCGCCGGCGGGCGACATTCGCTGGCAATCCGGCCTGGGAGGCGGAGTGCGGCACGATTCGGCAGGCTATCCCGTCGCCGCGGCCTTGCTCCAGTTGGAAGGCCGCCCCGTCTCGGTGTTTTGCCAGCAGGGGATGGACGCCGCCACCGGGGTGGATGACGCGTTTTGCGTTTGGCTGCGCTTTGCCAGTGGAGTGATGGCCCAGGCGGTGGTGGCTTTCGGCGCGCAGTATCGCTCGCGTTATAGCATCGTGGGCACGGCGGGCCGTCTCGAGGTTCGTCGCGCGTTCGCGGTTCCGCCTGAAACCTCCACCACGCTGGCCTTGGAAACCAATGCCGGGGAGGAAATTTTGGAAGTGGCCCCGGCGGACCAGTTCCGCCTGATGATCGAGGCCTTCGCCGCACAGGTCGCCGGCGCGGCGCCGGCGCGGGACGATTTTGAAACCCAATTGATCCGCCAGCACGCGGTGATGGACGCTGCGGCCCGCTCCGCCCGCGAAGGGCGCCTGATTGATTTATCCGACTATCCTGTATGAAAGTGCTCATCACCGGCGGCACGGGGTTTCTCGGCCGGCATTTGGCGCCGGATCTCGAACGGCAAGGGGCCGAGGTCACCCTTATCAACTCCCGCAATTGCAACCTGACCGAGAAAGGAAACCTGCTCTCGTTCAAGGACACGCGCTTCGATCGCATTTATCACCTGGCGGCCTGGACCAAAGCAGGCGATTTCTGCCTCCACCACAAAGGCGAACAATGGATCATCAACCAGCAAATTAACACCAACCTCCTGTGGTTCTGGCGCGAGTTTCAGCCGCAGGCGATCCTGATCGCCATGGGCACCAGTTGCGCCTATCCTCCGGAAATGGTGCTCCGCGAGGAGAACTACATGGTGGGCGAGCCCGACCGGGATCTCTACACTTACGCGATGACCAAGCGGATGCTCTACGTCGGCCTCCAGGCGCTGCATCATCAGTTCGGACTGTCGTATCGCTATCTGATGCCCTCCACCCTCTTCGGGCCGCAATTCGACCGGGAGGACTCCCATTTCATCTTCGATCTGATCAAGAAAATCATCGCCGGCAAGCGCCAGGGCAAACCGGTCGCCTTGTGGGGCACCGGACAGCAGGTGCGGGAGTTGATTTATATCGACGACGCCATCAAGCTGATCAACCTGGCCACCGCTCATTGTCCCAACGACCTGCTGAACCTTGGCAGCGGCCAGGGACACTCGATTCGGGAATACGCGGAAATGATCTGTGAGATCGTCGGCTTCGACCCCGCCCGGATCACCTACGACACCACCCAATTTCAGGGCGTCCCGAAAAAAGTTTTTAACACCGACAAAATCAAGCGGCTGTTCCACTTTGAGTTCACGCCGATCCGCCAGGGGCTGGCGGAGACGATTCGCTATTACGAGTCACTGCCCCCCGTTTCCCCCTAGAATATATGGAATGCCGTGTTTGCGGAGGTTCGCGCCTTGAACAATTTCTGGACCTGGGAGATCAGCCGCACTGCGACAGCCTCTTGCGGCCCGGGGACCTGGATCGTCCCGAGCCGAGCTATCCGTTGCAAGTCTCCTTTTGCCACGACTGCACCACGGTGCAAATCACTTACACCGTGCCGAAGGAGACTATGTTCGGCGAGTACCTCTACGTCTCGGGAACGACTCAAACCTTGCGCCGCCATTTCCAGGAGAGCACGGACCGGCTGATGCGCCGGCTCGAGCTGCGCGCGGGCGACCTGGTGGTGGACATCGGAAGCAATGACGGCACCTGGCTCGACTGTTTTCAAAAACAGGGTTTGCGGGCGCTCGGGGTGGACGGCGCGCGGAATCTGGCGGAAATGGCCAATGCCCGCGGCATCGAGACCCTGGCCCGGTTTTTCAATGTCGAGGTCGCCCGTGAAATTCTGGCCCAAAAAGGCCCCGCCCGCCTGGTCACCGCCGCCGGGGTGTTCTTTCATCTGGAGGAGTTGCACAGCGTCACCGCGGGCATCGCGGAATTGATCCGGGGCGGCGGGGTGTTCTGTGTCCAGGCGATTTCCCTCTCCGCCATGTTGCGGCTGACCCAGTTTGACCAGATCTACCACGAGCACCTGACCTATTGGACAATCCGCTCCCTGCAGCGGCTTTTCGATCTGCACGGGCTGGAGATCTTTCAGGCTGGGCGGCTTTCGATTCACGGCGGCTCGCTCGAATTGCTGGTGGCCCACAAGGGCGCCCGGCCGGTGGCGGCCTCCGTGGCGGAATTGCGCGCCGAGGAGGAAGAACTCGGCTGCGGCCGCATCGAAACCTACCGGCGGTTCGCCGACCGGGTCTGGCAAATCGAGCGTGAAATCACCCGGATACTCCGCGGCTACGCAGCCGCCGGTAAAAAGGTGTACGCCTTTGGCGCCCCGGCCAAAGGGGCCACCCTGCTCAACTCGTTCCACCTCACTCCCGAGTTGGTGCAATGCGCCGTCGAGGTCAACCCGCTGAAAATCGGCAAATACATCCCCGGAGCGCGCATCCCGATCGTGGACGAGGCGCGCGCCACGCCGCCCGATGCGTATTTGGTGCTGGCCTGGAATTTCCTCGCCGAGTTTCTGCAAAAGCAGCGCGCCTACATCCTGAACGGCGGCGAATTTGTGGTGCCCATCCCCGCCCCGGTGGTCATCAACCGCGAGAACTACCGCCAATTCGCCGAGGGCTGAGCGATTCAGGAAAAAATGATCTGCGAGCCCGGCGCGTTGAGCCGGACCTTCAGAATCTGCCGGCTGGCAAACACCTCGCGCAGCCGGGGATGCGTCTCGGGCGGCGCGAAGAACAGCATGAACCCGCCGCCGCCCGCGCCCAGCAACTTCCCTCCGAGCGCCCCGGCGGCGCGGCCCTGTTGGTAAATCTCGTCGATCTCGGGATTGGTGACACAAGTGTCCAGCGAGCGCTTGGCTTCCCAAGCCTGGTGCAGCAGGTCGCCAAAGGCCGCCAGCGGGCGATCCCCCACCAGCAGCTCGTGGCCCTCGTACACCATCGCCCGCATGGAACGCAGCGCGGCGAGATTCTGATCCACCCGCCGGAGTTGCTTGGCCACCACATCCGAGGCCTTGCGGGTGATGCCGGTAAACACCAGCAGCAGATGAGCCTGGATCGCCTCCAAACGCCGGGGCGAAAGCGGCACCCGGCTGACCACAAAATCGCTTTCGGTCCGGAACTCGACCAGATTGAAGCCGCCGAACGCGGCCAGCACCTGATCCTGGCAGCCCACGTTATCCTTCAAGAGATTTCGTTCGACGTGAATGGCCTCGCGCGCCAGGTCGTTGGGACACAGGAACTCCCCCTTGAAGGCGTGGAGCGCGTGCAGCAGCGAAACGGTGAAGGCCGAGGACGAGCCCAGCCCGGTAAATGCCGGCAGATCCGCGGCATTGTGCAACTCAATGTCCCGCTCGAAGCCACACAACTTGAGACACTCCCGAAAGACGTTGTGCTCGATCAGCGAGGCTTCCTTGACCACTTCGACCTTCCGGTAGGAAATCCGGATCGAATAGTCAAATAGATGGCTCAGGAACGGGCTGGCGGTGACGTAGGAAAATTTGTCAATGGCGGTCGCCAGCACCGCGCCGCCCTCTTTGAGAAAATATTCCGGGTAATCCGTGCCGCCGCCAAAAAAACTGATGCGCACCGGCGCGCGGGAAATAATCATACGGCGTCGGACGCGAACTGTTCCCGATTGGCCTCCACAAACGGACCGGCTTGCGGCAAGGATTCGGGGGTGCCGATGTCCAGGAAGGGCACATTCATCGGCAACACCTTAAAAAACGCCCCTTGCGAAAGCAACGCCGGAAAGACGTCCTGCTCGAGGCTGAGCGGTCGGCGGACGGGAAATTTTGCCAGCCACTCCGCCCGCAGCAGGCTCACCCCCGCGCTGACCATCCCCTGCCCGGCCCGCTTTTCTTCATAACGGATCAACCGCCCTCCGGCATCCGCCACCAGGCCGCCATAACGCGCGGCATCCGCGACGCGCCGGCCGAAAATCACCCCCGCCAGCGCCGGCTCCCTCAGCGCCGCCGTCGCGAGCGACAGATCAGCGAACGCCAGGGTGTCGCCATTCAGCACCGCCCAGATCGGAGCGCTCCACCCGCTGGCGGCAACGGCATGGATCACCGCGCCGGCGGTCCCCAGCGGCGTCGTTTCCACCACCGTCCGCACCCGGGCGCCAGCCACGGGTTGCGCCTCGAAGTGGCGTTGGATGAGCTCCGCCCGATAGCCGGCGGAGATTACAATATGCGGAACGTTCTGCCGCGCGAGATAACGCGCCACCCATTCCAGCCAGGGTCGCCCGGCGGCGGGCGCCATGGGCTTGGGAAGGTCCGGCAGCAAATGCTGAATCCGTGTGCCCAAACCGCCTGCCAGCACCACCGCCGCGATCGGGACTTCAGACATTTCCGTACCGGCTGTTGCGCAGAATCGTGTAGCCCTTGATCAACTCGCGGATGCCGCGATCCAATCCCCACTCGGGCTGAAAACCGGCCGCGGCCAGGCGCGCGTTGGAAACGATATAATCCCGTTTGTCCGGATCTTCGCCGATCGGGGCCTCGAGGAACACGAACTTGGGCACGTGCTGGCGAATCACGGCGCACAATTCCAGCTTCGAGAGGTTCGCGTCGTCCAGGCCCACATTGTAAGCCTTGCCTTTCATCTTCTCGAAATGGCGCAGGCCGTGCAAAAACACCCGCGCCACGTCGCGAATATGAATGTAGTTGCGCTTGAAATGACCCTCAAAAATCACCACGGCGCGGTCCTGCACCGCCCGGTAAACAAAATCGTTCACCAGCAGATCCAGGCGCATCCGGGGCGCGAGCCCGAAGACGGTTGCCAGGCGAAAACTGATGCTGTTCTCCCGGCGCAGCACCGCCTCCTCCGCGCGGACTTTGGTCACGCCGTACAGGGAGATCGGGCGCAGCGGTGAATCCTCGGTGCAATGCTTCCCCGGTTCGCCGATGCCGTAGCCGCTGTTGGTGACGGGCATCATCATTCGCTGGCTGGGACTCGCGAGCCGGCAGAGCATCTCCACGGCCGCCTGATTCGTGGAGCGAGTGGCCAGCTCATCGGTGCCGCACAGGGGCACACCCACCAGGGCCGCCAGCGGAATGATCACATCCGCGCCCGGAACCAGGCGCTTCATCAGCGCCTCGTCGCGGCAATCGCCGCGCACCACCTGGAATTTCTCGCTCGCGCAGCAGTCCAGCAGGCTGTTTTGATCGAAGTAGAAATTGTCGAGCACCGTCACTTCGTGCCCTTCGGCCAGCAGCGCGGGCGTCAGCACTGAACCGATGTATCCGGCGCCGCCGGTAATCAAAATTTTCATCCCGCCATCATTCTAAAGACCGGCCTCTTGATGGCAATGGCTTTTGCGGCGGCTCATTCCGCTCGCATCGCGAACTCCGCTCTGGTCGAGGCGATTTCAACCGGCACGTACTTTGGCAAATGCAACCTTTCAGCAAACACATCCGGATAGGCCACGTAATAGAGCCGCGCGATCAGAGTAACCCGCGGCGCTTGCGCCGGCGGGACGCTCAGACAGTAGATCTCCGGGCGCACTTCGGCGGCGTTCAGCCGGTTGTCAAACCGGATGCGCCGCGCCGCATAAAACGCCAGCGTAACCTCGCCTCGGTCATCCTCCAGCAGGGTGCGATACACCCGCCGCCCCGGCGGCACGGCGCCGGTGAGGGGGCGCCCCTCGGTGGATACGCACGGTCCCGCCACATCATATCCCTGACTGTCCGGCGACGCCTGCGGGCACAGCGGGATGCGCCGGCCGTCAATCTCGGCGCACACATCCAGCCACAGATAGCGAAGCTCCACGCTGCCGGAGGGCATTTTGTGACCCGTCCGCGAATTGTCCACCAGCACGGTGAACGCCCAGTCCCCACCCGCCTGCGGCGGTTCGGCCGGCGCTTGAATGGCGAGTTGAATGGCTCCCTCGATCTGCGACCGCGTCCGCGCCCCCTGAAACCGATGGGTGTAGAGCGTTTCACGCAGCGGCGCCGAACCCAGACCCATCACCGCCGCCCGCCCGGAACGATGCTGCGGGCGGCCTTCCGTCAGAAATCCATCGACGCTCATGTGGCAATCCTGGCATTCGATTCCCAGACGGGCGTGCCGGCTCTCCTTCCATTCAGCGTAGGTCGATTTCACGTCCAATCCATGCGCGTTCCGCACACTGTGACAAATCGCGCAGAACTCGCTCTTCGTCTGCAGCGGACTGTATTGATGATGCCACCCCGTCTTGGTTTCAAACGGACCGAACTTCAGCAACCCGGGCGCGCACTCGTAATTGGCGTTCCCCGCCTCCGCTCCGCGAAAGTCCTTGATGGTGTGGCAAAAATCGCAGGTCACTCCGGATTCGCGCGCCCGCGCCGGATCCGGCAGCACCACCCGCGCCCGCGCCCGGCGATGCGCCACCGGAGCGTGGCAGGCTGTGCAGGAGCGCGCCAGACGAAAACCTTCGGCGTTGCGCGACGCCCCCGGCAGAACATCCCGCTCGTATTGCGCCAAAAACACCGGGTTGCTGAAAGCGAGCGAGTGCATTGATTGCGAATGCTCGCGGTACGCGGACACATGGCAAATCCCGCAGGATTCGCAGACGGAATAATCGGATGGCGACGGCGTTCCCTCCGCCGGCCCGGCCCGCCACTCCAAGCGGTCGGCAGGCTGGCTCCAACCTGCGCTCGCCCACCCGCCCCACGCCAGCGCCGCCAGCAGGAGACCAAGGGTGGCGGAAGGATGTTCACAGGCAAACCTGTTCATACCTCATTGATACCGCACTTATGCTTATATTCAAGCAACTTCCGTTTCGGATTGCTGATTATGCCTCCTGACCTCGGCCCCAGGTTCGCGGGCTACCAGCTCAGCTCCCACGCCTGGCTTTTTCGTCCTTCCAGAATCAGCTCTTGCGTGAATGGAGCCGTCAACCGCGCCGGCTCGCCCGGCCCTCCCGGATTGGTTTGCAAACGGAATCTGCCCGAACGCAGGCCGTAGGCCGGCGGGTCAAAGCGCCAACTCGTTTTCACCTGCTCGTCGCTGACGTTGATGAACAAGAGCACCATTCGTTTCTCGGCCGGGATCTGCCAGGCCCCGGTCAGCACGGCATCAGTGGTGACCCACCATTCACCCGACCATTGCCAATCCGCTTTTACTTTGGGCGTCGGCGTGGTGAAGCGAGGCGGGCGCGCCATTTCACCGGTGGTAAAATAGCGATTGAACTGCGCGCGCCGGCGAACCATGTCCCGGAAAAACATTGCGTTCTCCGGTTCGTTGATGATTCCCGGATCCAGCCAGCCCAACTGTTCGCCAAAGACCAGTTGTTGGGCCGCCTTCATGCGTAACGCGAGGTTTTTGGTCGGCCCGCCACGATAGGCCCGGCCAAACATCTGGATCGTTCCGCCATAAACCGCCGGGAAGGCGGGCACCTGCCCTTCGAACTGCCAGTGCCAGGTCAGGTATCCGTCCAACCAGCGCAGAAAAGGTTCACTGTTGCATTCGCTGGTCAGCATCGTTCCGGCAGGCATCGATTGCCGCATCGCCTCGAGCATGCGCCAATATCCCTCGTTCCACCAATGTCCGCCCCCCAGTGGATGCCGGTGCAATGCGTCCATGCAAAGCGCCGGCGAAGCGGCGGTGATTTGATCGATATAAACACCGCTGGCGCCGTATTCATCCAGCAGGCGCAGGACGATCCCCTGGACGGTCTCCTGCCATAGTCTCGTGGTGGGACACATGACCGCGAGCGCCACTTTTTGCCCGTTCGTCTCCCGGCTGGAGTAAGTCTCGACGAACGGCTGGCCGTCGGGTCGTTTGGCGGTCGCCGGCAAAGCCAGGCGGCTGAATTCGTAGTCCTCGGCCCCGCGATCATGCGTATCCCACAGCCGTCCATTGATGTACGGCATCACATGAACTCCGGCCTTTTCCAAAGTCTCAACTCCGGCGGCAAAGTCCGGCTTGGCGGGGAAATAATGCGGATAGTCGTTGTCGAAGGGAATTTGGTGCCAGTTGTACCAGTGAAAACCGACCGGCTCGCCCAGAAACTCGCGAAACCGCAGCACATTGGTGACGCACTCAGACACCGGCCCGCCCGTTTGCGCCCAGGCGTTCAGCCCCCGCATCCAGGCGGGGGTGTCGAGGCGCGCCCCGGCTTTGCGCGGCCACCAGTGCGCCTCGCGTTTGGCCCAGGACTTGTAAATTAACGCCGCATCAAACCAGTCGCCGCGCAAAAGCTGCCAGACTGCCTCCCCGCTCAGGTCGAATTCATTGCCCGCCACCCCCATATCCTCCGCCGGGTGGTCGAACCAGAACCGCACCGTGCGCCCCACCGGGTCGCTCTCGACCCCAATGTCCTTGACGCTCCCCCAGGGATCGTGCAGCCCGAGGTAGAGCCCTGCTGGATTCACTGCGTCGGTGAACGCCGCCACAAATTGCATGCTGCACCAGCCGTTCGGGTACGTGTTTTGGATCCGGAGGCGGCGGTCCCACAAGCCGGATTGCACCTCTCCCGCGCCTCGCGGGTAAAAGACGCCCGCGTATTTCCCCAGCGATGCCAGGGCGACCTGCGGGAAGGTCGCCCGCCAGACGCTCCAGTCCGTGTTGGTGTTCTCCACGCGCAGCCGCCAGCGCCAGGCGCTGCTCCGCGCGTCCGCCACCGCCGTGGCCACCACCGCAATGCCGCCGAGGCCGCCCTGCCGGGGATCATCCCACCGCGCTTCAAAGCCGCGGCGAGTGCGCCGCAGAGTGGCGCTTCGCCAGCCCCGGGTGGCGTCCACCGTCAATGCGTTCGTCCCGCCCGCCCGGCGCAGCACCAGTTGGAAAAGAGCGGGGGTGTTGGTCGCCAGCAATTCTCTGCGCTCGAATTGATCGTAAAGCCGGGTCAGGCTCAGGCCATCCTCGCGCGCCTCGAAGCCCAGGACCAGATCCCCCGAGGAGTACTCCTCCGCCGATCCCGCCCAGGCTGAGCATCCCGCCAGCGCGACCGCTCCGCACCTCAAAGCCAGCGAGCGGCACAACCCGGCCAACCGAGCCAAAGGAGAAACAAACGACTTTTCCCCTCGTCGATGACGGCTGATGCTTCCGAACCGCATAAATAAGGTTCAGGTTAGGAAGCAAGCCCCGATTGGCAAGCTCTTCGTCCGTTGGCGTTATTGGGCGATGATCCGCCCCGATTGGGGATCAACGTTCAACTTCAGCTTGCGTCCATCCTGGCCTCGCCGGAGCGTCAAAGCGGGTGATCTCCGCCTGTTCCGCTTGCCACCAACGAACGGGACAATAGTATTGAGCTATGCAGGATACGT
>JBDHQH010000059.1:0-20056 GCA_039806935.1 Verrucomicrobiota bacterium
GTGTCGCGACCGGTGAAAATCGACGGTGGCGGGGGCGGGCAAGCAGCGGCAAAAGGGCGTTTTTCAGCTCGGGCAATTGGCCGTCAGCGGTCTGATGCCAGGATATTTCACAATTGCCAGGTTGCAAATAGCCACGAGGCGAGTTAAAAAGTCCTTATGCAAACAGCACACTCAGCGGCCGGCCACTCTTTCCCTCAGAATATGGCGGCGAATTCCGGCATCTCCCGCAGGGAGTTTCTCAAGCGCGGTTCGGTCGCCGGCGGGGCGGCGGCGTTGGGCGTGGGATCGGCGGGCGCGCTTTTTGCCCAGGGCGCGGACGCCGCCACGCCGGCGTTGCTGGGCGGCGGCAAGGCTCACGACAAGGGCTGGCCGGCCTGGCCGGCCTGGGATCCGGCCAATGACGCCGAGATCGCCAAGGTGATGCATAGCCGGGTCTGGTCGCGCAGCCAGCGGGTCAAGGAATTCGAGGAGAAGTGGGCGGAGTTGCTGGGGGCCAAGCACTGCCTGGCGGTGGTGAATGGCACCAACGCGCTCAGCGCCTCGTTCATGGTCATGGATTTGAATCCGGGCGACGAGGTGATCTGCGCGCCGTACACTTTCAGCGCGAGCCTGCTGGGGGTGCTCTACAAAGGGGCCATGCCGGTGTTTGCGGATATCGATCCGCTGACCTATCAGATGGATCCGGCCAGCGTGGAGGCGAAGATCACGCCGCGCACCCGGGCGTTGTTGCCGGTGCATATCTGCGGCTACGCCACGGACATGCCGCGGATCATGGAGATCGCCCGGCGGCATAAGTTGCAGGTGGTTGAAGATGCGTGCCAGTCGCACTTGACGGCGATCAACGGGAAGAATCTGGGGACCTTTGGCACGACGGGTTGCTTCAGCTTCCAGACCTCGAAGACCATGCCCATCGGCGAGGGTGGGGCGATCATCACGGATGATTCCGCGCTGTACGACCGGCTTTACTCGTATCACAACTACGGCTTCAGCACCAGCATCCTGCCTGGGTCCTACAGCAACATCGCGGCTTTCATTCTGGGCAACAAGATCCGGATGGCGGAGTATCAGGCGGCGATCGGGCTGTGCCAGTTGCGCAAGTTGGAGGAGCAGACCCGCATTCGCAACGAGAACGCTGCCTACCTCACGCCGAAACTGGCGGCGATCCCCGGGATCACGCCGGTGAAGCCGTATCCGGGGGTGACGCGGCTCTCCTACTACATGTATCCGTTCATCTATAACGAGGCGGAGTTCAATGGTCTGTCCCGGGCGGGTTTTGTGAAAGCGCTGTCCGCGGAGGGGGTGCCAGCCAGTCCAGGGTATCCCAAGTATCCGATTTATACTCAGGAATTCATTCACGAAATGTTCAAGACGGAGGTGTATAAGAAATTTTACACCAGCGAGGAACTCGATTGGGAGGCTTACCAGGCTCGAAACGCTTGCCCCGGGCTGATGAAGACCTTTGAGACTTCGGTGTGGCTGAGCACCACGGGGATGTTGCTGGGGTCGAAGGCCGATATGGACAACGTGGCGCGCGCGGTGGAAAAAATCCATCGTCATTCCGCGAAGCTGAAGGCCGCCTGAGGAGAAAAGCCCGCTGGAGCCATCCCGGCAGGAGAGGTGGGCGCGGCATTCGAAGCGGGGGCGGAGAATGGGGTTTTAATCCTCGGGGCGCTCGCCCGCGGGCGCCATTTTTACCAGTTTGGGGTCAAACCGCCCGAGGACGGTGACGAGGTCGTGTTGGGCGGCCATGACTTCGTGAATGTCTTTATAGACCATCGGAACCTCATCGAGACCGGCGGACAGCAGGGTGACGCCCTTCTGCCGGAGGAAGCTGTTCACCTGCTTCCAGTTAAACATCTTTCTGGCTTGGGTGCGGCTCATGACACGGCCGGCTCCGTGGGCGGCGGAGTGAAGCGATTCTGGATGGCCTTTGCCGCTGACGATGAAGCCGGGGGAGGCCATGGAGCCGGGGATGATGCCGAGGACGCCTTGGCCGGCTGGGGTGGCGCCTTTGCGATGAACGATGACCTCTCGCATCCGGCCGTCCACGAGGTGCTTTTCCTTCCAGGCGAAGTTGTGGTGATTCTCCAGCTCCAGCAAGACTTCGACCCCGAGATGGGCGGCGATGTGTTGGTGAATCAAGGCGTGGTTGGCGGCGGCGTACTGGCCCATCAACTCCATGGCGGCCCAGTATTCCTGACCTTCCTGCGAATCGAGTGAAAGCCAGGCCAGGCGTTTCAATTCGCCCGGCAGGTCTTTGAATTGGGCGAAGGCCAGTTGGCTGTAATGGTCGCAGACGGCCGCGCCCACGCCCCGGCTGCCGCTATGCGAAAGCAGGGCGAGATAAGTTCCGGGTTGCAGGCCCTGAATGGGCGTGGGAGCGGTGAACACGCCGAATTCGACGAAATGGTTGCCGCTGCCGCTCGTGCCCAGTTGGGACCACGCGCGGTCCTTGTTTTTCAGGGTCACGGGGCTGACGCTCCAATCGGCATCGAGAACCGGATGGCGCCGGCGATTTTGAAAGGTGGAACCGACGCCAAAACGGGTTTCGGCCTCGATGGCCCGAATGAGACGTTCCGGGCGCCGCTCGAGATCCCGGGGAGGCGCGTCCAGGACGGTGAGCTTCATGCGGCAGGCGATGTCCACTCCCACGGCGTACGGGATGACGGCGTTTTCCGTGGCCAAAACCCCGCCGATGGGCAGTCCGTAGCCCACATGCGCGTCGGGCATGAGTGCCCCGGCCACGGCCACAGGCAGGTGGCAGGCTTTCGCCATTTGCAGGACGGCTTCGGGTTCGAGTCCCCCGCCCCACTGGCGATAGCTGACGGGTTTGGCTCGCGGCGGCGGCGGGGCCTCGAGGATCGCGCGGGCCAGCTCCCGGCGCAAGGGATCTGCGGTGAAGCTCGCCGGGCTGGCCAGGATCGCTGCGAGTTCGTCCTCGAGCCGGGTTTTGTCGCCGCCGGCGAGGATGAATCGAGAGACAAAATCGGTCGCCCGGCGGGTCGCTTCTCCGAGCGGGATGCCGAGGCGGAGAAAATCGCGCGTATTCATCGCGTCCAAACGTACAACAAGCGGGAGGCCGGGGCACGACGACTTCCGAAAGATCCTAGTGCGGCGCTTGCGCCAGGATCAGGCGGGAGACCGCCGGCGGGGCGGCTCCGGTGTGGAAGGCGAAGACCTGGTCGCGGAGCGCCCGGTCGGCCACGGTAAAGCGCTCCAACTGGCGCTCGCGCGCGAGCCAGGACTCGAGCACGTAGGTCTCGAGATAATGCGCGGGATCGGCGGGATCGGAAAACAAGGCCCAGCGGACGGCGCCGTTGCGGCGGCGGACGCGGCCCAACTCCCGCGCGACGCGGATGAATTCCGCGGCGCGGGCCGGGTCGATGCGAAAAGTCACCATGACCAGGACCGGGCCGGCTTCCGGGTTGGGTTCGATGACGAGTTGCGGAGCGGAGCGGGTGAGGGCGCGCGCCAAGGGGCCGGGGGAATGGTCCCGATCCAGTCCGGCGCCGACGGAGAACCGGCGTCCCACGGGCAGGGTCGCCAACAGGGCGCCGGCGGCGGCGCTCAGGGCGGCGGCCGTGCCGAAATGCTCCGCGACGCCGCCCCAAAAGGCGCTGCCCAGGGCCATGCCCCCCTGAAAGACCATTTGGTAAATGCCGAGCGAGCGCGCCTGGACCCAGGCGGGGACGGATAATTGAACAGCGATGTTGAAACTGGAGGCGGTGCTGGTCCAGGCCATCCCGCCGAGGATCAGGACCAGGACGAGGGGCAGCCAATGGTGAATCCAGGCCATTACGAGCAGGGTCAGGACAAACACCAGGGCAGAGCCCGAGACAATGCCGTCGGGCGGGACGCGCCGCCGCAGCCGCGGCAGGAGCATGGCGCCGAGCACCGCGCCCAGGCCGATGCAGCCGTTGAGGATGCCGTAGCCCATGGCCCCGCGCCGCAGGTTTTCCTTGGCGACCACCGCCAGGAGGGCCCACATGCCGCTGACGCAAAAGGTCTGGATGAAGGCGCGGACCAGGATGGATTGGACGGCGGGTTCAAAGCGCGCATAGCGCAGGCCGGAGCGCATCGAGCCGGCCAGGCGCTCGGCGGGCAGGGAGCTTTTAAAAAAGGGGGTCCGACGCCATCGGTAAATCACCACGAGCACGGCGATGAACGAGAGGGCATTGAGCAGAAACACCAGCCCGGCGCCGCGCCATACGGTGGCGAAGGCCGCCACTGTCAGGCCGCCCAGGGCGGGGCCGACGGCCCGCGCGAGGTTGAAGGCGGCGCTGTTCAAGGCGATGGCCTCGGGCAGCTCCTTGCGGGGCACCAACTCGGGCACGATGGCCTGCCAGGTCGGCCCGTTCATGCCGGCGGCCAGGCTGAGGAGAAAGGTCAGGCCCAGCAGCGACCAGGCGGTGGTCCAGCCCGCCAGCGTCAGGGCGCTGAGCAGAGCCGCCGCCACGAGCATCCAGGCGGCCCAGAAAAGCAGCAGCCGGCGGCGGTCGAAAATATCGGCCATGGCGCCGGCGGGCAGGCCGAAGAGCAGGACCGGCAGGGTGGCGGCGGTCTGCATGAGGGCGATGAGCAACGGAGAACTGGTGAGCGCGGTCATCAGCCACGTGCCGGCGGTGTCCTGCATCCAACTGCCGGTGTTGGAAATGACCGAGGCCACCAGGCGATCCCGAAAGAGCGGCCGGCGCAGCGGAGACCAGGCGTTTGTCGCGCCGTCCGTTTGGGATTGGCTGGCCATGGGGAACGGTGACTTCCGTCCGCAGGGGTATATAGGCGGGGAGGGGAGTTTCGTCAAAACGGCATTTGTGGAGGAGGGCGCGCGGGCGGTTTCGCCAGGCGTCATTCCGCTTGCGCGGGCGGCGCAGTCGTTGGATCGTGCGGCATGACGACGAAATCCGGCAGCTTTGTCAGCATCCACCCCTATTTTCGCGTTCCCCCGGAGCGAAGGCTGGAGGCCGGCGAGTTGCTGCGGCAGATGGTGGCGCGGAGCTCTGCGGAGCCAGCCAATCTTTTCTATGAGTTTACGATCCAGGGAGACGTGGTTTTCTGCCGCGAAGGCTACGCCGACGCCGACGCCTTGCTAAGCCATCTCGAGAACGTGGGGCCGGTGTTGGGGGAGTTCCTGAAAATGGCGGCGGTTCTCCGGGTGGAGGTTCATGGGCCGGCGGCGGAATTGGAGAAGCTCAAGAGCGCGCTGGCGCACCTTCGACCCGAGTGGTTTGAACTGGAGTGCGGATTCACGCGCGTATGAAGACCCATCCACTTTATTTGAACGGCGAATGGGTCGAGACGGGAAGCGCCTGGGAGGTAATCAACCCGGCGCGGGGCGAGCCTTTCGCTAAAATTTCGATCATCGACCGTGCGCGGCTGGCCCGGGCGCTGGAGGATGCCCAGCGCGCGTTTGACCCGTGGCGGCAGCGCACCGCCAAAGCGCGCGGCGACTACCTGCGCCGGATCGCGGATGAATTGAGCCGCCGCCGGGAGGAAATTGCGCGGCTGATCAGCATGGAGAACGGCAAGCCGCTGGCGCAAAGCCTGGGCGAAGTGGATCTCTCCGCTGATCACCTCCAGTGGTTTGCCGAGGAGGGGCGGCGCGCCAGCGGGCGGGTTATTCCGCCGCAGGCCGAAGGCAAACGCAATCTGGTGATCCAGACTCCGATCGGCGTGGTGGGCGCGATCAGCCCGTGGAATTTTCCCCTGCTGCTGGCGGCCCGGAAGATCGCGCCGGCGCTGGCGGCGGGTTGCCCGGTGGTGCTCAAGCCGGCGCGGCAGACTCCGCTCTGCTGCGTCGCCCTGGCGGAATGCGCCGCCGCGGCGCGGCTGCCCGCCGGGGTGTTGCAGGTGGCGTGCGGCCCGGCGGAGGAATTCGGACGCGAGTTCCTCGAGAATCCCCTGTGCCGGAAGGTGACTTTCACCGGCTCGACGGAGGTGGGGCGGATTTTGATCAGGCAGGCCGCGGAGCGGGTGAAGCCTCTGGCTTTGGAGCTGGGCGGCAATGGGGCTCTGTTGGTGTTTGATGACGCGGATCTGGACCGCGCGGTGGAGGGCGCCCTGCTGGCCAAGATGCGAAACACCGGCCAATCGTGCATCGCGGCCAACCGGATCTACGCGCAACGCGGCATTTATCCAGCCTTTCTGGAGCGGTTCGCGGCGCGGGTGGGGGCGCTGAAGACGGGGGAGTTTGACCAGCCCGGAGTGGACATCGGCCCTTTGATTGATCAGCCGGCCTTGGATCACGCCCTGGCCCTGGTGGAGGATGCCGTGAGCCGGGGCGCCCGCCTGCTCGGCGGGGGGCGGCGTCTGCCGCGTCCGGGATTTTTCCTGGGGCCGGCGGTGCTGGCGGAGGCGCCGGCGGGCGCCCGGTGTTTGCGCGAGGAGATTTTTGCGCCGATCGCCCCGGTCTCGGCCTTTGAGACCGAGGAGGAAGGCATTCGTTTGGCCAACGAGACCATCTGGGGCCTGAGCGCCTATGCGTTCACGCGCGACCTGGCCCGGACGTTCCGGCTGGGAGAGCGCCTCGAGGCGGGCGTCATTGGCGTCAACGACGGGCTGCCGACCACCAGCATCGCTCCTTTCGGAGGGGTCAAACAGAGCGGGTGGGGGCGCGAACTGGGGAGTGAGGGCCTGGAGGAATTCCTCGAGACCAAGCACCTTTCGATTGTGCTGTGAGCTGGCGCGGCTGACTTGCGGCTTGCCTTTGCGCCGCCGGTTGTATCACGCTGGCGCCGCTTGATGTGGTTTGAAGAATTTAGCGTTGCCCGGCGCGCGCGCGCGCTGTTTTGCCTGGCCCTGCTCGTTGGTTTCCAGACGCTGGCGCAAGCCGCGGACGCCACCCCGACCAGCCTCAACCTGAGAGTGATGGCCGCGAATCTCAACGGCGACACTCAGAAAATTCAGCCCTTTGCCATCCGCATTTTTCAGGGTCTCAAGCCGGATGTCGTCGCCATTCAGGAATTCAACTACGCCAACAACACGACGGCGGATTTTCGGGCGCTGGTGGATGCCGCTTTTGGCTCGGAGTTCGTTTACTATCGCGAAACGGGCTCGTACAGCATCCCGAATGGGATCATCAGCCGTTATCCCATCGTCGCCTCCGGCACCTGGGCCGGACCGAAGGTGAGCGATCGCGGGTTCGCCTGGGCGCAGGTTCGCCTGCCGGGAACCAACGATCTTTATGTCGTGAGCGTTCATCTCTACGGCAGCGGCAGCAGCGGAGATCGGAATGTCGAAGCCACCGCGATCAAGAACCAGATCGCGGCCAATTTCCCGGCCGACGCCTGGGTAGTCGTGGCCGGGGACATGAATACCAGCTCTCGCACGGAGCCGGCCATCGGCACTTTCAAGACGTTTCTCAGCGATTCGCCCATCCCCGCCGACTCCGAGGGAAATCCGAACACCAACGAACCGCGCAAAAAACCGTACGATTATGTGCTGCCCAGCTTCTCCCTGGCGGTGAATCTGACCAATTCGGTGTTTGGCTCTTACTCCTGCTCAAACGGGCTGGTCTTCGACTCGCGGGTGGTGCCGGCAGCCGACCTGGCGAATTTTTATCCGGTGCAATCCGGCGACTCGGGCCAGGCGCAGCACATGGCGGTGGTGAAGGATTTCCACATCGCGGTGGCCAATGGCGGCGGTCCAGGGCAGCCCTATATTGTGGCGCAGCCGCAAAGCCAGACCCATGGCCCCGGCAGCAACGTCACTTTCAGCGTCCAGGCGGGCGGCTCACCCAGCCTGGCGTATCAATGGAGCTTTCAAGGCGCGCCGATCGCGCAAGCGACGGCGAGCGCCTACACGCGGACCAACGCGCAATTGGAGGATGCGGGTGTGTACACCGTCGTGATTACCAACAGTTTTGGGCAGGTCATCAGTTCCGACGCGGTGCTCGTGGTTGGAGTCAGGCCGGCGTTCACCCGGGAGCCCTCGGGGCAGGTGGTCGAGCCAGGCGCCGCGGTTACCTTCTCGGCTGCCGCGAGCGGCTATCCCGCCCCTGAGTATCAATGGCAGCTCGACGGAAGGAGCCTGCCCGGCGCCACGGGGACCTCCTACACAATTTCGAGCGTCGGGGAGGCGGATACAGGCACCTACCGGGTGCTGGCCAGCAACCTGGTGGAGGTGGTCTCGAGCGCGGGCGCCCGGCTGGCGTTGAGCGACGTGCTTGCCCAATGGGATTTCAACAGCACGACGCCGGATGGCAACACGACCACTGGCAGCACCGCGCCCTGCCAGGGCCAGGGCGTCGCGTTGCTCGTCGGCGGGGTGACCGCCTCCTTTGCCACCGGCGCGGCGACCGACCCGGCCCCGGATAATTCGGGCTGGAATACCACAGGCTATCCGCCCGCCACCGCGGGCAATAAAACCGCCGGCGCGCAATTCGCGGTCAGCACGGCGGGGCGTCAGAACATCCAGATCTATTGGAATCAAAGAGTGAGCAACACCGGGAGCAAATACTCGCGCCTGCAGTACAGCACGAATGGCACCATCTTTTACGACCTGGGGCCGGCGATGGCGGTCGGGGCGGCGGGCAATTTCGAGCCGCGCAACAGCAACCTGACCGGGGTGGCGAACGTGGATGACAACCCGAACTTTGCCTTTCGGATAGTCAGCGAGTTCGAGCGTACTGCCACGGGAACCGGTGACTCGGCGTATGTCGGGGCCAGCGGCGGTTACGGGTCCGGCGGCACCGTGCGGTTTGACCTGGTCACCGTGACGGGCGCCTTGCTGGAGCCGCCGCCCGCGGCCCCGGGGTTCCTGGGCGGGGCGAAGGCAGGCCCGGCGCAATTTCAATTTCAGGTCTCCGGCACCAGCGGGCGGGACTACGTCGTGGAAGCGACGGCCAACCTGGGGGGCGCCTGGGCCCCGCTGCTCACTAACGCCGCGCCTTTCACCGTCATCGACACTAATCTCGGGCCGCGCAAATTTTACCGGGCGGTTCCGGTCAGGTGATCCGGCTGCGGAGTTCTCCGCGATGCAGCCGGGTTTTAAGTTCCTGCCCCTGGCGCGTGGCGTCGGCGTCGCGAATCACTTTTCCCGTGCCGGCGTCGAGGGTGATGGAGTAGCCGCGAGCCAAAACCTGCTCCGGGCCGAGCAGCTTCAGGCGGGCCTCAGCGCTCGCCCAGCGGTGGCGCAGCAGGGTCAGCCGGTTCTGGGCCGCCTCGCGCAAGCGCCGCGCGGCCAGGTTTGCCGCTTCCCGGCGCCGCTGCAGAATCAGGGCCGGACGCAACCGTGAAAGCCGGCTGGCCAGGGTTTGGAGCGCGAGGTCCCGCTCCCGCCATCCCCTGCGCGCGCCCCGATTCAGATCTGCGGCTAAATCATCCAGGCGCTGCCACCCTTCCCGCACCCGCCCGCCCGGTTCGAGCCGCGCCAGGGCGCGCCGCTCCTGGTTCAGCCAGTCCCGCCGGGCTTCGAGCCCCTGGCGGACGAACAACCGCAAGCGCTCGCCAGCCTGCCGCACAAATGATCCGCTGGAAAACACCCCTTCGGTGATCAATTCGGCGCCGGCGCTGGGCGTGGCGGCGCGCAGATCGGCCGCGAAATCGCAGATGGTAAAATCGATCTCGTGGCCGATGGCGGAAACCACCGGCAGCGCGGAGGCGGCCACGGTGCGGGCCACGACCTCTTCGTTGAACGCCCATAGATCCTCGAGGCTGCCGCCGCCGCGGGTCACTAAAATCAAATCCAGCCCTTCGCCCGCGGGCGGACGGCATCCGGCCTGATAGCGGTTGAGGAGTTGGATCGCGGCGGCGATTTCGCCGGCGGCTCCCTCCCCCTGCACTTTGCAAGGCGCGAGGATGATTTCCAACGAGGGATGGCGGCGCTCGATCACATGCAGCACATCCCGGATGGCCGCGCCGGTGGGCGAGGTCACCAACCCGATTCGCCGGGGAAACCGGGGCAGCGGACGTTTGCGCTCCGGGTCGAATAAACCCTCAGCCTTCAGCTTTTCCTTCAGCTTCTCGAAAGCGGCCCGCAACGCCCCCTCGCCCTGCGGTTCAGCCTTGAGCACGCGAAGCTGGTATTGGCCGCGCGGCTCGTACACGGTGATTTCGCCTTCGAGGGCCACCTTCACCCCGTCGGCCAGGACGGCGCGATCCACCGTCAACTCGCCGCGGAACAACACGCAGTTCAATTGCGCCGCGGCGTCTTTGAGAGAAAAGTAAAGGTGACCGGAGGCCTGCCGTTTGAGCCCGGTGATTTCTCCGGCCACCCAGACGCGGCCCACCCGGGCCTGAAGCGCCTGGCGGATTTGCGCCGTGAGCTGGGAAACCGTAAGCACCTGGCGCGGCGGTTCGGCCGGGAAAAGCTCGCCGAAGTCCCACTGGGATTTGGCCGGTCGCGCCATGAGTCAATCGTTGGCGCCGCCCAGACCCGAGGCCGGCACTGGCTCGGAGATCCGCTGGATGCCGATCGCCCGTCCCGAGACGGGGTCCACCTCGACCACCGCGCCTTGCAGGCGGATGTTTCCGGAGGCGACGCCGAAGCGTTGCGGGAGGTTGGTGGTAAAGCGTTTGAGGACCGGCTCGATCTCGCGTCCGATCACGCTGTCATGCGGCCCGGTGAAGCCGGCATCGCAAAGAAATGCGGTCCCCCCCGGCAGGACGCGCTCATCGGCGGTTTGCACATGGGTGTGGGTTCCCACCACGGCGCTGACCCGGCCGTCGAGCAGGCGAGCCAGGGCAACCTTCTCAGAGGTCGCTTCCGCGTGGAAATCGACAAACACGATGCTGGCTTGCGAGCGCACGCGGGCCAACTCGCGGAGAATGGCCGCGAAAGGGTTCTCCAGCGGCGGCATAAATGTGCGCCCTTGCAGATTTATCACCACCACCGGGGGAAAGCCGGCCTTCTGCCACAGCGCGCTGCCGCGTCCGGGCGCCCCTTCGGGATAATTGAGGGGGCGGAGCAGGCGCGGCTCCGTCTCGATAAAATCCATGATTTCCTTCTGGTCCCAGATGTGGTCGCCGGAAGTGAGGATATCGATGCCCGCCGCGAACAGCTCCTGCGCGGTGGCGATGGTGATGCCCGAGCCGCCGGCGACATTCTCGCCGTTGGCGATCACCAGGGAGATCCCCAGCCGTTCCCGCAGGCCGGGCAGTAACTCGCGCACGGCGCGGCGTCCGGGAGCTCCCACAATATCCCCGATGAACAACAACTTCACCGAATCACACTACCCCCCGGGTCTCGCGCGGCAAGCGGATTCGCCCGCCGGAAGTCGAGATCATTTTCCCCGATTGTGGGCGGGGTGAAACCGTGGTATTTTCAAATCGTGAATCGCTTGACCCGGCAGGAGCAGTTGGTGATTTGTGTGGTGACGGCGCTGTTGCTCACGGGCTGGGCGGTCAAGGCTTATCGCACGGCCCACCCAGCCCCGGCCGCGGTTCACACCAAAGAATAATCGGAATGCAGGACAACAGTTTTGAGGCGGCCATCGAGTTAATCGAGGCGAAGGACGCGCGCTATCACCGCGAGGCATACGTTTTTGTGCGCGAGGCGCTGGACCATACCCAGCGCTCGCTGGCGAAGCAGAACCGGCGCCGTCCGCGCCATGTGACCGGGCAGGAATTGCTGGAGGGCATTCGTGAATACGGCCTCTCGCAATTCGGCCCCATGACTCTGACGCTGTTGAACGAGTGGGGTGTTCATCGTTGCGCGGATTTTGGCGAGATAGTGTTCAACCTGGTGGACAGCGGGTTATTGGCGAAGACGGAGAAGGACAGCCGCGAGGATTTTTCCCCCGGGTACGATTTTTTTGAAGCGTTCCGCCTTCCCTTTTTGCCCGCCAGCCGGCGGCAACCGGAGCTCGTCCGCGCATCCTCCACCCGGTCCTAGTGGAAACCACGAATGCCGGTCCTGAGGAGAACATTCGCGCCGCCGGGAGGCGCGGGTTTGACATCGCCGAAATGAACACCGCGGAAAACACCAGGGCGCCGGCCGGGAAGACCTTTGCCGCCGCGCCGCCAGGAGTCAGCGCCACGCGGTTGGAGAACGGCTTGCTGGTCATTGTGCGGGAGGATCACAGTGCGCCGGTGGTCTCGGCGCAAGCCTGGTGCATGGCCGGCAGCATTCATGAGGGGCAATGGCTGGGCGCGGGCCTATCGCATCTGCTTGAGCACATGCTGTTCAAAGGCACCACGTCCCGGCCGGGAGGGCGCATCGACCAGGAGGTGCAGGAGGCGGGCGGCCACATGAACGCCTACACTTCGTTCGACCGGACGGTGTATCACATCGATGTGCCCAGCACCGGGGCGGGCGTCGCGATCGATATTCTGTGCGACATTATGCAGCACGCCAGTCTGCCGGCCGAGGAGTTGGAGAAGGAGAAGCAGGTGATCCTCCGCGAAATGGACATGAATGTGGATGATCCACAGCGGCGGGCCGGCCGGCGGTTGTTCGAGTGCGCTTTTTTGCGGAGCCCCTGCCGCTTCACGGTGATTGGCTACCCGGATATTTTTCATCAGCTCCAGCCCGGGGACATTCGGGGTTACTACGAGGAGAAATACGCGCCGAACAACGTCTTTTTTGTGGTGGCCGGAGATGTCCGGCGCGCGGAGGTGGTCGAGCAGATTCGCCGGGCCTATGCCGGCGCCCGGACGAGAGCCCTGTCGCCGGTGGTATTGCCGGAGGAGCCGCGACCGACCTCACCTCGCGAGATCGTCGAAGAAGGAGCCATCGAGCTGGGTCATCTGCACTTCGCCTGGCACATTCCCGAGGCGCGGCATCCCGACGTGCCGATTCTCGACGCTCTGGCGGTGTTGCTGGGAAGCGGGCGCAGCTCGCGGCTTTACCAACGGGTCCGCGAGCGCGGCCTCGCGCATTCCGCCGACGCCTGGACCTATACCCCGGGCGGCGGGGGCCTCTTCGGGATGAGCGCGGTGATCGACGGTCGGGGGTACACGGTGGCGCGGGACGCGATGCTGCGTGAAATCGAGGCCGTCCGCGAGAGGCCGGTCGAGCCGGTGGAGGTGGCCAAAGCAATCAAACAATTCGTCGCCGCCACCCTGGCCGCACGCAAGACCATGCAAGGCCAGGCGCAGGATTTGGGCGGAAGCTGGCTGGCGGCCAGCGACCTCAATTTCTCCGCCCGTTATCTGGCCGCGGTCCAGCGCGTCACCGCCGCCGACGCGCAAAGGGTGGCCCGCGAGTATTTGAATCCGGACCACATGACTATTTACGCGTTGCTTCCGGCCGGCACGGCCCCGGCGGAACTCGCCGCGGTCGAGGAGCCGGTCTGCCACGCGGCGCAAAAGTTTGAGCTCGAGAGCGGCCTGCGATTGCTCGTAAAGGAGGATCACCGACTGCCTTTTGTGGAATTCCGGGCGGCCTTTCTGGGCGGGGTGCTGGCGGAAACCGCCGAGCGGAACGGCGTCACGCAACTGCTGAGCAAACTCCTGTTGAAGGGCGCGCGCGGCCGTTCGGCCGAGCAAATCGCCGGGGAAATCGAGTCGGTGGGCGGGCACCTCGAGAGCCACGGCGGAAACAACACCTTCGGGATCAAC
This sequence comes from Verrucomicrobiota bacterium, assembly GCA_039806935.1. GTDB lineage: Bacteria > Verrucomicrobiota > Verrucomicrobiia > Limisphaerales > UBA8199 > JBDHQH01. The sequence goes on from JBDHQH010000059.1 coordinate 13,497, forward strand.
GCCGAGGTCATGAGCCAGGATTTCGCCCTCGGGCTGGGGCTGGTGGCGGATGTGCTCCAGGCCCCGGACTTTCCCCTCGAGGCAATGGAGCGGGAGCGCGAAATTCAACTGGCGGGCATCCGGGCGCAGCGGGATCACTTGTTGCAGAGCGCCTTCAGCGCGCTGCGCCGCGAGCTGTTCGGGCCGGCTGGTTACGGTCTGGATCCCGCGGGGTCCGAGGCCAGCGTGCGCGCGCTTTCACTGGCGGAGGTGCGCGCGTTTTACCAGACGAGAGTGGTCCCGCATAACTGCGTTCTGGCCATCTTTGGGGATGTCGAGGCCGGCGCGGTGCGGACGGCGGTCGAAGCCGCTTTTTCGGGCTGGCAGGCGGGGTTGCGAAAGCCGCCCCTCGGGAGCTTCCCGGCGGCGCGCGGAGGGCGCGGGCGGGTGGTCGAGCGGCGCGATAAAAAGCAGGCGGTGCTGGCCATCGGCTGGCCGGGCGCGCGACTGTCAGATCCTGACCGGTATCCGCTCGAGTTGATCCAGGAGGCGTGCAGTGATCTCGGATCCCGCCTGTTTTTGCGGATTCGCGAAGAGCTCGGGCTGGCGTATTACGTCGGCGCACAGAATTTTGCCGGGCTGGAGCCCGGTTACTTCGCCTTTTACGCGGGTACCGCGCCCGATCAGGCCGCGACCGTTGAGCAGGAAATCCTGCGGGAAGCTGCGCTGCTCCGCGAGGAGGGATTGACCGAGGAAGAACTTCGCCGGGCGAAGGCGAAGGTGCTGGGCCAGCGAAAGATCGCGCGGCAGGATCTCGGGCATCTGGCGATGACCGGCGCCCTGAACGAGTTGTTCGGGCTCGGTTATGATTACGGCGACTCGGAGGATGCGCTTTACGAGGCGGTCACCCGGGAGCGGGTGATCGAAACCGCCCGCAAATTTCTGCGGCCGGAGAGCGCGGTCGTGGCGATGGTGCGGCCCTGAACTCCGGGGATCAGGAATCCACTTTTTGCTTGAGCAGATCGTTTTCCGCCAGTAACGCGCCCGCGATCTCCACCGGGATGTGTTTGCCGGGAGGCTGGTCCACACAATGGATGCTTTGGACCGTGATGAACGCGTTGGGGTTGTGCCGCCGCACGATTTCCAACACCCGTTTCTGGTTGCGGCGGTTGGCCACCACGTAGATCACCCCGACCTCGCCCCGCATGCCGCTGGCGCGCACGGTGGTCACGCCAAAACCCTCGGCCCGCAAGCTCTCGGCGGAGTCGCTGGCGTCCACGCTCGTGATTACCCGGATCAATTCATGCCCGATGGCCAGTTTTTCATCGAGCAGCATCCCGACGTAGTTTCCGGTCGCAAATCCGCCCGCGTAGGCGACGTAGCAGGCCCAGTTGTTGAGCTGTTGCATGATGCGGGTGATGGCCACGATCCAAATCAGGATTTCAAAAAACCCCACAATCGGCGCCAGCCGTTTGAGCCCTTTGGTCATGAAAATGATGCGCAGGGTGTCGAGCGTCATGTCGCAGATTCTCAGGCAGAAAATCAGCAACGGCATCGCCACCAAATCGAAATACGGTGAATGAGTAAATCCCATGTATTGGTGTAAGGATTAATTTTCCGCGCCGGCCTTACACCCGGCGCTTCCCGCCCCTTTGTTTGCGGTCTGGCACAAAAATCAGGGAATAGAGAATAGTGAAAGCGCCGGGGTGGGGCAACAAGTCGAATCGCTTGCGGCGCAATGGATTGCGACATTTCGACACGGCGGTTGCGCGGGGCCGGCCGTTGCCGGATACTGCTGCTGTGCAAGCAACGGTGACGCAATTGACGGAGCAACTGCTCGAGTCTTACCGCAAGCAGGGTGGGATTAATTACGCCGACGGCAAGAATCTGCCGTCGAAGAAGGCCATCACGCTTATTACGATGGACCTTTTGCGGCTGCTCTTTCCGGGTGTTTTCGACGAGAAGCTGGTGCATTCCTCGGAGTTGGCGCCCGCCACTTCGCATCTGGTGCAGCAAGTGATCCGCCGTCTCGAACCCGAAATCGCCAAGAGCCTGGAATATCATCCGCCCCCTGAACTGCCCCGGAAGGATCTGCGGCCCATCGCCCGGAGTTATGTGCTCGAGTTCATGGAGAGTCTGCCGCGGATTCGGGAGTTGCTGCAAACGGACGCCGAAGCCGCCTACAACGGCGATCCCGCCGCGCTCAGCAAAGAGGAAGTCATCCTCGCCTATCCGTTTCTCGAAGCCATCGCGGTCCAGCGTCTGGCGCATAACCTTTATCTCAAGAACATTCCGTTGATTCCGCGCATCATGACGGAATGGGCGCACGCGCGCAGCGGGCTGGATTTGCACCCGGGCGCGATGATTGGCTCCCACTTCTTTGTGGATCATTGCACCGGCACCGTGGTGGGCGAGACGACCCAGATCGGGAACCATGTGAAACTGTACCAGGGCGTGGGGCTGGTGGCGAAATCGCTATCGGCGGGCCAGCAGTTGCGCGGGCTGAAGCGTCACCCCACGATCGAGGATCAGGTCACGATTTATGCCGGGGCGACGATCATGGGCGGCGACACGGTGGTGGGCGAGGGCAGCACCATTGGCGCGAACGTCTTTCTGACCAGCAGCGTGCCCCCGCATTCGCTGGTGATTCAGGAGGAAGCCAAGGCGCGGGTGACGAGCAAAAAAGCGAAAGTGAAACGCGAGCTCGAGGCCCAGATTTAAGCGGGCTGGCGCGGCGGCCGCTCACCCGGCGGCAATGGCCTGCAGGAGGCGCGCGCCAAAATCCGCGGCGCGCCGGGCCCCCACGCGTTTGATCTGTCCCAACTCCTCGAGGGTGCGCGGCCGCACCCGGGCGATTTCCCGCAGCGCGGCATCATGCAAAATCACGAAGGCCGGGCGATTCCTTTCCTGAGCCAGTTCCAGGCGCGCGCGGCGCAAGCGCTCGAAAACCTCCCGATCATAGTCCTTGGGTTCGGCGTGGTGGGGCGGCCTGGCGCGGTTCGCCGCCGCCTGGAAGGACGTCGAGGCGAAAATCTGCCGGGGATGGCTCCGCAGGTGTTGGGCGATTTCGTCCAGAAAGGCCTGGCCAAATTCGTTGATTTTCTTTGCGACAAAGCCGCTGATTTGAGCCAGGCGCCGCTGATCCCCGGGGTAATCGCGAGCCATGAGGCGCAGGGTGACATCCGAGAGCAGATGGTAGGCGGGCAGGTTGCGTTCGTCCGCCAGACGTTTGCGCAAGGCCGCCAGGCGATCGAACAACGCCTGGTCGCAGGCGATGTCCCCGGCGCGCGCGCCGCGGGCGGGGAGGGCGGTGATGGGGCGGGCCAGTTGGACCGGACGCCGCTCCTTGAGCAGGGCCAGGCCTTCCGGCGTGAGGGAGACGACCGCATACTGGTCCGCGGATCGGGCGAGAAAACCGCGGCGCAGCAACTCGCGCGCGATGGCGCGCCATTCCGCCGGCGAATGCTCGCGTCCGATGCCGTAGGTCGAGAGCGTCTGATGGCCGTGCTTCCGGGTCATCTCGTTATTCGCTCCGGTCAGCACCCCCGCCAGATGGTTCAGGCCGAAATCGATGCCGCTATGCCGGCGCACCCGGTACACGCAGGAGAGAAATTTTTGCGCGGACACGGTGCCGTCGTAGGTCTCGCGCGGGGTCAGGCAATTGTCGCATCCCTGGCAATCTCCGGCGGAGAAAGTTTCTCCAAAGTAACCCAGCAACTCCGCGCGGCGGCACTGGCTGGATTCGGCGTAGAGCACCATTTGATCGAGCTGCGCCCGGGCCACCGCGCGTTCCCGGGGGTCGGGTTTCTCCTCGATGAAGCGGAGTTGCTTGGCCACATCCCCGGCGCTGAACAGCAGCAGGCACTCGCTGGGGAGGCTGTCGCGGCCGGCGCGGCCGGTTTCCTGGTAGTAGCCCTCGAGGTTTTTGGGCAAATCGTAATGGACCACGAACCGCACGTTGGGTTTGTTGATCCCCATGCCGAACGCAATCGTGGCGCAGACGACGCGGGCGTCGTCGCGGAGGAACTGCTCCTGATGGCGGTCACGCGTTTTCGGGGTGAGGCCGGCATGGTAAGGGAGCGCCCGGATTCCGTCCTCAGCCAGCCGGTCGGCCAGGCGCTCGGCGGTTTTCCGGGCCTGGCAGTAAACGATGCCGCTTTCTTGCGGGCGGCTTCGAACAAACGCGAGCAGTTGGTCGTACGGCGCCTCTTTGGCGAGCACGCGATAAGTGAGGTTGGGCCGGTTGAAACTGGCCACGTAGCGGCGCGGTTCGCGCAAGTGAAGCTGCTCGACGATGTCGCTCCGCACTCGCTCGGTCGCCGTGGCGGTCAGCGCCATCATCGGCGTGGCGGGCAGGAGCGAGCGGAGCCGGGAAAGCTGGCGGTACTCGGGGCGGAAATCGTGGCCCCACTCGCTGATGCAATGAGCCTCATCCACAGCCAGCAGGGACACGTTCCAGCGCTGGAGATCGGCGAGAAAGCCGGTCAACAGCAGCCGCTCGGGCGCCACGTAGAGCAGCTTGAACTCACCCTGATGCAACCCCCGCAGCCGGGCGCGTGAGTCGGTGGCGGAAAGGGATGAGTTAAGGAAACTGGCGGGGATGCCGCCGGCCTGGAGCCCGTCCACTTGATCCTTCATCAAGGCGATCAGCGGGGATACAACCACCGTCAAGCCCCGCTGGAGGAGCGCCGGCAATTGGAAGCAGAGCGATTTGCCGCCGCCGGTGGGCAGCAGCGCGAAAACGTCCCGCCCGGCCAGCGCGTCCTTCACAATTTCCTCCTGGAGCGGGCGGAAAGTGTCAAATCCGAAGTGCCGCTTCAGGAAGGTTTTTAACGGAAGGCCGCCACTTTGCACTGGGGCAGCTTACCTGCTCGCGCCGGAAAGGGGAGCCGATTTTGCGCGCGCGGTTTCCCTTTTCATCCCGGGGCGGCGGACTTAGCTTGAGGTGATGGCGGGCCAGCGGGAAAGAGCGGGATCCAGCCCTCAAGCCTCTCTCAACCGGAATTGAGGTGGATGAAAATCAACCAGCGAGCGCCGGGCGCCAGACCGCGGCGCAGCCGCGGCTGAATCCTCGCCCCGGCGGCCGCAAGCCGCGCCGGCTGCGGACGGAAAATCTCCATTCCCTCGTCCGGCGGGAAGACGAAGGTGACTTATGCGGATCTACATTTTACGGCACGGGTTGGCGGGTGAGGCGGATGACCCCGCCTGGGCGGGGCGCGACAACGAGCGCCCGCTCACCGAAAAAGGCGAGCGAAAAATCCGGAAGTTGGCCAAGGCCCTCCGCCGGCGCGAGCTGATTTTCGAGCAGATTCTCTCGAGCCCGTATGTCCGGGCGCGGCAAACCGCCGAAATCGTCGCCGAGACGCTGGGTCTCGCGGAAGCGCTCGGCGTTTCGGAGCATCTCCAGCCCGGGGCCGACCATGGAAAGCTGATCGACGAACTGGCTGAATCCTCCCAGTTGCAAAACGTGCTTCTGGTGGGGCACGAGCCGCACTTGAGCCAGTTGATGTCGCTCTTGATTTCCGGGGATCTCCAGGGTGTCGCGCTCACCCTGAAAAAGGGCGGGTTGGGAAAGCTGCGCGTCGAAGGGGAGATTCAAGCCGGCCGTTGCGCGAGCCTGGAATGGCTGTTGCCGCCCTCGCCGCTGAAAGGCAAGCGGTAAACGGGGCGCGGACTCCGAGACTGGCGATCGCACCAGGCAAGCTGCCGGAGTCGGTTGCCGACGCCGGGCTCGAGGGAATTCAAACGCTGTGCCAAGCCTGGAACGCCGATCGATTGCAGCAAAGCTTATAACCCTTACAACGGCAGTTGGAATTCTTGCGTGCGGCGCAAGTCGCTGGTGCAATGGGGCATGTCCTTGCAAATTGCGCCGGTGGGGGTTCACCCTGCGGATGAAGTGTTGGCGGCCCCTCGGACGGCAGCTCAAGCCGTCCTGTCCGCCCCTCTGATCGTGGACACGCACGGCCGGCGCTTTCAGGTCGAATGGGATCCGCACGCGCCGGTCACGCCGCTGGGGCAACTCATCTTCTTCAATCAGTTCCTGGCCACGGCCGGTGGACTCGACCACCATTCCATTGATTGCTTCATGCCTGGACTGGGCCAGGCACCGGCGGCGCAAGGCGGCGGCCAAGTGTCATTTGCGCTTGAACCGGCAAAGCTTTCTGCCGCGCTTGGCGATCATCGACACGGCGCGAGAGGCCGACGCCAAGCGCGCGGGAGTTGTGCGCCGGCATTAAAGACGGTGAAATCGTCATTTTTGACAAGGCTTACGTGGATTTTGACCATCTCTGGAGTTTGGAGCAGCGCGGAATCTTTTGGGTGACTCGAGCCAAGGAGAACCTGCAATCCAAGGTGGTCGAAAGCTGCCGGGTCAGGGAGGACGGCAAGATCGGGCCCGACGAACTGGTCGGAAGGTGTTTTTTTCCGGAGGAAACCGACATTTTCTTCAGCCGGCCCGCACCAAAAATGGCGCGCCCGTTGGGATTCGAACCCAAGACCCTCTGCTTAGAAGGCAGATGCTCTATCCAACTGAGCTACGGGCGCGCCGGCACCGCGCGGTGGTTCGTGCAGTGTAAACTTCA
>JBDHQH010000060.1:0-19985 GCA_039806935.1 Verrucomicrobiota bacterium
GCGTCTCCGCCTCGCCTCGGCTCGGAGCCAAAGACCCCATACGGCTCGCCCGGATCTCGCGGCGTCTGGCCAAACGGTAAATCTGGATGCCCGCCGTCGTTTTCGTAAGGAGGAACACCATAGACTCCATAAGGCGCGATTTGCGCCATGCGGCTCTCGCCGGGCACGCTCCAGGGTGCGGAAGCGGCCGGGAACTCACCACCGAGCATTCCGCCTCCGACTTCTCCGCGGCCGATGGGCAATTTATGCGAACGTCCTCGGTGGTAATGAGGATAATTCCCCCCGGAATTCGGCGGCCGCTCTCCGGACGAACTTTCGGGCATCCGCTGTGGCAAACTTGCCACCCATGGTGATTGGGCGCGCCGGGCGTTCATCGCCTGATTTCCATCCGCCACAAACGGACTGGAACTCCGCAACTGGTTCAACGCGGGATTATCCCCGGCAACCCAGGGACTCTGGGCCCGCAAATCCGCCAGCGCCGAACTTCGCGGCCGTGAGGGTATAGGGCCGCTCCCGCCATACCACGAGCCTCCGCTCCAACCCGCAAAACCGCCGTACGGCTCCGACCAGTCTCCGCCAGGCTGGAGGTCGTCCCACCCCCATTCAGGCCTCGGCATGCCTCGACTCCTATCGCCCCAATCCCGAGGAAAGTCGCCCGGCCCTTGGCGCCACTCCGCGGCTCCTCGCTCGGCTCTCTGGCGCTCTTGCATTCCATGGGCCAGCGTCGCCAGAAGTTGCCGGGCTTCCGGCTCGCGGCGGCCTGCCACGGGGGCCGTCGTCAACTCCCGCGCTGTTCCGTCCAGAATCCCGGTGTTCCGCAACTGGCCATCTTCCCCGGTTTCCAATCCATTCACCACCGGGGCCGTATCGATTACGCGACGGGCGGCCTGCTGACTCAGGCGAACATTCCACCAATCGCTCCGCGGGAAATTGTCATTGGCGACAAAATTGTAATCCTCCGCGGGTAATCCAAAATCGAAATCACCCGCCACAGGATGTCCATGATCGCTCCAGCGCCCCCGCCGATAGCCGGCCCCCGGCGGCAAAGGCGCCCATCCGGTGTATTGCGAATCCCGCCTCCAGGTTACCCAGGCTGGCGCCCACTCCGTGCCCGGCCGCCACAGCCACCCCCGGTCTCCGTGTCGAAACCAGCGACCAAAGTGAAACGGCGCCCAACCCCAGCTATAACCAGAGTTCCAGCACCATCCACGGCTCGACCAGACCCAATCACCATTGTCGCAATAGGGCCGCCAATTTCGATTCAAGCTGCAGACCGCCGGCTGCCAGCATAACCCCTGGCCCGGCACCTCGAGCCAGACACCGTAAGGAGCCAGTAACGGATAAAAACTTTGGTCGCTCAACTCGGTCGGGTAATAGATCACTCGCGGCGCGGGAAGATTCGAATCCATCGCCGCGGCGGAGGAGAACTCCGCGGGCGATACCTCCGCGGTGGCCGCGACGCCGTCCTCCGGATGTTCGATGATCGCCTTCAAGATCGCCGAATCGAGTCCCAGGTCCCGCAGGTAAATGAGTTGATCAGCCGTGACCCGTTCAAAAGGGGGCGCGTTTTCTAGAAAACTCGTGATCACTCCGCGGCCTAATCCCGCTTTGGCTAGCCGAGCCATCTCCTGGACCTGTTCCGGGAGCGCCTCAAGAAGCTTCGCCTCGGCCGCCGCGGCTTTCGCTTCCTCTCCTGGCTCGGGTGATTCCGCCGCCGCGCTGCCAATTCGCGGCCTCCACAATAGGCTCAAGACGAACAACGAATAGAGTAACCGCATTCCTTCCTCCTTCCTCCAATACAAGCTCGCGCCCTGTCCGCCCCAGCCGCAATGGGGTATCCACGTTTGATGTTCATCGGCCGGCGGTTTAAAGCCAAACGCGGATGGCGGAAAGTCTCAACAGAGACGGTCTCCTTCAATTCTCATACCCCCGGCGTGCGCCCGGCCCATACATTATCTTCACTTATTATTTTGCACGCTTTCACCAGAATTTCTCCAGAGGTTGGAATGCCCATTTTTTTGAATTTATCGCTTGTGGAACCCTGCCCGCTCATGCAATCTCTGCGCGCCTCGATTCTTTTGGCAAAAAAGAGCCCCGGGGCGCGCGGTTTCTGGAACCCAGCTTTTTTGCGAATAATGCGATTATTGAGACTGACATTAGCCCTGCTGCTGTTGATGGCTGGCGTGCTGGTCGGCCACGCCGCTGAGGCGTCGGCGGGCCCGGCCGAACCGGAGGTCACGGGGCATGAAGAGCACGGCTTGCCTCAGAGCGCAGTCGAAATCACCCGCATTCGCACCCCGGTCGGATCGTTTGCCGTTACGAACTCGATGGTGGTGACTTGGGCGGTCGCCCTGAGTCTTATCATTTTTGCCCAGATCGCCACCCGGAAGATGAAACTCGTGCCGGAAGGCGCCCAGAACTTCTGGGAATGGATGGTGGAGAGCCTTTACGACTTCCTCGAAGGCATTATCGGACGCCATCTGGTGCAGCGAACCTTTTGGTTTTTCGCGACGATTTTTATTTTTATTCTGTTCGCCAACTGGGTAGGCCTGATCCCCGGCATCGGCACCATCGGCTGGGGACGACACGAAGACGGCAAATTTATCCTCGAACACCCGTGGTTTCGCGGCGCGAACGCCGATCTCAACATGACCCTGGCCATGGCGCTGATCTTCTTCGCCTGCTGGATTTATTGGGCCCTGCGGGAAATCGGCCCGTTCGGGTTCATCATGCACCTGTTTGCACCCAAAGGCGAAACCACCGGCGCGCTCAAGGTACTGATGGTCGTGGTGTTCTTCGCCGTCGGTTTGCTCGAAATTTTCTCGATTCTGTTCCGCCCGGTCTCGTTGAGCTTCCGTTTGTATGGAAACATTTTCGCGGGGGAGAACATGCTCGAGGCGATGTCTCGGCTGATTCCGGGCTTCGGCTGGCTGCTGCCGATCCCGTTTTACTTTATGGAACTTCTGGTTGGGTTCGTTCAAGCCCTGGTTTTCATGCTCCTGACCGCGGTCTTCACCATGCTGATTTGCCAGCACGAAGAAGAAGGACACCCCTCAGGGCAGCATTAGCGATTTCGTCGGTTTGACCGTGTTCAATCGCGGGAACCGCCGAGCAATGAAAGGAAAGCAAGTATGTTGACGCCTATGTTGGCACAAGCCGCTCAAACGGTTGGATTCACCGGCAACTTTCACGTCGGCATGGCCGCCCTCGGGGCTGCCCTCGGCGTGGGATTCATCGGCATGAAGGCCTCCGAAGCGGTGGGACGCAATCCCGGCGCGGCGACCAAGATCCTCGTCCAGTCGATCCTGGCCATCGCCTTTGCTGAAGCGATCGTGTTCTACGCCCTCTTCCTCGTTCGAGGATAGCGCAGTGTCCGGGTGGGGCGCGGCAAGGCGCCCCGCCCGGAACGACCACTTTTCGCAATGTCTATGAATGGTTATTTGTTTCTGGCCGCCGAAAATCCGGTCGCGGCGGTGGCCCGCACTTTCGGCGTCGATTGGGCGCATTTGATCGGCCAGGTCATCAGCTTCAGCATTGTCTGCGTTCTGCTCTATTTCTTCGCCTACCGCCGGGTGCTGGCGATGCTTGAGGAGCGCCGGCAGCGCATTGCCGAAAGCCTGGCGAACGCGGAGAAAATCCAGGCGGAACTCGCCCGCGCTGAAACCCAGAGGCAGGAAATCCTGACGCAGGCCGGCGCCCAGGCCACGCGGTTGATTGAGGAAGCGCGCGCCGCGGCCGCCCGGGTGCAGGAGCAGGAGAGCCAAAAGGCCATCGCCGCCGCCGAGCAAATCATCGCCAAAGCCCGCGAGGCCGCCGCCGTGGACCACGCAAGAATGATGGCGGAACTCCGCCGCGAAGTCGGCCGCTTGGTGGTGCAAACCACCGCCACGGTCACGGGAAAAATATTGAGCGCGGACGACCAGAAGCGCCTGGCGGAGGAGACCGCGCGCCAACTCGCCGCTTGATCCGCGCGTGGTCATGAAAATCAGCAAACAAGCCCGGCGCGAAGCCAAGGCCCTGTTCCGCGGGTGCCTGGTGAACGGCGCTCTGGACGAGGGCCGCGCCCGCCTGGCCGTGCAAAAGGTTCTCGAATTCAAACCTCGCGGCTACCTGGCCATGCTTTCCCATTTTGCCCGGCTGGCGCGGCTGAATCTCGAGCGCCGCGCCACGCGCGTTGAAGCCGCCACCCCCCTCGACCCCGCCCTTCAAGAGAACCTCAAGACCGCTTTGGCGCGCCGGTATGGCCCCGGATTGCAAATCTCGTTTGCCCAGAATCCCGCCCTGATCGGCGGTCTGCGCGTCCAGGTGGGCAGCGATGTGTTTGATGGCAGCGTTCAGGCTCGTCTGAAGGCGCTGCGGGACAGTTTTTAGAATTCGAATATGAGCACGTTACTTCAGGAAATCGAAAACCAAATCGCCGGCGTCAAGACCGCCGTGGCGAAGCAGAACGTGGGCGTGGTGCGCGAGATCGGCGACGGGGTGGCCCGGATTGAGGGCCTCACCGATGCGATGCTCAACGAAATGCTGGATTTTGGCGACGGCATCACCGGCCTGGCTCTGAACCTCGAGGAAACCGAGGTCGGCGCGATCATTTTGGGTGATTACACCAAAATCGCCGAGGGCAGCCAGGTGCGCACCACGGGGCGCCTGCTCGAGGTGCCCGTCGGCAAACCCATGCTCGGGCGCGTCGTCAATGCCCGCGGCGAGCCGGTGGATGGCAAGGGGCCGATCAAAACCGAGTTCGCCTACCCGGTCGAGAAAATTGCCCCGGGCATCATCAAGCGCAAATCCGTCAGTCAACCGGTGCAGACGGGCATCATGGCGGTGGATGCGATGATTCCCATCGGGCGCGGCCAGCGGGAGTTAATCATCGGCGATCGCTCGACTGGCAAGACCACCATCGGCGTGGACACCATCATCAGCCAGGCCAGGCTGAACCAGGCGGCCGAGGCAGCGGGCCGCAAGGATTACCGTCCGCTCTATTGCATCTATGTGGCCATCGGACAAAAACAGTCCAATATCGCGCGCGTGATCGCCGTCCTTGAGGAGGCCGGCGCCATGCCTTACACCATCGTCGTCGCCGCGCCCGCCTCGGATAACGCCACCAACCAATATCTGGCGCCCTTTGCCGGCGCCGCGATGGGCGAGTGGTTCATGGACCACGGCATGGATGCGCTCATCATCTACGACGATCTGTCCAAGCATGCCGTGGCCTACCGGCAGGTCTCGCTTGTGCTCAAGCGCCCCTCGGGCCGCGAGGCCTATCCCGGCGACGTGTTTTATCTCCACAGCCGATTGCTCGAACGTTCCGCCCGCGTAAGCGAAAAATACGGCAACGGCTCCCTGACCGCCCTGCCGATCATCGAGACCCAGGCCGGCGATGTCTCCGCCTATATCCCGACCAATGTGATCTCCATCACCGACGGTCAGATTTATCTCGAGACGGATCTCTTCTATCAGGGCATTCGCCCCGCGATCTCGGTCGGTTTGTCCGTCTCGCGCGTCGGCTCCGCCGCGCAGGTCAAAGCGATGAAGCAGGTCGCCGGACGCCTGAAAGGCGATCTGGCCCAATTCCGCGAGTTGGCTGCCTTCGCGCAGTTTGGCTCGGACCTGGACGCCAAGACCCAGGCACAAATCGAGCGCGGCCAGCGCATCATCGAGGTGTTTAAGCAACCGCAATACAACCCGATTCCGGTCGAAGTCCAGGTCGCCGTGCTCTGGACGGTTCAAAATGGCTACATGCAGGACGTGCCGGTGGAGCGGGTGAAGGATTTCCAGGCCCGGCTGACCGATTACCTCACCAGCCGCAAAGCCGAGCTGCTCGGGCGCATCGCCAGGGAGCAGGCCCTGAGCGACCCGCTCACGGCGGATCTGAAAGCGGCGGTCATCGAATTCAAACAAACCTACCGATGAGCTTCCGCCGCCCGCATTCCGCCGCCCGCTGATTATGCCGAGCACACGCGACATCCGCCGCCGTATCAAGTCGGTCAAGAGCACCGCCCAAATCACCAAGGCGATGCAAATGGTCGCCTCGTCAAAGATGCGCAAAGCGCAGCAGGCCGCCCTGGCGGGCCGGCCCTACGCGGCGTTGATGAATCAGGTCCTGGGCGCCGTCTCCGCTTACGCCGGCGAGGTGTCGCATCCGTTGATGGAAGTCCGGCCGCCGCGCCGGCGCTGCGTCATCCTCATCAGCACCGATAAGGGCCTGTGCGGCGCCCTTAACAGCAATCTCTTTCGCGAGGCCGCAAGGTTCGACCAGCACGCGACGGTGTTCCTGGCCGCCGGACGCAAAGCGGCCCAGTATCTCACGCGGACGCGCCGGCGTTTGCTGGTCGAATTCACCTACAAAGACGCGCCCCTTTTCAGCGAGGCGCGCGCCATCTGCAAATTCGCCGTGGATCTGTTCCAAAAGGAGGAGGTGGACCAGGTCGAGGTGCTGTTCACCAATTTCATCAACACCTTGAGCCAAAAACCCGAGGTGCGGCCGCTGCTGCCGATCACGAAAATCGAGGGCGTCTCCGCCGGCATCCATGCGCCCGCCGCCGAACCGCTGCGCCAGGGGCCGACGGAATTTCTGTTCGAGCCGGATGCCGGAACGGTGCTTGAAGCGCTGCTCCCGCATAGTCTGAACTTCAAGATTTACCAGATTCTGCTCGAAGCCAAAGCCAGTGAGCAGAGCGCGCGCATGGTAGCGATGAAAAATGCCACCGATAACGCCAGGCAACTCATTAAAGATTTGACCCTCGAATACAATAAAATGCGGCAGGCCAGCATCACCAAAGAATTGCTGGAAATCTCCAGCGCGGCCATGGCCCTCGAATAGAACGATTCTTTCAGCATTTCCAAATACCCATGAACAAAGGCAACATTGTCCAAGTCATTGGCCCGGTGGTGGACGTCGAATTCTCCGGCGATCTTCCCGCGATTTACAACGCCTTGACGGTCGATTTCAAAGTCCAGGATCGACCGGTCAAGCTGACTCTCGAAGTCCAACAGCACCTCGGCGACAACTGGGTGCGCGCCGTGGCCATGTCCAGCACCGAGGGGCTCAAACGCGGCTATGAGGTGATCGACACCGGCGCGGCTATCTCCATGCCGGTGGGCGACGGCGTGATGGGCCGCGTGTTTGACGTCACCGGAAACCCCGTCGATGAACGCGGCCCGGTCAAAGCGGATAAATACTACCCGATCCATCGCCCCGCCCCGCCCCTGGTGGATCAGTCCACCTCGCCGCAGGTGCTCACCACCGGCATCAAAGTCATCGACCTGATCTGTCCCTTCTTGAAAGGCGGCAAAGTTGGCGCGTTTGGCGGAGCTGGCGTCGGCAAGACCGTGGTCATCATGGAGTTGATCAACAACATCGCCAAACTGCACGGCGGCGTGTCGGTGTTCGCGGGTGTCGGCGAGCGCACCCGTGAGGGCAACGATCTTTACACCGAAATGTCCGAGGCGGGGGTGATCAAGCAAAACAACCTGGGGGAATCAAAAATCGCCCTGGTGTACGGCCAGATGAATGAACCGCCCGGGGCCCGGTTGCGCGTAGCGCTCTCCGGGTTGGCGATCACGGAATATTTCCGCGACGAGCGCAACCAGGACGTGCTGCTCTTCATCGACAACATCTTTCGCTTCTCGCAGGCTGGCTCGGAGGTTTCGGCGTTGCTCGGGCGCACGCCCAGCGCCGTCGGCTACCAGCCCACCCTCGCGGCGGAGATGGGTGATTTGCAGGAGCGCATCACCTCGACCAAGAAGGGATCGATCACCTCGTTCCAGGCGGTGTATGTCCCGGCGGACGACCTCACGGATCCGGCCCCGGCCACCACCTTCGCCCATCTGGATGCCACCATCGTCCTGGAACGTTCCATCGCCGAACTAGGCATCTATCCCGCGGTCGATCCCCTGGCCTCCACCTCGCGCGCCCTGGCGCCGGACATCGTCGGGGAGGAACATTACGCAACCGCGCGTGGCGTGCAGCGCGTGCTCCAGCGCTACAAGGATCTCCAGGATATCATCGCCATTCTAGGCATGGACGAACTCTCGCCCGACGACAAGCTCACGGTTTTCCGGGCGCGCAAGATCCAGCGCTTCCTGAGCCAGCCGTTCAGCGTGGCCGAGGTCTTCACCGGCCGCCCGGGCAAACAGGTTCCGGTAGCGGAGACCGTGCGCGGCTTCAAGGAGATTCTCGAAGGCAAGCATGACGAAGTGCCCGAGGGCAACTTCTACATGCTCGGCGGCATCGAGGAAATTCATCAGGCCTAAGCACCTCCAGCCATGGCTGCCACGCTGAAACTGGAAATCGTCACCCCGGAAGGCCGGACGCTCGCGGAGGATGTCGAGTTTGTCACGGTGCCCGCCATGGAAGGCGAAATGGGCGTCTTCCCGGGGCACGTCCCGCTGCTCACCCAGATCGCACCCGGCGAAGCCGTGGCCCGCATCCGCGGCCGGGATCAGTTTTTCGCGGTGGGCGACGGCTTTGTCGAAATCACCCCGGATCATGTCTCCATCCTCACCGATATGGCCATCTCGGCTGAGAACATCGACGAGGCCAAAGCCGAGGAGGCGCGGCAACGGGCCGAAAGCCGGCTGGCCGAGCAGTTGAGCGCGGAGGAAACGGCCGTGGTCAGGGCGGCGCTGGCGCATTCCCTGGCACAGTTGCGAGTCAAACGCCAGCGAAGGCAGCCGGGGACTTCCGCCTGAGCGCCGGCTAGGGTTCAACCGGGCGCAGCTCCAAAAGCCCGTGCAACTGCCGCAGGCGCAGGGGATGCCGCATTTTGCGGAGCGCCTTCGCCTCAATCTGGCGAATTCGCTCGCGGGTGACTTGAAACTGTTTGCCGACTTCCTCGAGGGTGCGCGCGCTGCCATCGCCCAGGCCAAAGCGCAGCTCGAGCACTCTCCGCTCCCGCTCCGTGAGGCTGCCCAGCACGTTGGAAAGTTTATTCCGCAGTTGGCCAAAGCTGGTGATCTCCGAAGGACTCTCGCACGACTTGTCCTCGATGAAATCACCCACGCTGCTTTCGTCCCCCTCCCCTGCCGGTGAATGCAGTGAGATCGGCTGCTGGGCCATTTTCAACAGCGCGCGGACGCGCTCGACCGGCAACTCCGCCTCTTCGGCAACCTCCTCCGCCACCGGTTCGCGCCCGAAGTCCTGAAACAACTGCCTCTGAATCCGCATCAGCCGATTGATGATCTCGATCATGTGAATCGGGATGCGGATCGTGCGCGCCTGGTCGGCAATCGAACGGGTGATCGCCTGCCGAATCCACCAGGTCGAGTAGGTCGAAAACTTGTAGCCGCGGCGATATTCGAATTTTTCGACCGCCTTCATGAGCCCCAAATTGCCCTCCTGAATTAAATCGAGGAACGAAAGACCGCGATTGAGATAACGTTTGGCAATCGAGATCACCAGGCGCAAATTGGATTCCACCATCTCATTCCTCGCTTGCACCGCCTCCGCCATCGCCGCCCGCAATTGTTGGCGCGCCGCCAGGAAGTGCTCCGCCGGCATCCGCGCAAACACCTCCAGCGCCTGGAGGCGCTCTCCTTCAGCCGCTGGCGGGACCCCGGCGGCGGGATTCTCGATCATTCGCTCCGGGTCGCGCGCGCGAGCCATTTCGTACCGGAATTTCTCCTCGAGATTCTCCGCCACTTTCCCCAAGTCCTCGATGATCCGATGTTTGAAGGCAAATTTAGGCAGCAACGCGCTGAGTTTCTTTTCCGCGTGTTCAAACGCAGCTCGCTGGCGTTGTGCCAGCCGGCCGCCAGCCCCCCTGCGCCAGTTCCCAAACTCCCGGTCCGCCGCCGCGTCCAGTTTCCGCGCGGCGGAAACCAGCCGGCGCAGGAATTTCAAGTGCGCGCCGCGGCTCTCGATTTTTGACTCGAGAATTACCCGGTCGAATCGTTCCTTCGGAGGGTCGCAGATGAGTTTTTCCGCCAGGGCAATATGTTCCTTGGCGGTGAATCCAAAGCGATGCACGATTTGTTCGGCCCGGCCTTCGGCGACTTCGATGCGCTTGGAAATCTCCACCTCTTGCTCCCGAGTCAACAACGGCGTCTGCCCCATCTGCCGCAGATACATGCGTACCGGGTCATCCAGGATGTCCAACCGGCCACGCCCCTCCTCCGCATCGTCGCCGGCATGCCCGGAGCGGCCCACCCCAACCTGGTCCACGATCTCGATTTCGAGGTTGCGCAACTCGACGAAAATTTTGTCGAGCGCTTCCGCATCCAGCCCATCCGGCAAGCCATCGTGAATGTCATGGTGGGTCAGGTGACCCTGCTCACGCGCCAGACGAACAAACTCCCTGATTTGCTCGGCCAGCGCCAACGGGCTGCCGGATGGCGCCGTGCCGTTGCCGCGTGGATGATCCCTGGAACCGATGGCTTGTTGGCGGGACGCTTTCAAAGCCACTCGACGAACCTTGGGTATTTCCATAAGTACATCAAAACTTCAGTCTTACCACAGCGGGTTTTCTTGCGAAGTAATATGGGAATCCCCGCGGCGGGAGTCAAGGGGCGAAAAAAACGCGGCGGCAATTGGGCGCGGCACCCCCGGCCCGGTTTCAGGAATCAACAAAAAGCCTTCCGCAGGGCGCTGAACGCGCCAGTGCGATCCCGAAAATCAGGTGTCGATGCCGTAGGCCTTGATTTTGTTGTAGAGCGTCTGCCGTCCGATCCCGAGACGTTTGGCGGTTTCCAGTTTGTTTCCGCCGGTCTCGCGCAACATCTGGACGATGGCATTTCGCTCGACGCCCTCGAGCAAGGTGAAGTTCGTATCGTGCGACTCCTCACCGGGAACCTTGACCTTGGTGACCGAGAGATCCACGGAATCGACCGTATCCCCCTCACAAAGCAACACGGTGCGTTGAACTTCGTTCTGCAGTTGGCGCACGTTGCCGGGCCAGTCGAAATCGGCAAGCCGCTCCGCCGCCGCGGGCGTAAAGCCGTGGATGACCCGGTTGGCCTGCGCGGCAAAGCGCTTCAAGAAGGAATTGGCCAGGGGAATAATGTCCTCACGGCGTTCCCGCAACGGCGGCAGGTATAACGAAATCGCGCTAATCCGATAAAACAGGTCCTCGCGCAGTTTGCCGTCTTTGATGGCTTCCTCGGGTTTGCGGTTCGTCGCGGCGACGATGCGGCAATTGGTTTTGTAGCTGATCCGACCGCCCACCGGGCGCACCTCCTGGTCTTGCAGCACGCGCAAGAGCTTGCTTTGAGTATCGACCGGCATCTCCGAGATCTCATCCAGGAACAGCGTACCGCCTTCAGCCTGGCGAAAGAGACCCTCCCGATCCGCGTGCGCGCCGGTGAACGCGCCTTTGACCGAACCAAACAACTCGCTCTCGATCAACTCCCGCGGCAGAGCCGCGCAATTGATTTTGATAATCTTCGATTTATTTCTGGGACTAAAGGCGTGGATGAGGTCGGCGATGACCTCTTTGCCCGTGCCGCTTTCCCCGGTGATCAGGATCGGCACATCGCTGGGAGCCACCCGCTCGACGGTTCGCACCACCGTCTGCATGACAGCGCTCTTGAAAATCGGGGAGGTGCTGCCGCTCATGGTCTCGAGCGCCCCGCGCAACGCGAGATTCGCCTGCTGTTGCGCTTTGTGCTCGAAGGCGTTCTTCACGTCGGCCAGCAGCTTTTGGGCGTCAAATTGCGCCCCCTTCCGCAAAAAGTTAAACGCGCCGCGCTTGGTGGCCTCGACCGCCCAGGATACGGCCTCGCTGTCACTGGGGGCCCCGGTAAGCACAATGACCTCGGTGTCCGGCCATCGCTTCTTAATGCCCGGAAGCAAATCCAACCCGCTGGCGTCGGGCAATTTGACGTCCAGCAACACGACGTCCGGCGCCTCCTGGGCCAGCAAAGTCTGCAATTCGGCGCCGGTTGCCGCCTCGGAAACCTGATGCTCCACCTTCAGCAGGTCTGTCAGGAGTTCCCGCAGGTCCCGATTATCATCTACGATCAACACTTTGCCCATAAAATCGCTGTCACGCCTCGCGGCAAGCCTCGACAAACGCGCCGAAAATCGCGCGATGCTCCGAATACCGGTCCGCCAACCGCTCTGGATGAAACTGAACGCCCAGCAGAAACGGCAATGACATCGCGGCGGACGGTTTAAGTTCCAGGCACTCGACGACCCCGTCGTCCGCCTGGCCGGTGGCGCGCAAAGGCGGCGCCGGACGGGCCACCGCCTGATGATGGGTGCTGTTTACACCCAGACGTTGTCTGCGCGTTATCTTGGCCACTAAGCTTCCGGGTGTCAACCGCGCTTCGTGGACGATTTCAGCCTTCTTGTCCATCCGCCGATGTTCCCGCGCCCCGGGAATTTCCGCGGCAATATCCGTGTGCAACGTCCCGCCCAGCGCCACGTTCAATAATTGAAGCCCCCGGCAAATCGCCAGCAAAGGCCGGCCTTGCCGAAACGCCTCCGCGACCAGCAGGATTTCACGATAGTCGCGAGCTCCGCCATCCGGCGTGACGGACGCCTGCCCGCGCAACCGCGCCGCGAGCTTTGCCCGATATAACGATGGTTGGACGTCGTCGCCCCCGGTCAGCACGACCCCATCACTGGCCGCGACCGCCTGAGCGATTAAATCCGGCGATACAGTCGCCGGCAGGATCAACGGCAAAGCGCCGTGCTCCATCAGCGCGGTTTGATAGCGGGTGGAAAGAGTGATCGAGAGATCTCGCATTTCACCCGCTTGCGCTGTGACTTGCGGTGAAACAAGTATCCGCGGCACAAAACCGGATGGCCTCCGCGGAGCCCGACTGCTCATGAGACCTCCGCCTCAGGGTAGCGTTCCCGGATCGTTCGGAGCACTCGGCTCTCCTCCTCGGGGCGCAGAAGCCGGCGATTGATGCGCCGCCTCACGGCATCCAGCAATTCCAGCCAATCCTCCAAAGCCGGTTGCGGGTAGGTTTCCCACTCCTCGAACCGCCTATGCCGGTGGAAAAAACGCCACTCCGCCCCGACGTGATGCGCATAGATCTGGCGCTTCTCGCCGTCCTCATCCGTTCTCGTCCAACTGATCTCCGCCTTTGCCATGCCCAATTCTCGCTCAGGGAAACTCGAGGCAGGCGACTGCCATCGCGGCGATGCCCTCGCCGCGCCCGATGAAACCCATGGCTTCGTTGGTGGTTGCCTTCACGCCCACCCTGCCTGGTTCGCAACCCAGCGCACAGGCAATCTCCCGCTTCATTTGACCAATGAAAGGATAAATTTTCGGCGCTTGCGCAATCACTGTGGCGTCCACGTTCAGCAAGCGGCCACCTTTGGTTTTCACCAGGCGCGCGGCTTCCTCGAGAAAGACCCGGCTGGGCGCGTCTTTCCAGCGCGGATCGGTATTCGGAAAAAAATGCCCGATATCCTCCTCGCCCGCCGCGCCCAGAATCGCGTCACAGATCGCGTGGAGCAGGGCGTCCGCGTCGGAATGCCCCTCCAACCCTTGTTCGCATGGAATCTGAACGCCGCCCAACACAAGCTTGCGCCCGGCCACCAGCGCATGCACATCGTAACCTATGCCCACGCGTATCATGAGCGCGGACTATAATCCCAAGCGGCTCGCCATCCAAGCGATTTTGCCCCGCCCGGAACGTTGGGAACCCCCGGCGCCGATCCCGGGCGACCTATTTTCGTTTCGCTTCGTTGGCGCCCTCACCCACTGACCAAATCAGCCGGTCCGGTTTATTGTCCGCCCCGGAGGGAAATTCGATTCGGACGTCTGTGGTTTTGGCAAAAAAGCGGGTTGGTGTTTCCGCAAAAAGCACAAAATTAACTCCTCCAACTTTGGCCGTAAGTTGATTGCCCTCGCGACCAATCTCCACTGATTCATACTTGCCGGTATAGCTGTCCAGCAGGGCGGAGGGAAGGGTCAGCTCCGGTTTGCCGGACCGGCCCAGTTCCCGCACCCAGATATTTCGATAACGCACCGGATTGCCATGGTCTTGCAGGCTGATGGGCTGTTTTTCCGGGTGGTATTGGTAGGGTGCGCGCTCAAGCCAACTGGTCGGGCCGGTCAATTCCACATGATTTTGGATCAAAACGCCATTGTGGATGACAGTCAGATAGGCGGGTGAGATAAGCTTTTTCCCGTCATCAAACCGTGGGGCGGTGTAGATGATGTCATAGACCTGCCATTCACCCGGAGCCTTGCTGGCGTTCACCAAGGGCGGGTACTGGCCGTACACCGAGCCGGCGCTGCCGTCCGCATACGTTTTGTTCTCGAAGGAATCCAGCACTTGCACCTCGTAGCGATCCAGCCCGAGAAAGACGCCGCTATTGCCGCGGCCCTGACCCTGGCCCTGGGCTGGCGCCGGCGTGGCCCACTCGACATGAAGCTGGCAATCGCCAAAATTTCGCAAGGTACGCACATACCCGCTGCCCTTCACACACTCCATGTAACCATCCCGTGAAATCCATTTCGTCGCTGTTCCATCCATGCTGACCCAGGAGGAAAGATCTTTGCCGTCGAACAACACGATCGCATCGGAAGGCGGTGTGCCTGCTCGGTCCCGCGCCGCGGGTTCCCCGGGAGTCACCACGGGCGGTTGTGGCCGGTCGCGGTCGTGATCCAGCCAGTTCGGGTCGGGTGCCGCCCCTGCGTTGATGCCGGCCGCCAGCAAGGCGGCGCCGGAAAGAGCCATGAAGTGCGAGTGCATAGTTGAGATTGCGATTGGCTTCGGGCGAGGCCGCAACCTCGCGGCCGCCTCAGTTCGAGAGCAAGCCGAAATTCTCCGCCTCAGTCAAGCTTTACCACTTGGCCGCTGCGAACGGACTTCTCCTCCGCCTCACAGATCTCGATTCCCTCGACCCCGTCCCGCGCCGTGACAATGGTCGGCGTCACGCCGCGGCGGGCGCAATCCACCACATACTTCACTTCGCCCGCATAACCGTCGGCTCCGTCGAGCGCCATGGTCCTGCCCGGTTGGCCCGGCTCAAAGATTCGCAACGCCTCCGCGCCCCGGTCGAGATCAAAGTCGATCGTCGCCCGCTCGCAGTAGAGGGTGTAGGCCATGTTGAACCCCTTGGTCAGCAGCCAACTTCCCTCCGCGCAAACCGCGGGGCCGCCGGGATACTGATAGTGGGTCACCACATGGTCGATGGAACCGTTGCGCACGGCTCCGCTCGAGAAAACTGAAGCCGGCCGGCCAAATAAGAACTGCACGAAATCC
Source organism: Verrucomicrobiota bacterium (assembly GCA_039806935.1). Taxonomy (GTDB): domain Bacteria; phylum Verrucomicrobiota; class Verrucomicrobiia; order Limisphaerales; family UBA8199; genus JBDHQH01. Next base: position 15,169 of record JBDHQH010000060.1, read on the forward strand.
GTGTCATGGATGTGCAGGTCGAATAGCGCCCCGCCGAGATCTGCGGTGTAAGTGCCCTGCTTGCTCCAGCCGGGAGTTTCGGAAGCACGGCGAAACCGGGCCGCCAGCACGCGACCGTAGGTTTGTTCGCTCACCACCGGCTTGAGCCAGCTCCAACCCGGCCAGAAGCGCATGCACATGGCCGGCATGAAGAAGCGCCCGCTCTTCTCGGCGGCGCGAAGGATGTCTCGCGCGCGGGCGGAAGTGCGCGCCATTGGTTTTTCACAAAAGACGTGCTTGCCAGCCTCCAAGGCGGCGATCGCCTGGTCCGGGTGCAGCGGTGTGGGCGTGCAGAGATCGATCAACTCGACCTCCGGATCCCGCAAGACCTCCTCCCATCGCGTGTAAACCCTGACACGCGGGCCGAGATCAATGTCGTCGGTTTTTTTGACGTTGCCCGCGACTCCCTGCAACACACCGTTTACCGGCAGGCGGACGGCGTCGCAGACCGCCACAATTTGCGCGCCTGGCGTATCCAAATAGGCGCGCAAGTGGGTCACGCCCATGAACCCGAGCCCGATGACCGCCACTTTCACCTGTTGGTCTGAATTTTCCTTCACTGGAGTGCTCATATTGTTGTGCCTTTCTGTCCGGCCAGAGTTTCGATCATTTTGCGGGCGGTGACGATATCCGCCACGCGCTGGCTCCCCGCTTCGCGTTCGATCACCAGATCGCCCTTGAATCCCTGACGCTTGAGCGCCGCAAAAAAGTTCGGCCAATCCACCTCGCCTTCGCCCGCGGGCACTTCCGCTCCCCAGGTGCCCGGGACCTTTGTGCGCGTGGCATCTTTGATATGCGCCTGGCCAATTCGCGGCCCCAGCACGCTCAGCGCCTGGATAGGATCGCCCTTGTCGTAGAGAATCATATTAGCCGGGTCGAAGTTCACAAAAAGATTCGGCTTGTCCAACATCTCCAGCAGGGTGCGCAAAGCCACGGCCGTTTCCTGGCCGGTCTCCAAGCCCAACCGCAGTCCCGCCGCCGCAAAAATATCCGCTGTTTCCCCTAATCGTTTGAGCATTTTACCGAAACCGGGATCCTGAGGGTCGTGCGGTAGAAAACCCGCGTGAAACGTCACCAACGCCAGTCCCAGTCCGCGCGCCAGCGCCGCGCTGGCCTTGATGTTTTCCAGGTTCCGCGGCCAGGTGTGGTCGGGCGCGATGCCGCCGGTTTCCCGGATGCTTTCCAGCGTGCTGTAATCCTCGCCCACGCAGCCAAACATCCCTGAAATCACGGTCATTCCCGCCTGGTTCAGCGCGGCCCCGGCGTGCTTCCACACGGCGGGATTTTCCCGCAAGGGATCAAGCGCCAATTGCAGGCGTTTCACGCCAGTGGCGCCCAATTTGGCAACCAAATCCTCGGGGCTTTCCGGTTGCAGCGACCAACTGCAAACCGCCAGTCGTTGAGTCAATGTTTTCATGGTTTTTGAAAAGGTCCCGTGCGCTGTCCGCCGGCTTCCGTTCTCGCGTGGCGCGGCAACAACTCCGCTACCGCATTGATGATTCGATCCTCGATCCCGGGGGCAAACCGGTTCGGCTGATCGTAATAAATCATCGCCAGGCTGCCCTCGTAGCCTCCCTCGCGCAACACCCGCTCCGAAGGAATGTAACAAGGCACATCGTTGGCGTAGGCGTTTATCCACAACCGGCTCGCGTCGAACTCCCGCTTGAGGCGCAGAGAATAATCCACCACCACCTCACCCGGCAGGAACACCAGGCTGAGATCCCGCCCAAAATCCCATACCTGAACCAGGTAAGGCAGCGCCGTGCGCAGCGCCTCGCCGCGATCTAACCGGGCGAGTTGCAGCCGGGCATGGTTCCCCACGAAATTCGTTTCGCGGGCGCGCGCCTCCCATTCCGCCCGCGTCGGCAGGGTGTCCAGGGGCAAATGGATCACCCGGGCCTGGCATTCCACGCTTCCCTCCACCGCCAGTTTCCCCGGTCCACGCAATACCTGGTCCACCGCGCCGGCCAGCTCGCGCCCGTGCTGCTCCGCCAAATCAAACCGTGACCGCGGCTGGGGATTCGCATCGCCGCCGCAGCCGATTGCCACCAGCGCCGTTGCGCCCGGATGCTCCGCCTCGAGTTGCTCCGCCGCGTAGCCCGCCCAATCCCCGCACACTTGGTTAAACTCCCCGGTTAGGGTCGTGCAATGGCAGGCGTAACTGGCAAACACCGCGCGCAGCCCGCCGCCCGGCGTGAAGACCAACATCACCGGAACCTCATGGTCCACCGGCCCATCCTTGGTCCGCCGATTCGCGGCGAAACTGGCCCGGCCCAGGCCCCGTGTCAGGCGCGCCAAACGCCGGTCGTCCCAGGCTTGCAGCGCCGCTTGTTCCAAGGCATCCGTAAACTCGCGGGTGTAACGATCCCGATGTTTCTCCTCCCGGGACGTCAGCGGCGTGAGCGACAAGTTCGGCGCGTAGCCGTTCAGCCAGGGCGCCGAGTGGGTGTGCGTCGAACAGACGGCCAGACGTGCCGAGTCGAGGCCTCGCCGCCGCGCCAAACGGCTCGCCACTTCCTCCCGGATTGCCGCGGGCACTCCGCAGTTGTCCGCGGTGAGGAGAATCGCCGGCTGGCCGCCATCGCCGCCAAAAGCCAGCGCCCGAACATAGATTTTCTGGCGCACCACCTCGGATTCCGAGCTGCGCGCCGCATAACCGGCCAACCGCACCGGATACGCCGGCGTGATGTCCACTTTGCCCACTCCGACCAGGGTAAACTCTGAGGCTTCCTGCGCGGCCAATCGGCTCGCCAACAAGCCGCAACAGACAATGCCCAGCGCGTGTCCCCATCGCGTCTTGCCTCGAAGCATGATGCCCATCATGCCTCCAGCATGGGCCATTTTAATTTAGGTGACCATCTTTTTTCGACGATTTCATAACGACGCGACCCAACCTGGCCGGAGCGCCGATTCACCACGCAGGACCCGCCGGACGTGACCGGTTCCGGATCACGCGGATCCGCCTCACGCAAAGCGACCAGCCACGCCCGGCGAACGACGCCGCCTAACGCCAACGCCATGTCGGCGGGTGCCCGCCCGCGTCCTGGAGTTTCCTCCCGATGATCCTCAAATGCCTCCCTCGCTTCTTCGGGTTGGGCGGCTTTGGCCATCTGGGCGAGCGCCTTCAGGATCTGTTTCCCGGCGTCATGCACATCCGTCAGTTCCTCGGCGCACGTTTCTCTCCGCGGGCTCATGATTTGCTTTGTCTCCTTGGATTGATGATTGGCGCCTTTGCAGGTATCCGAAAGCGCGCGCCGCCGCCAGGCCTATCGGCAAAAGCCCGCGCCCACGGGAAATCCGATTCCCGTTTCCGCGCTACCGCCGCCACCAACTGGTCTTGGTCTTCGCGCCCTGCCTCGCGCCGCCCTGCGTGTATTGCAAAATCAGCAACTTGCTCCTCGCCGCCTCGAACTCCATCCGAAACTCGTCGTAACTAAGGAAACGATCCGCCGGATTTTTTGACATCACCTTGACCAGGGCGTCGCTGGTCGGCTGGCTGATTTCCGGCGCGACGAGATTCGGCGCCGTCAATGGCGTGTGAACATGCGCCGCCACCAATTCCTCGACACTGGGGGCCTCGAAAGGCACGTGACCGGTGAGCGCGTGGTACAACGTGCAGCCGAGGCTGTACATATCCGAGAGGAAGGTTTCGCGCTCGCGTTTGATCTTCTCGGGCGCCACGTAATACGGCGTGCCTTCCGTCACCGTCGTGGACTCGGGTTCCGCCTCCACGCTCCGGGCGAGGCCAAAATCCACCAGCTTCGGCTCATCGTCGGAGTTAAACAGTATGTTGCCCGGCTTGATGTCCCGATGCAACAGGTTGTGCTTGAGCGCCAGATCAAGCGCCGAGGCAATCTTGATCCCGATGTCCAGGACCTTCAGCTCCGGCAGCCGTTGATGCTTGTCGATCAGGCCATCCAGGCTGCCGCGGTCGGCCAATTCCATGACCAGGTATCGTTGGCCGTCCAACTCGTCGAACGAATAGATATGGATGATATTCGTGTGGTTAAGCGAGGCGCAGGCTCGGGCCTCGCGGAAAAAACTCTCGAGCGCCACCGGATCGTGCTCCAGTTCCCGCCGCATCAGCTTCACCGCCACCAGACGCTCCAGAATGGTGTCGAAGGCGCGATACACGTTGCCGTGGCCGCCCGAGGCAATCTTGCTGCGCAACTCGAATTGCCGGAGCTGCATCGGCATCATGATCGAGCGCCCGCAGCGCTTGCAAGGCTCGGTGGAAAGCGGCGGCAGGTCGCCGGGAATAAACACCTTGGCTTCGCAGCCAGGGCAGGTAACCATCTTCAAGGGCTTGTCACTCGCGCTCATGCATCGGTACGGGCGCCGGCGATGCACCACCGGCCCGGCGCCAGCAACTCGGGAATTCTTATATCCGACCTCGAGAATAGTCAAAGCCGAACGGCTTCCCGGCACCCGGTTGTCTCCTTAATACCGCCCGGCAGGGAACCCAACCCGGGGGCCGACGAACTCCGCCTCCCCGTTGCGCCAGCAAACTCCCCAAGGGCCTTGCGCTCAACCGGGTCGCGCACCTGAACTCGCGAGGAACGCAACGCGGCTCTCCTCACGTTAGCCAGGGATCGAGAAGCAAAGTGACGCGGCGAAGAGCCCCGATCTCTCCCGGTTTGATTGGCCATCCTCCTGACAGGAATCGTTCAATCTCCGGCTTGAAATGAAACCCTTTGGGGCGCTCACGCCAACAGGCCTTGCCCCGCCCTTTCCCGCGCCTGGCCGGGAAGTTTGCCCGGCGAATGGAAAGGGCGCCG
>JBDHQH010000003.1:0-79708 GCA_039806935.1 Verrucomicrobiota bacterium
GGCCATACCAGCCCCAACCCGGACCGTGCCAATTCCAATATGCTCCCGGGGTGCCATACCAACCCCACGGTGTGGGCGGATAATAGTAGGAAGGGAGCCGCCGCTCCCAGAGATGGATCTCCTCGATCCCGACGATCGGATACACGTACGTGGTCTTTTGCAGAGGCTCAGTCACCGTTCCTGCGATGGCGCCCGCCACCGTAACCAGCCGCCCGCTCTTGAAGATCTCCGGATCGATGAACCCGCCCCGATGAGCGATGAAGCGCCCGGAGGAGCCTGGATGCCGGTCCGGCCGTTCCTGCCGGTCGAGGGACAGCTTGAGCACGTAGATGTCGCCTCCGTTAGTGGTATTCACGGTGTTAATAATTTGCCCGCCCCAAATGACGACCGTTCCGGTGTAGGCGTCGGGGTTGCCGGTCACCTGGGCCAGGGTGAGCGGCATGGCCTGTGCCCGCAGGCTTTTGCTCACCGGACGGGTCGCGCAGCCTGACAGCATGGCCAGACTCATGGCCAGCCATAGGATTGGAATGGTCATCCGAGTTTTCATCACGCCTTGAATTGTGCAGAATCCACCCTGGAAAAAGCTAATGCGGGCCGTTTTCCAAGCCATGGGGTTTATTGCCACTCACCGCCGGGCGGTCCGGGCGGCCTCCTCCCGGGCAGCCTCGATGGCGCGGAGCAATTGGGTGTCATGGCTGGAGGTCAGATTCCGCTCCTTCAGGCCCTCCTCAGACTCCAGAAACAGCGGGGTGGCGTCCTCCGGCAGAGCCACCTCGTCCCGCGGCGCGATGCCTTTGTGCCAAAAGGAATGGCCGTCGGGCGTCAGCCATTCATCCACCGCAAGCAGCAACGCCGAGCCGTCCGCCAGGTCGAATTTCTCGAGCACCGTTCCGGTCCCGAACGTGGGTTCGCCGACCAGGACCGCGCGATGGCCGTCGCGCAAGGCGCCGGCGACAATCTCCGCGGCGCTGGCGGTGCCGTTGTTGATTAGCACCGCCAGCGGGATCGCGGGAGCCAGTCCGCCCTTCTGCGCGGGAACGGGAAGGATGCGTCCTTTGGCGTTTCTGACCAGAACGACGTTTCCGTCGCTCAGGAACTGGCTCGCGACACCAACCGCCTCGTCGAGCAAACCGCCCGGATTATCGCGCAGATCCAGCACCATGCCTTGCGGCCGGTCATGCATGATAGTGCTCAGGGCTGCTTTCAAATCCCGGGTCGCCCCGGAGTCAAAATTCGCAATGCGCAAATAAACCATGCCGATCCCCGGCAAACGCTGCCAAGTGACCTCCCGCAGTTTGATGGTTTCACGCATCACCGCCACCTCGCGGGTGTGCCCGCCACGCGGGGTCAGGATGGTCAAATGGACCCAGGTGCCTGCCGGGCCGGCGATTCGCTCCGCAACTTCGCTCAAGGATCCCTCGTTCAGGTCATGCCCGTTCACCTTCAGAATAATATCCCCGGAACGCAATCCCGCCCGCCGGGCGGGGGAATCATCCAGCGGCGCGACAATAACGGCGCGCCCCTTTTTCATCTGGATTTCAACCCCAATGCCCTTGAGTTCGCCGCGTTCTACGGCTTGCAGATGATGGACCAGGGCTGGTGTCAGGAACGTGCTGTGCCCGGTGTCGCCCAATGAATCGACCATGCCGGCGATGGCCTCGTAAGTGGCCAGCCGCGGCTTCACCGCCGCCTGATCCACGTACTTTTGCTGAATGAATTCCCAGGCCTGCCGCATGAGCGGGATGTCCAGCTCCTGCCGAGTCGAGGAGCAACCGGCCGCCACGAGCCAGCCCAGGGCAACGCCGGCTAAAAGAGTTGTAATCAGGTTTCGCCGGCCGAAAGGCCGGCGAGTTGTGGTCGAGCTCATCAAACCACGGCAAACCTGCCCGCAATGCCATTGGCCCGCCAACGGGTAAAGCACCCCAAATTGAGGTGATCGGTTAAGGAAAGGCGACTTGTAACCAATTATCGACCCGGCGCGCGCCGGCGGCATAGGCATCCGCCTCCGCCCGCTCCCGCTGCGCCAAGGTGTTCACGGTGCCCGTTAAGATCACGTCTCCATGCTGGACCACGACATCAATGCCGCCCGAGAACAAAAAGGGATCCTCGGCCAGCGTATTTTGCACATTTTCCTCCACGTCCACGTCGTTATTAAACGGCCAGGCTGGATCGCGGTTCACCCCCGGAGACGGGAAAGGCGAGGGGGATGGGGCCGGCAACCATTCAGCGGAGGCGGCTCCGAGCGGAGGTCTGGCCCAGGCGGCCAGCGCCCCCTGCGCCTCTGAAACGCAGGCCCAGGCAATCAGGCCGATCAGCACGCCGAGGCGGCTCGCCCGCCGGCTGCCCAAGCAGCTCTTAAACAATGTCATATTACACCTCTCCCAAACAGCTTCCAACAGGTCCCGCGCCGAGTAAAGAGGGGTATGCACTGCCCGCGACCCGCGGTCTCCGCCGATGGGTTGCCTGGCGCGGCATTCGGGAGTAAGGTTTTTCGGACAACAGGGGAAGCGAGGGGGCGATTCAAAACATGTTCGGGAAAAGCGTCACATTATTCAAACTGGCGGGGTTTTCGGTTCGGCTCGATTGGAGTTGGCTGATCATCGCGGCCCTCCTGACATGGAGTCTGGCGCGCGGGGTTTTCCCTGCGTTTTACCCGGGAATTCCAACGGGCATCTATTATTGGATGGGCGGGGCGGGCGCGCTGGGCTTGTTTATCTCGATTGTGCTCCACGAGTTGGGCCATTCGATGGCGGCCAAACGTCTGGGGATTCCGATGCGGAGCATCACGCTGTTCATCTTCGGCGGCGTGGCGGAAATGGGCGACGAGCCGCCCAATCCGCGTGCCGAGTTTCTGATGACCATCGCCGGGCCGGCGGTGACAGTGGTGCTGGCGGGGTTCTTTTTTGGACTTTCCAAACTCGCCTGGGCCGGCAACTGGCCCCTGCCGGTGCAAGGCGTTCTGGCCTATCTGGCGTGGATCAACGCCCTGCTCCTGGCCTTCAATCTGGTGCCCGCTTTCCCTCTGGATGGCGGACGGGTGCTGCGCTCGATCCTCTGGGCCTGGAAAGGAAATCTGCGCCGGGCCACCCGGATCGCCTCGCTGATCGGGAGCATTTTCGCGGTGGCTTTGATGGCCTGGGGTGTTCTGGATTTCTTTTATGGAAGTTTCGTCGCGGGGATCTGGTTTTTCCTGATCGGCCTGTTCATCCGCGGCGCCTCGCGAGCTTCCTACGAACAGGTTTTGTTGCGGGATGCTCTGGCGGGCGAGTCGGTGCATCGGTTCATGACCACCAATCCGGTGACGGTGGATCCCTCAGCGACGATCCGCAGCATCGTCGATGATTTTCTTTACCGGTACCCGTATAAGTTTTATCCGGTGGTGCGCGAGGGGCACTTGCTGGGCTGCCTCACCTTGGACCAGATCCGCCAGATACCCCGCGAGGAGTGGGACCAGCGCACCGCCGGGTCGGTGGCCCAACCGTGCTCGGGGGATAACATGATTCCACCCCAAACCGACGCCGCCCAGGCGCTCTCGACCATGAACCGAAATCAACTCAGCCGGCTGATGGTGGTGGAGGATGGCGAATTGCTGGGAATTGTCGCGTTGAGAGATTTGATGCGCTTCTTGTCACGCAAGTTGGAACTCGAGGGCGGACGATGACCGGGACGAAGGAAGAGGCTGCCTCGGACCTGGCTCATTATTTGACCTGCGAGCGGGTGTGTGTTAAAGGCCGCCAGCGATCTCTTTGATGCGGACGCCAGTCGAAACGCAAAGGTTGGAGGCGGTTTATCGGGACTATGCGGAGCGCCGCCTGGGCAGCACCAAATGGTCTCCGCGGAACCGCGGCAACCAGGCCATCGTTGCGGAACGTGATCGCGCGCTGAATGGGCTGCTGACGGAAGCCGGATGGCTCCCGTTAAACGGGCGGCGCGTGCTGGATATCGGCTGCGGGGCGGGCGGAGTGCTCGCCGGGTTTCAACGCTGGGGCGCCCGCCCGGAGGATCTCCATGGAGTGGATTTGCTGGAGGAGAGAGTGCGCCAGGCGCAAGCGCATTTTCCCGGGCTCTCCATTCAGCAAGCCAATGCTGAGCGATTACCGTTCCCAGAGGCCGCGTTCGATCTGGTGGCCTTGTTTACGGTGTTCAGCTCGATCCTCAGCGCGGACATGAAACGCAACGTCGCGAGCGAGGTCAGACGGGTCCTCCGCCCCGGCGGCGGAATTCTTTGGTACGATTTTCGCGTGAACAACCCGTTCAATCGGCGGGTGCGAGGGATTTCCCGGCGCGAGATTCGGAGTTGTTTTTCCGGGTTCGAGCCGCGATTGCGCCCGGTGACGCTCGTGCCGCAATTGGCGCGGCGCCTGGGCCCTCTGACTGGGTGGCTCTACCCCGTTCTGGCTGGAATTCCAGTGCTGCGAACCCATTACACAGGTTTGCTGGTGGCGGCCGACGATTGATCAAGAGTTGGCGGACTGTCGGCTTGTTAGGCCTTCCGCGATGATTACACTTTAAGGCGCGGCGCCAAACCGGCGCCTGGATGTGTTTCAATGAAAATCGGTTTGGCGAGGCGAGCGGCCGGAGGTTGGCTGTTTTGGGCGGTTTGGTGCAGCTTCTCAGCGAGCGCCTGGGCGCATAATCCGGACACCAGCTACAGCCGGGTGGTGCTGATGCCCGCGGCTGTCGAGTTTCATTTCAGCTACGACCTGAGCACCTTGCAGCGCGTCGCCACCCTGGACGCCAATGGCGACGGGAGCCTCTCGAAGGCCGAACTGGCGGACGCGGCCCCCGCGCTGCGCCAGTTTCTGCGCGAGCACATTCTCCTCGATCTCAACCAGCACGAAGCGGACTTTGCGGAAAGCGAGGGCCCGGCCTGGCCGGAAGGGGCCGGCGAATCCATCCCGATCTCGCAATTCGAACAACATCTGGCGGCATTCACGTTCCGCAATCCGGTGCTGAGCCTGCCAGAGTCGGTAACGCTCACGTTCGATTTCTTCGAGCAGTTTGGCCCGGCGCATACGGTTCTCGGCGTGTTCGTGTGCAATGGGCGTGAGAACGAAGTGGTCTTCACGCGCTCGCAGCCCGATCATTTATACGTCACCGGGAGTGTAACCTCGGTGAAACGCCAGATCGCGCAATACTTGAAATTGGGCGTGGAGCATATCTTTCTTGGATACGATCACATCGCGTTTCTGCTGGCCCTGCTATTTGTCCGGCGTTTTGTCGATCTGTTGAAAATCGTCACGGCTTTCACGGTGGCGCACACCATCACGCTGGCGCTGGCGGTGCTCCAGATCGTCACCATCCCCCCGCAGTGGGTGGAAATCGGGATTGCGGTCACGATCATGTACGTGGCGGCGGAGAACTTCTGGACCACCGAGACGCGCTACCGTTGGATGCTAACGTTTGGTTTCGGTCTGGTCCACGGTTTCGGCTTTGCCAGTGTATTGCGAGAGTTGGGGTTGCCGACCACCGGCTTGGCGCGGTCGCTGATCTCCTTCAACCTGGGCGTCGAGGCGGGCCAGATCGCCATTGTGGGGATCCTCTGGCCGGGACTTTGGTGGGTCACCCGCCAGGCGTTTGCCCAGCGGGTGCGTTACGGAATATCAGCCGTGATTTTCCTGTTTGGCGCCGCCTGGTTTGTCGAGCGCGCCTCGGGGTTGCGGCTGATGCCGTTTTGATGGAACCAGGCGGGGTCAGTTGGAAACCGAAACCCGGTAAAATCGCTGGGTGACGCCCGCCAGGCCGGTATCGGTCCAGGTGCTCGAGGCGCCCGCCGCCGTGATGGCGCTGCTGAGATCGGTCCAAGCGGCGGCCAGATGGTTCCGGTAAGCAATTTTGTAGATCCTGCCTGCGACGCTATTCCAGGTCAGCTTCATTCCGCCGGTCACCTTCGCGATGCTCACCGTGATGGGCGGATGCCCGGGCGCGGCGGCGGCGCCATACAGGTAGGGCCCCAGATCCCAGGAACCCGAGGACTGACGCGCCGCCCCGGCCATATCGGTGGTGAAAATGGAGGTGAGATTGTGGCCCGCTAAAATTCCCGGTGATCCGCCGGTTAATCGGCAATCGAAGCTGTTGGCGGCGTCGTTGGCCAGCAACGGATTGGAGTACACGCTCGTCCCCTGCGTATAGGCAAAATCGGAGTTGCCTTCCCGGAGAGCGAAATGGCCCACGCCATTCCCGTAGGAGATATTCCGATCCATCACCACGCCGCCGCCGTGCGCGTCGTAGGTGTTGATGGCGTAGCGCCCGTTCTTGAAGAAAATGTTGTTTTTAATATCCACCCCGCTCAACGCCATCCAGAGAATGATCCCGTTGTAGCCGTTGTAGGCCATGATATTGTTGTACACTTTCAGATTGCGCACGGTGGTGTAACCGGCGACTTGCAGGCCGCTTCCCGCATTGGCCAGCAGCACGTTGTTATTAACCAACTCATTTTGGCCGCAGAGATAGAGGCCGTGATCCAGGCTGGCGTTGCCGCCAGTGCGCCCGTTGTGATGTATGTAGTTGGCGGTATAGACATTGCCGCTGGTGCCGGAATCGGAGTAGATCCCGTCCTTTCCTTGCGTGCTGGAGCTGGCGGGATTCCCGTTATGGTGAATCACGCAGTTTTGAATCCGATTGTTGCTGGACCAGATGGTGATGCCGCCGTTGGGGCTGTTGCGGACGTCGAATCCGTCCACCACGTTGTAGTTGCCATCAATATAGAAGCCGACGTTGCGGTCGGACTTGTACTGGCCGTCGATGATCGCCGCGCCGGGAACCTGAGAGCGCAGCACGATGGGGCTGGCGGCGGCGCCGCTCGATCCCAAACGAAGCCCCCAGCCGGTGCGATAATCGGTGTAAGTGCCTGGCATGACGATGATGGTCGTCCCCGCCACGGCCTTGCTGTACGCGTAGGAAATCGTCCGGAACGGTTGTGCGGACGTGCCCGAATTCCCATCGTTTCCCTGCGGAGAAACGTAGTAGGTGGCCGCCTCCACTTGCATGAGCGCCAGTAGCGCAACCCCACAATACATGACAGTTCTCATGCGACCGAGAATGTCGAACGATATCCTTTTACGTAAGCGCCTCTTTGTCCGGTTTTCCTGTCGGGATTCGTCTGACAGGAAATTCCTTGGCCGGGCGCCAGCAAGGGGTTCAAGGGTCGCCTAACTCCCCGTTCCCCGCCGTCTGGCCGGCAATGGAGTAAAACCCGCGAAACCTCTTGGCTGACAATGACTTCATCGCTGGGGATTAAATCCACCCACCGTTACGGTAAGCCCCCCATTCATCGCAGTTCACGCGGAGCGTATCGTGCAACCCGAGACTTGGAAACTCTTCCAAGACTCCGCGGTTCACAGAACTGCCGGAGGCTTTGTGGTGTTTCAATTAATCGAAGCGGGGGCGGCAAGATGGCCAGGTGCGGAGCTTTGCCCGGAATTAATGATGCAGATTATGCCAGCAGATTTGATTGCGAAACCCGACGGGAATCTACGCAACGACGATCGCGCCCGGTGGGTCTGCGCCCGCACGCATCCCAAGCATGAGCATATCGCGGCGGCTCACCTCGCCCGGATTCCTGGCGTCGAGGTTTTCAACCCGCGACTGCGGATCGAGCGCCGGACGCGGCGCGGGCGGATGCGAGCCAGGGAATCCTTGTTCGTGAATTACGTTTTCGCGAACTTTACGTTCGAGCTGCTGCTCGAGCGGGTGCGCTACACGCCGGGGATCAAAAGCATGGTCCAATTTGGCGGACGACTGGCGGTGATTCCGGACAACGTCATCGAAGATTTGCGGGCGACCATAGCTCAGAACGCCGACGTCGTCTTCAGTGATTCCCCGGTGGTTGGTGACGAGGCGGAGGTGGTTGAAGGCCCGTTTCGAGGGGAAAAGATCAGAATTGCCCGCATCCTGCCGGCTCACGAGCGAGTCGAGGCCCTGATGGAGGTTTTAGGCCGCTCCGTGCCAGTCGAGTTCAATCTCAGTTCCTTAATCTTCCCGCGCCGGCCCGCGGCCCAGCGCATCTTCGGGGCACCCTCGCCGCAGTCCGCGCGGGTGCTGGCTGCCGCATGAACTTCCGCCCTCTCCCACTCGTCTGGCTGCTAGCGGGTCTCGCGGGGTTCGAGTTGCCGGCGGCAGCGGCGAATTACTATGTCTCGCCGCGCGGCGACTCGAATGGGCGAGGAACACCGCAAGCGCCCTACCGGCTGAGCGAGGCGTTGTCCGGGCAAGTGGGAAGGCCTGGGGACACCTTTTGGCTGCGGGGCGGGGATTACCCGCTCGGCCATCTGTCAACTGAGGTCCATGGCGAGCCGGGCAAGCCCATTACTTTCCGGCAGTTTCCGGGCGAGCGGGCACATATCCTGGGCTCACTGAGTTTCTGGGGCGCGGCGCGTTACCTGGTCCTCCGTGATTTCGAGTTGAGCAGCGGCGTTTCAAACCGGGTCAGCCGCCAGGTCGGGGTTGGCTTCAACCCCACCGATCTGCTGGATTTTTGCGAGGGCATACAAGTGTACGCATCCGACTGCAATTTCATTAACCTCGTGGTTCACGACACGGTCCGCAGCGGTTTCTGGACGTCCTCCGCAGCGATCAACACTTTGATTTACGGCTGCTTGGTTTACAACGTGGGTTGGAGTTCGCCGGATAACGCGGAGGGTCACAGCTACTATTTGCAAGCGCCAGGGGAAGTTTCCGACTGTCTCGCTTTAAATAGCGCGGGGGCGGGCTTTCATGTGTACTCGGATAGCCCGGGGGAGCGCATCGGCAATCTGGAGATGGAGGGCGATCTGGCGTGTGGCGCCGGCGCGCTGCAATCGGTTCGCCCCTATCGCGATTGGATCATCGGTGTCGATCGCCCGGCGATGATGGCCGATAACATCCGGCTGCGGAGGAACTTGGGTTACGTCATCCCCGGCGCCCGCACCCTGGGGCCGGTCCAACTTGGACGCCAGCAACTCAATGGCCGCCTCGTGCTTGAGAGCAATTACTGGCCCCAGGGAGTAAGCATGGGGCAATGGCAGAATTGCACCGGCGCGGAAATGCTGGAGACCGCTCCGGGCCAGAACTTTACCGGCACGAAGATCTTTATTCGAACCAACCGGTATGAACCGGGGCGCGCCCATCTGATGATCTATAATTGGGACCGGCATGCGAAAGTGGCAGTCAATATTTGCTCGATTCTGCCACCTGGCACATGTTACGAGGTGCGCAACGCGGGAGACTTCTTTGGGGCGCCGGTTCTAAGTGGCATTTTCGACGGGGAACCGATCGAATTACCAATGACTGGACTTAGTGTTGCCAGGCCCTCGGGCGGGCTGGCCACCCCTCCTCCCACCGGACCGGTCTTCAATGTGTTTATTTTGTTGCCGGTTCGCACGATCAGCAAACCGACTCCCCCAACCGGATAATCCCAAACCCATGATAACCAACCATCCCCTCCCCCTCAAAAACTCCAGGCTGCGGCTATGGATCCTGCCACCGCTGCTGGTGTGTTTGACCTCCGCCGCACCGGCGCAAATGGAAGACGCGAGCGAGCCACGCGGATCGCTTGCCGGCCAGCGGGCAATCGAGGAACTGAAGCGCGCGCAGCGCGACGAGGATTACAACCTGCGCTACGGCCATATCGGCTTCCGCACCGAGGCGACGCTGGGCGCGGGCTACACCGATAACGTGTTTCTCTCACCGGGTAATCGGCGCGATGACTTCATCGTCCATCCCGAGGTGAAACTCACCGCCTTCGTGCCGCTCACCGAACTCAACACCATCCGCCTGGGCCTCGGTATGGGCTATGAGTGGTTTGCCAACAACCACGCGCTGAACAGCGACGCGCCGCTGATAAACCCCGATTCGGAATTGGTGTTCAATCTGTTCGTGAAGGATTTTCGCATCCGATTTCACGACCGGTTCAGCTACCAGCAAACCCTGGTCTTCAACGATCAGCCCGTCAACCAGACCCGCATTTATAATTTCACCAACGTGACGCAGTTCGAACGTCTGGACAATTTCGTTGGCGCCACCGTGGACTGGGACCTCAACAAAGTGCTGCTCACCGCCGGATTTGACCACGAGAATTTCAACGCGATGACCGACCAATTCCGCTATTTGAACCGCAACGCGGAATGGTTCCAGGCCGCGGCCAGCTATCTGCTGGGCGACCGTCGCAAGATCGGAATCGAGTCCGCGGCCACTCTCAACAACTTCGATCGGGAGGTCATTCTGAATGATAACTGGCGCGCGCGCTTCGGCCCTTTCGTTGACTGGAAGCTGCCGGAGGCGATGACCCTGCATGCCGGGGGCGGTTATGATCTGGCAAGGTTCGATGCGGCCGCCCGCAACAGCGACTATGATACCTGGTACGGCTACGCGCGCCTGGAGCAGGAGTTGCGCTGGTTCACGCATTCCTTGTCCGTTGGCCGCGAAACCCTGATGGGCGACAACGCCAATAATTTGCGGATCCACTACGTCCGCTACGCCATTCTCACCCAGACCCTGAGGAACTTTGACTTGGAAGGGAGCTTCACGGTGGAGTTTTCCAAAGAATCGGGCGGGGCTTATTACGAGAAGTTTGTTCATTACGTGCCGGCGATCCGGGTGGGCTATCGGTTTCACAAGTACTGGCGAGCCGACGCCGGTTATGAATTCTTTTACAACGACTCCGATACGCGTGATCGCAGCTTTCATCGCAACCGGCTGAATCTCGGAGTGACATTCCAGTTTTGAGCATGCGGATCGGGAGAACATTGTGCCTCGCTGGCTTGCCCCTGGCCGCCGCCGCGCTCACGGCGTTCGGGGCGCCCGCGCCGGCGAATCGTCCAGGGCAATCCCCGGCGCAAACGGAGGAACCGTCCCGCAGAGAGCCGACCAACTCCGCGCCGTCGTTCCTCTCCCAAAGCGTTCGATCCATGGATTCGCTGGATGACCAGCAGAAGCTGGGGCCGGGAGACCGCATCCTCTACCGCGTCATCGAAGATGAGGATCCACCGCATACCCTGCTCATCACCGACTCGGGAGACGTGGAGGTGCCCTACCTCGGCCTGGTCCATGCCACTGGGAGAACCTGCAAGGATCTGGCGCGGGAAATCAAAGGCTTGCTGGAGCGGAAATTGTATTACAAGGCCACCGTGATGATTTCCGCGGAGGCGATCAACCGCGCCCGGGTGCTCGGCAAGGTGTATGTGACCGGGCAGGTGCGCAACAGCGGCAGCTTCGATATCCCGGCCGGGGAGACCCTGACCGTGAGCCGCGCGATTTTGAGCGCGGGCGGGTTTAGCGACTATTCCGACAAGCGTAACGTGCGGCTCATCCGCCGACGGGGCGCCGACACCCAGACTCGTATCATCAACGTCCAGCAAATCTGGTCGAGTGGAAAGCTCGACGAAGATGTAGCGGTGCAACCGGGTGATTTAATCGTAGTGCCGGAACGGTTGGTAAAGTGGTAAGCGCGATGGACAACCAATTGCAAAAATTACCCGCAAGGGAGGCCAGTCAACTCCCGGTGACCGACGTCGATCTGATGACGCCGCCGGACCGCTTTCAGGCCGCTTCGCGGCTTTACGTGCGTCTGCATCGCCAGCAACTCCTGCTGCGACAGTACTGGTGGGTTTTCCTGGCGATTGCGGGGTTGGCGGGCGGGGCGCTGCTCTTGATAACGCTGGCGGCTCCGCCGGCCTTCGAGTCGAGCGCGCGCATGTGGCTGACCGGCCGGCTCGACCTCTCGGAGGGACACCTCTACACCGAGGAACTGGTGAATTTTCTGGGCACCCAGGCGGATCTGCTGCGCAGCGAAGCGGTGGAAAACCGAGCTCTGAGCCGCACGGCGCGGGAGTTTTCCGAGGCCCACATTCAACCTTTGCCGGGCGCGCTGCAGGCGGTAAAAGGATTCGTGAGCCCCGCGGCGCGTGAGAAGTTCTTGCGGACCGCTTTTCCCTTCTCCCTGAAAATCACGGAATCTCCGAAGAGCAGCATCCTCGAGTTGCATGCCCGCGGCACGGAACCCAAAACCACCCAGGCTTTCCTGAACGCGTTGATGACGGAGTACCTGGCGTTCAAACGGGAGGTTCGGGAGGAGGCGTCGGATCGGGCCGTCGCTTCCCTGGCGCGGCAGGTCAGCGGACTGGCGGATGAATTGAAGACCCAGCAGGAGCGGATGTACGCCTTTCAGATGTCCAATAACGTGGTGTTTCTGCAGGAACAAGGCAGCGGGGCGCAAAATTATCTGGCGTTGTTGAGCCGTCAATTGGCCACCCTGCACACCGAGCTGGACTTGTTGCGCGCCATCGAGCCGGAGCAATGGGTTGAATTGGGCCAGCGCACCGCCGCCGGCCAGACCGAATCCCCGCCCGGAGACGCTTCTGCCGAGCAACGCCTGGCTGGCTTGCAAGGCCCGCGCAACGATTTGTTCCAGGCCAATCAGCAAGTCCAGATGCTGAAAGCCAGGAGGGACGAACTCGCCAAATCGTTGCAACCGATGCATCCAAAGATTCTGAAGCTCGATCAGGACATCGCGGCGCAGCAACGCCTGGCGGGGGTGGCGCGCGAGGAAATCCAGCGCCAATTGGTAAACCGCCGCGAGGCGCTCCAGGCGGAGGTGGGAAACCTGCAGAAGGCATTTTCCGAATGGGACGTCAAAGCGCTGCAATCCAGCCGCAAAATGGTCGATTACGAGCGGCTGCGCCAGGATGTCCAGCGCACGCAGGCCGCCTACGACAAGCTGCTTTCGGTGATTTCCACGGTGGACGTCGGCAAGTCTGTGGATCAGGAGAATGTGTCGGTGTTGGAGGCGGCCTCCCCCGCGCTGCCGGTGAACAACTTCATTCGCAACGCGGCGCTGGCTTTGGCGCTGGCGCTGCTGCTCGGCGGCGGCGTGTTCTGGCTGCTGGGAAAATTCGACGACCGGTTTGCGTCGTCGATGGAACTGGCGTCCGACACGCCGGAGCGAGTGCTGGGCCAGATCATGGAGATCCGGCTGGGCAAACCGGAACGGCAGATGCGCCCCGAAGTCCTGACCACGCAACGATTCGAGTTTCTGGAGGCCTTCCGCAGCATCCGCTCGGCGATCTGGTTTATGGGCGAGTCCGGCCACCGGCCCAGAACTATGTTGATCACCAGCTCGCGACCCGGAGAGGGAAAAACCACCGTGGCTTTATATCTGGCGGCGACAATGGCCAAAGCGGGATCGCGGGTCTTGCTCGTGGATGGAGACATGCGCCGGGCCAAACTGCACCGTTATTTCACGGTGGCGAGCAGCCCCGGCCTGGCTGAAATCCTCGCCGAAGAACAGATGCCGGAGCACCCGGTGGTGGCCACTGCGTTGCCGAACCTCCATTTCCTCCCGGCGGGCGCTGCCAGCACGGAGCCGGGTGAATTGGTGCTCGGACCGGCGTTCGGAGTTTTTCTGCGCCAGCTTGCGCCCCATTACGATCACGTCCTCATTGACTCGCCGCCCGTGTTGGCGGCCGACGATGCGGCCGCCCTGGCGCCCGGGATGGACGGGGTGTTGTTTGTAGTCCGCGGCTCCTACACCTCGGCCCGGATGGTGCGCGATGCCCTGGACGCGTTAAGACAGCGCCATTCCCGGGTTCTGGGTTTGATTTTCAACCGGGCCGTCTCCTCGGCGTTTGAGTACCACCCATATCAACGTTACAAAAACCAGTACCGCTGGCAGCCGGCCTAAGCCTCCGCTCCGGGTGTTGGCGGTCACCAACATCTACCCCACCCCCGGCCACCCGGCGGGAGGAGTGTTCATCCAGGAGCAGGTGGACGCGCTCAGACGCCGCGGCCTCGAGGTGAAGGTCTTCCTGCTCGACCGACGCCGCGAAGGCCCCTGGGTTTACTATCGCATGACGGAAAATTTGCATGGGGTGGTGGACGAATTCGCGCCTAACATCGTGCATGTGATGTACGGAGGAGTGATGGCCCGGCAGGTCGCGGCCCGTCCAGGTCTGCCGCCGGTGGTGGTCACCTTTCACGGCTCGGATTTGCTGGGGGAAAACCTTTCCGGATGGAAACGCAAACTCATTTCGCGCTACGGCGTCCATTGCTCGCGGCGAGCGGCGCGCCTCGCCAGCGGAATCGTGGTCGTGGCGCGGCATCTGTTGCGTTCGTTGGGCGGGGGCATCGCCCCGGAGAAGATCCGGTTGATCCCCTGCGGGATCGACCTGGCAAGGTTCAAGCCGCTGGACCAGGCCGAATGTCGCGCCCAACTCGGCTGGGATATGAATGACTTTCATGTGATTTTCGCCTCGAGCGCGGGTGATCCGGTGAAACGGCCCGCGCTAGCCCGGGCGGCAGTCACGGCGCTGCGGCGCTCCCCGGCCAAGGTCCGCTTCCACCTCTTGAGCGGGGTTCCAAACACCCAGGTGCCCCTCTGGCTCAATGCCGGCAACGTCCTGCTGCTATGCTCCCGGCACGAGGGATCCCCCACGATCATCAAGGAGGCCCTGGCTTGCGGACTGCCGATCGTATCAGTCCCGGTCGGCGATGTGCCTGAGCGAATCGCCGGAGTCGAGGGCTGTCATCTGGCGGAACCCACCGTGGCGGATCTGGCGCAAAAAATGGAACGTGTGCGCCTGGCCTCAAGCCGATTGCATTGCGGCGATCGATTGCAATCGCTGTCGGGGGAAGCCGCCGCCGCTGAACTGGAGGATTTTTATCTCGATTTGCGGACGGCTAACCGGAGCAATTGATGCCGCCGTCCGCAACCACGCAAAGCGCGACCTCACCGCCCCGGGTTCCGCGTCTGAAAGCCAATTTATGCGCCAATATCGCGCAACTGGGTCTGACCATCGTGGTGGGGGTCTGGTACGTGCCCTACCTCGTGAGGGAACTTGGACCAGCGGCCTACGGCTTGGTGCCGCTCACCTCGGTGATCACCTCGTATATGGTGCTGATCACTATTGGCCTCGAGTCGGCGGTCGGCCGGTTCGAGACGCTGGCGCTGACCCGGGAGAACCACGAACGGGCGAACGTCATCTTCAACGTCGCGCTTTGGGGAAACGTCGGCCTCATCGGGTTGCTGCTGATTCCCGCAGGCATCGGCATCCTCCAGGTCCAGCATTTGATCCGCATCCCGCCCGGCTACGACACCGCCACTCGCTGGCTGTTTGGAGCCACCATTGCCGCCTTTTTGCTCAACCAGATCAAGACTCCGTTCACGGTCTCGTTTTTCTGCCAGAACCGGCTGGATTTGCAAAACCTGGTGGCGGCGGCGGAAATCTTCGTGCGGGTGGGTCTGGTGGTGCTGTTGTTCACGGCCAAATCGCCGCGCGTGGAATACGTCGGAGCGGCGATCCTGGCGGGCACCTTGATCGCGTTGGCCGGGACCGTCTGGGCTTGGCGTTCGTTGACGCCCACGCTGTCGATCAGTTGGCGTCTCTTCGACTGGGGGATGTTGCGGAGCCTCTGCGCCACCGGGATCTGGGTGATTGTCAGCCAGATCGGCGTAATGCTCTACTTGAACATCGATCTGGTGGTCGCCAACCGCCTGTTTGGGGCCACGTTGAGCGGCGAATACGCGGCGGTGCTGCAACTCCCCTTCTTGATCCGGTCGCTCTCGGTGGCCGTCAGCGGAGTGTTCGCGCCGACGACATTTCATATTTATGCCCGCGAGGATATCGCCGGTTTGGTCGGGTATCTCCGACGCTCGATCAAATTTGTCGGCCTGGTGCTGGCGTGGCCAATCGGGCTGACGTGCGGGTTCGCCGATCCGCTGTTGCGCATCTGGCTGGGCGAACCGTTCAGCGGGCTGGGCTGGCTGTTGGTGATCATGGCCGCACATTTGTGCGTTAATCTGGCCATGTATCCGCTTTATCCCCTTCCCCTGGCAGTCAATCGCGTCAAGACCCCCGGGCTGGTCACGCTGGCGGTGGGAGTAGGGAATTTAGTGATGGCCTTGTTCTTTGCCACCCGGCTGGGCTGGGGGCTCTACGGCATCGCCGCCGCGGGGGCGGTAACGCTTTCACTCCGGCACCTCCTCTTCACCCCGCTTTACAGCGCTTACATTTTAAAGCAGCCCTGGACGACCTTCTATCGCGGACTGGGTGGCTTCGTGGGCGCCATGCTCGCCACCGCAGGCTTGGGCCGGGCGCTCCTTTTTTGGTGGCCGGTGGACAACTGGCTTGAACTGGGAACCGCCAGCGCCGCGGTGTCGCTGGTCTTCTTCTTGATCGTGTATCTGCTGCTCAGCCCGACCGAGCGGCTCGAACTCCGGGAAACCGTGTTGCGAAGGCGCCAAACAGCACCTGCGACCACGGCCTGACCACCCGCCCGATGAATTGGAGAAAGCCAGCATACCTGGGCTACGCCCGGTTGCGGGGATACCGCTTCCCTGGATTATTGCGAGAATACACCGCCGCGTATGAGGCCGGAGCCGGATGGGAGCTCACCCGCGAGCTGCTGGGCCGGCTTTTAAGCCATTGCCGCGAAGCGGTTCCCTATTACGCCGAACTTTTAAGCCGCCACCAGGCCGAAACGGTGGCAAACGAACCTCTGGTGGCCCTGCGCGAGTTGCCGCCTTTGACCAAAACCGTCATTCGCGCGCAATTCACCCGACTCCAATCCCGGGACAATCCAGGCCGCCATTGCCAAATCAACACCTCGGGAGGCTCAACCGGGGAGCCGGTGGCGCTCGTCCAGGATGACGCCTATCGGGACCGCAGCGCCGCGCTGCGCTGGTTCAGCCTGCGATTGCTGGGCTGCGAGGCGGGCCAGCGCCACGTCTGGCTCTGGGGTTCGGAAAGGGATCTCGAGTCCCACACGCGCTCCGCCAAGGCGCGGCTGTTCAACTGGCTGACGCATGAAACCTGGCTCAACGCCTTTCAAATGTCTCCGGCGGCCATGCGACGATTCATCTGCATCCTGAATGACGCCCGGCCGCGGCTCATCCTGGCCTACGCGCAAGCCGCCTGTGAGCTGGCGCGATTCGCCGAACGGGAGAACCTCGAGGTGGCGCCGCAGCGCCTGATCGTGACCTCGGCCGGCACGTTGTACCCGTTCATGCGCGAGACCATCCGGCGGGTGTTTGCTTGTGAGATAGCCAACCTCTACGGCTCGCGCGAGGTCAGCGACATCGCCTGGGAACTGCCCGGGACGGCGGGGATGTGGGCGCCGCCCTGGGCCAACTTCATCGAAATCCTGGACGAGCGGGGGCGACCCGTCCCGCCGGGAACCGAAGGGAACATCGTCGTCACCTCGCTCACCAATTACGCAATGCCGCTCCTGCGCTATTGGATCGGGGATCGCGGCGCCCTGCTGCCGGGGAACGGCGGCGCGCAGGTGCTCAGCCACGTCTCCGGGCGAACCGTGGATACTTTCCGCCGGCGCGACCAGACGCTGGTGGATGGAGAGTACTTCACCCATTTGCTCTACCACCGGCCCTGGGTGGGCAAATTTCAAGTGCTGCAAAAAAGCCATGATCGCCTGCTCTACCGGATTGTCCTGTCCGACGGACGTCCTCCCGCGGCGGAATTGGAGGAGGTGGCCGCGCGCTCGCGTCTGGCCATGGGCGCGGATTGCCGGGTGGATTTTGAATTCCTCGGGGAGCTCCCGCCGCCGCCCTCCGGCAAACACCGCTACACGATTTCCGAGGTGGCGGTCTGAGCCGCCCTTCGTTTCGCATGATCATTTATCAGTCGCGCTTTCTTCGGCGCGCGGAAGTCTGGTTTGGGGAGACTCCGCCGGCTGCCCGGGTGGATTGGATGGTATTTCGCCAACGGCCCGAACCCTTGCCCGTCGGCCGGTGGCGGCCCTTTTACACCTGGGCCGTGGAGCTGGACAAGGCGCCCGCAGAGTTGCTGGCGGGCATGGATGGATTCACCGCCGCGGACATTCGCAAGGCGCTGACGAAAGATCGGGTTCTCTGCCGGAGGTTGGATGCGCGGGACCCGCGCGACCTGGCCGCGTTTTGTGATTTTTATGACGCTTTCGCGGCGCGCAAACAATTGGTCCGCGCACATCGGCGCTGGCTGCGGCAGACGGCCGACGCGGGCCGCCTGGACCTTTGGGCGTCGGAGAATCCGGCGGGCCGGCGCCTGGGATACCACCTCTATTACGCGGACCCGCGCCGCTTCCGCAGCCTGCACTCCCCTTCGGTGGACACCAGCGCAATGAGCAAGGAGGAAAGGCGCGCCGCGGGACGCGCCAACCGGCTTTTGATCTGGAGCGGCATGCTGGCCTGCCGGGAACAAGGCGTGAGCGTGTTCGACCTCGGCGGATGGTACAATGGCTCCCAGAATCGCGCATTGCTCGGGATCAATAAGTTCAAGGAGGGTTTTGGGGGGCGGAGACTTCGTGAATTCGAGGGCGAGCAGTGGCTCACTGCCAAGGCGCGGATCACGGTCACGATAGCCCGCTGGCTGGAGGCGGCGAAAGCCCTCCCGCGAAGTTCCCCGTCCGCCGCGCGCCGCCACACGCCAGCTCTCGAATGGGGCGCGTCAGAGCCCGCAAAGTGAAAATCCGTGATACATCCATGTTTATCTATCGTTCACGTTTTTTAACCCGGGGCGAGGTCTGGTTCGAAGGTTCGCCCGCCCCGAGCCGGGTGGATTGGATTCTTTACCGGCATCAGGATAAACCCGTCCCGCGAGCAAGGTGGAGGCACTTCCATAACCTGGTCATCGATTTGCGAAAGAGCGTGGAACAGTTGCGCGCGGAGCTCGATCCTCGAACCGCCTCGAAAATCCAGGCGGCGGAAAAAGATGAAGGCGTCCGGTGCGCGTGGTCGCCGGTGGCCGAGGAAACGCAACTGAACGAGCTGGAACATTGGTGGAATCACTCGATCGAGTCACGGCGCCGCTGGGGGCCGCTCAGCCGAGCCTGGCTGCGGCCGATGATCGCGGCCGGCGCGCTCGAGCTTTCCTCCGCTCGCTCGCCGGTGGGCGCGCCGCTGGCCTTGGGCGGGCTTTTCCGCGGCGCGCGGCGCGCGCAACAGCTCATGATTGTGTCGCCGCCGAGAGAAGCGCCCGATCCCGCCAGCCGGGCCCGCACCGCCCGAGCTTGCGCCTGCCTGATCTGGCACACGCTCTTGCGGCTGAAGCGCGAGGGCGTGGATTGCTTTGATTTTGGCGGATGGTACCCGGGGTCGGCGGATATTCAATTGCTCGGCGCCAACGCGTTCAAGCGCGGGTTTGGCGGGGCAGTGGTGCGCGAGTTTGAATGCGAGCAAACCATCACCCTCCGGGGACGCGTCGCCTTAACCGCCGCGCGATGGGTCGAGCGGTTCAAGGAAGCCCGCTCCCCGAACCGCGAAATCTGGAAAGGTCAAACCGATGCGACGCCCGCGCGCTGAACAATTTCTGCTCCGCTTCGACGACATTTGCCCCACCATGCGCTGGGACCTCTGGGCAGAGATCGAAGCCTGTCTGGTCGAGCACAGCGTCAAGCCCATTCTGGCGGTAGTGCCGGACAACCGCGATCCCGGCCTGCGGGCGGATCGTCCGGCGGCCGATTTCTGGGACCGGGCGCGCCGGTGGCAAACGCTGGGCTGGACTATCGCCCTGCATGGCTATCAGCATCTTTACGTGGCCCGGGCCGCGGGGCTGACAAACACCCGCAAAAAGAGCGAATTCGCCTCGCTGCCGTCCGCCGCGCAAGCGGAGAAGCTTCAGCGGGGAACGGAGATCTTCGCCCGCGAAGGAATCCGCGCGCGGACCTGGATCGCGCCGGGCGACGCCTTTGACGCCGTGACCGTCTCGCTGCTGCCCTCCTTCGGGATCGACATTCTCTCCGCGGGTTGGTTTTGGCGGCCGCTTGCCGGCCCGCACCGGACCACCTGGGTGCCCTGCCAGATCTCGATCTTGCGGCCGGTTCCCCCAGGCGTCTGGACCGTATGCTCCCACCATAATTCGTGGACCCAAGCGGATCTGCGCGAGTTCCAAACCGGAGTGGCCAGACACCGGGACCGAATCAGCACTCTGGAGCGGATCTTGCGCGAGTGGCCGCCGGTGGCGAGCGCCTGGAGCTACCGATTTTGCACTTGTCCCAGGCTTTCCTCCCTGATGGTGCGCGCGCAGCTTAAGTTTTGGAAAATGTGGCGGAGCGGTTCCGCCAGGCACTCCGGGGCGGAAAGCGAGCCATGCCGGAATCCTCAGGCTTCGGCCCCGGCGCAACAGCTTCACTGACGCTCATTCTTCTCCACGGGTTTATCATGTGCGGCATTGCCGGATTTATCGATCCCGACCCCGAAGGCTTCACCTCCGATCTGGAGCTGATTGCCCTGCGGATGGCATCCGCCTTGCGGCACCGCGGTCCGGATGATGAGGGGGCCTGGGCGGATCCGGTGAGCGGAGTCGGCCTGGGCCATCGACGCCTTGCCGTGCAGGATTTAAGCGCCGCCGGCCATCAACCCATGTTCTCGGCGGATGGCCGGTTTGTGGTCATCTTCAACGGCGAAATTTACAACTTCATTGAGCTGCGCGGAGAACTCGAGGAGCGCGGACACCGCTTCCACGGCCACTCGGATACCGAGGTGATGCTGGCGGGCTTTTCCGAGTGGGGCCTGGAACCGACATTGCGCCGCCTGACGGGCATGTTCGCGCTGGCGGCGTGGGATCGTGGCCAGCGCCGTTTGTGCCTGGCGCGGGATCGCGCCGGGGAAAAGCCGCTGTATTACGGATGGACCAGCGGAGTGTTCCTGTTTGGATCCGAGTTGAAAGCTCTGCGCGCGCATCCGCAATGGCAGGCCAGGCTCGATCATGAGGCCCTCGCGAGTTTTATCCGGCATAACTACATTCCCGCGCCACGCTCCATTTACCGCGGCATCTATAAACTCCCGCCCGGCGCCCTGTTGATCCTGGACGGAGAACACCTCCGTTCGCGCGCCAACCCCGAGCCGAAGTGCTATTGGTCCTTGTGGACGGCCGCCCAACGCGGCCTGGCCAGCCCCTTTCCGGGCAGCGAGGCCGAGGCGGCGGAACAACTGGCCTATCTCCTCGCGGACTCCGTCAAACGCCAGATGGTCGCGGATGTGCCAGTGGGCGCGTTCCTGTCCGGCGGCATCGACTCCTCGCTGATTGTGGCATTCATGCAGGCGGCAAACCGGCGTCGTGTGCGTACCTTCAGCGTTGGGTTTGTTGAACGCGGACACGACGAGGCGCCCTACGCGCGCGCCGTCGCCGGGCATTTGGGCACGCAGCACACGGAGTTGTACGTTCAGGCGGCGATGCTGCCCCAGACCGTGCCGCGGCTCTCGACCATCTATGACGAACCCTTCGCCGACACTTCGCACCTGCCCACGCTGCTGCTGAGCGAGTTGGCGCGCAAGCACGTCACCGTCTGCCTGACCGGCGACGGCGGAGATGAATTGTTTGGCGGATACGGAATATACACCCGCGCCGAACGCATCGGGAATCTGCTAAAGCTCATCCCCGGGCCGCTTCGTAGCGGACTCGGGCTGGGCTTGGAGGGTGTGGCCAGGGCCGGGTTAAGTCTCCCGCGATGGCGAGGCGGTCCACCCCACGGGTGGGAGCGGATGCTGCGCCTGTCCGAACTGCTGCGGGCCGGGGATGACCAGGCCGTGTATCGGTTTCAGATCTCAAGCTGCCGACATCCGGAGCAATGGCTCGCCGGAATTCCCGCCGAACCCGGCGCGGAGATTCGCAACCCACATTGGCGCTCGTTGCCAGGACTGTTGCAACGGATGATGTTTTGGGATTTCCAACAATACCTGCCCGACGAAGTGCTGGCGAAAGTGGATCGCGCCTCCATGTCCGTCAGTCTCGAAACTCGCATCCCGCTGCTCGATCATCGAATCATCGAGTTCGCCTGGAGTCTGCCGGTGGCGTTCCGCCGCCAGCGCGGCCAGAGCAAACGGATCCTGCGCCAACTGCTTCGCCGTCATCTGCCGCCGCGGCTGTTTGATCGCCCGAAGCAAGGTTTCGCCGCGCCAGTCGAAGATTGGATTCGAGGTGATTTGCGAGCCTGGGCCGAGGACCTGCTCTCCGACTCCGCCTTGCGCCGCGAGGGCCTGTTCAGGGAAAAAGTGGTCCGCCGGCGCTGGCAGGAACATGTCCGGCGAGAACGGGATTGGGGCCGGCCCCTTTGGAATGTGCTGATGTTTCAAGCCTGGCTGATGGCCCGGAAAAGCCAGGATCCAGCTCCGCGCCGGAGCCTCCCCTCAAAATCCGCCCTGGCCACCCACGCACCTCATTTGGTCCGGAAATGAATATTAGCGATAAACTTCTCTCCCGTGGCGAGGCGGCCGCGCCCGCGGTTTTTCACGAGGACGAGGTGATTACTTATGGTGAATTGCGGCGTCGGACGCGGAGAACGGCCGGGGCGCTGCTGGATCGGGGCCACACCCAGGGGGACCGGATTGGAATCCTCGCGGAAAACAGCCCGTTTTTCGTAGTGGCGTACCTCGGCATCATTCAAGCCGGCCTGGTCGCCGTGCCCCTGGGAACCGACCTCCCGGCGGAAACCCAGCTTCGCATGGCGAGAGAGGCGGGAATGAGCCGATTGTTGGTCTCCGCGAGATGCGCGCCCCGGAGTCGGTTGTGGGCCGAACCGGCCGGAATTCGATTGCTGACCGAGGACGAGCTCGAGGCGGCCCGGATCTCCCAGCCCCAGCTTTGGCCGGTGATCGAGCCCAAGCGGGATCTGGCGGCCCTGATGTTCACCTCCGGCTCGACCGGGACGCCCAAGGCGGTAATGATTTCCCACCGCAATATCGAGTGCAACGCCGAGGATATCATTGATTACTTGGGTTTGCGGACGGACGATCGGGGCATGGTGGTGCTGCCCTTCCATTATTGCTTTGGGCTTTCCCTCCTCCATACCCATTTACTGGCGGGCGCTTCGCTGGTTTTGAGCCAGGCGTTCAAGCTTTTTCCAGAACAGGTGATTGGGGAGTTGCTGGAGCGGGACTGCACCGGGTTTGCCGGCGTGCCCTCGACCTATCAGATCCTGCTGCGCCGCACGCGGTTTTGCCAGACTGCCTTCCCCCGCTTGCGCTGGTTGCAGCAGGCGGGCGGAAAGCTGCCCAATCCCTGTATTCGCGAGCTCATCGAGGCTTTCCCCCAGCTCAAGTTCTTTCTGATGTACGGTCAAACCGAGGCCACCGCGCGGCTCAGCTTTCTCCCGCCCGAACGCTTGCGCGACAAACTGGGATCCCTTGGCCGCGGGCTTCGCTCCACGCGATTGGAGGTGTTAAAAGCAAACGGCTCGCCCGTCCGGCCCGGATCCATGGAGATCGGCGAGATCGTGGCCGCGGGCGACAACATTTCCCCTGGCTACTGGAACGAACCCGAGGAAACCGCCCGATTTTTCAGGCACGGCAAGTTGCGCACCGGCGACCTGGCGCGGGTGGACGAGGATGGCTTTATTTTCTTTGTCGAGCGCGAGCGCGATTTTTTAAAGCCGGGAGGGAACCGAGTGAGCGCCAGGGAAATCGAGGACATCATCGCCGAACTGAGGGAGGTGATGGAAGTGGCAGTCGTGGGCGCTCCTCATGAACTGCTCGGAGAGGCGATCGTGGCCTGCGTGGTGGTTCGCCCGGACGGCGCTTGCGCCGGCGAGGACATCGAGCGGCACTGCCGCAAACGCCTGCCGGCCTTCAAGGTGCCTCACCAAATCCGGCTGCTGAACTCGCTCCCGCACAATGCCTCGGGAAAAGTGCAAAAGGATCGCCTTCAGTCCCTGGCGGGAGCGCCCTGGCCGGAAATCCACCAGCCGGCGCAAGCACCGGCCGCCACCGCGGATTTATGAGAGAAACTACAGGCGAAATCCAACCGTTCCTGACTCCATCCAATCTGAGCAGCCTGCTCGAAAGGCCGGCTTTGAACCATCGCCAGCCGTTCAGTCGTGAGTTGCTCAAAATCGACAGCGCGCAAACCACCGGCCAAATTTGCGCGTTTATCCGGCGGGAAGTCCGGCGATTTCGCAGGAAAGGCCTGGTAGTCGGCCTCTCGGGCGGGATCGACAGCAGCACGGTCGCCGCGCTGGCAGTGCGGGCATTGGGCAGGGAGCGGGTGTTCGGCTTGCACATGCCGGAGCGGGACTCCTCCCCCGACACTGTCCGGCTCAGCCGCCTGGTCGCCGAGCATCTCGGAATTGCCTCCGCCCACGAGGAGATTTCGCCGCTGTTGGAGGCCGCCGGCTGTTACCGGCGCCGCGACGAGGCCATTCGCCAAGTGATTCCGGAATACGGTCCGGGATGGAAATCGAAGCTGGCCCTGCCCAGCGTCACTGATGGGGAGAGTTTCCGGATCTTCTCCATCGTGGCGCAAGATCCCACCGGTTTGGAAACCGCCCTGCCCCTCCCGCTGGAGGTCAACCTCGCGATTGTGGCGGCCACAAATTTCAAGCAGCGCACCCGGAAGATGCTCGAGTATTTTCACGCGGACCGGCTGAATTACGCGGTGGGCGGCACGCCCAACCGCCTTGAGTGCGAGCTGGGCTTTTTCGTGAAGCAAGGGGACGGAGCGGCGGATCTCAAGCCCATCGCGCATCTCTACAAAACGCAGGTGTACGACCTGGCGAAACATCTGGGTGTACCCGCGGAAATCGCCGAGCGCCCGCCCACCACCGACACCTATTCCTTGAGTCAGACACAAGAGGAATTCTACTTCAGTCTGCCCTACGGGACCATGGATCTGGTGCTCTACGGCCAACACCACGAATACAGCCCCGCCGAGATCGCGCCCTCCGCGGGCTTGACCGCGGAGCAGGTCGCGCGGGTCTTTCTCGATTTGGAAGCCAAGCGCCGGGTGGCCGCGTATCTGCGCGCCGCGCCGGCGATCCTGGACGAACCGGGGGAGCCTCCCCGGAGCACAGGTGTTTGAAATCCCGAACCATGCCGCCGGGCGCCTCCATTTCCACCACGGATTCCCGCTCGCACGCGGGAGCCAGGGAACGAAGCCGCCCGGAGGCTGCGCAGGCAAATTTGTGGGTTCATTGGGCGGTGTGCTTCTCGCTCTTCTCCATCCCCTATTACGAATTGTATTTGCCGGGGACGGGCGAGCGCGTGGGCCTCAAACGGATCAGCCAATTGTTGATCCTCGCGGCGATGATCACCCGGCCCTGGCTTTGTCTGCGTTTCCTTCCGCGGGCGTTGCTGTGGTTTGCCGCTTATTGCGGATATCGGCTGCTTGCCGGGATCTGGCTCGCGCCGGGATACCAGGCCAGGTGGTGGCCTCCCACGTTTGAACTGCTCCAGTATTACCTGCCCTGGGCGTGGTTGTTGTTCAACGCGATGCGGTATCCCGGCCTGGCCCGGCGCTCGCTCTGGGCCTTCACGATGGGCGCCACCTTGTGCGCGGCGCTGCACTGCGCCGGCATCGGCGCCGCGGACGTGGATCATGGCGCGGAGGGCAGATCCACGGTCTTCGGCCAGAACGCCAACCAGATCGGCGAGATCTACGCGCTCGCGGCGGTCGTGCTGGTGGCGCTGGGAATGTTTCGCCATGCCCGCCCCCAAGCGCGGATGCTGGTGTTTCCGATGATTGGCATCCTGGCTTTCGGGCTGGCCAAGACCGGCTCGCGCACAGGGGCTTTGCTGTTGGCGATGGGAACCGCCCTGTTGCTGCCACAAACGCGAGCCCTGGTATCCCGGACCAGGCGCTACCTGACCTTTCTCCTGCTGGGGTTGGTGCTGGCCGGGGTATTATATCAAATCCCCACCATCGTCACCCGGCTCGCCCCGGTGGCCTCGTCATCGGCCGCTCGGGAAGAGGCGCGCGGCCGGATGATTCCGGTGCTCTGGGATATGTTCACGCGCAGTCCGTGGTTCGGTTCGGGGCCGGACCGCTACCAACTCGAACTCACTCGCCGGGCGATGCCGTACTTGATCGACGAACAGCACCGTACGATCGTAGCGCATAATCTGCCGCTTTTGTTGATGGTCGAGACGGGGTTGCTTGGCTTGTTTCTGTTTGCGATGGGGACCGGCCGGGCGCTGCTGGCCGCCTGGCGCGCCCGGGAAGGCGCCTGCGGACTGCTGCCGTTGGCCTGTCTGCTGCCGGTTTGTCTGGCGGGCATGACCGTGAGCAGTCCGATCTTCGAGCCGATCTTCTGGTTCAGCGTGGCTTTCGGCCTCGCCGGGTCGTCTATCCCGGGTGAATATCCGCCCAATTTGGCGGTCTGACTCCATATCGCCGAGCCGCTTGCCGGGGTTAAGGAATGCCATGCGTGTCGCCCTGATCGCCACCAGCCTGCGTTTGGCCGGAGCTGAGAAGCAGTTCGCCTACACGGCTCGCGCTTTCCTCGAAGCCGGGCTGGAGCCAAGCGTGTTTTACCTCGGCGCGCCGGACCACTATCAGCGGGTGTTGCAGGCCGCTGGAGTTCCGGTCACGCCAATCTGCCGACCGCGCCGCCCTTGGGCGGTGCTCCTGCGGTTGGTTGCCGCGCTGCGCAAGTTAAAACCTCATCTGGTTCTGGCCAGCCAATTTGGAGACCTGGCCTACGCCGCCCCGGCGGGTCGCGCCTGCCATGCGCTGGTGCTGGGCGGAGTGCGAAGCAATGGATTTTACGAGTTGAACACAGCAGGAAAACGGAAGTGGCTGCTGCTGCGAGGAACCCACGGACTCGTGGCCAACAGTCATCGAGCACGGGCCAATCTAATCGGCGAAGGTGTCAGCTCCGAGAAAATCGCCGTGCTGCCCAATGTCATCGACCTGGACGAGTTCGATTCGATGGCGACTCTGCCGCTCCGGCATCCGCTTCCAGCGAACCGGCCGATCATAGCCGCGGTTGGCAGTCTGCATCCGGGCAAACGCTTCGACCGGTTCATTGACGCCGTAGCCCTGGCGCGGCGCTCGGCTCCAGAGATCTTCGCGGTGATCGCCGGCGCTGATTTGGGCGCGCGGGCCGCTTTGGAACACCGGGCGCGGGCCGCGAGCCTCGGCTCCGAAGATCTGGCGTTTCTGGGCGAGTATGACCGCGTTCCCGCGCTGCTGAAACAATGCCGCTTGCTGGCTTTAACCTCCGATTTCGAAGGCTTTCCCAACGTCCTCCTCGAGGCAATGGCAGCGGGGATTCCCGTTTTGACCACCCCAGTGGGGGATGCGGTACGGATCGTCGAGCACGGCGGCACCGGCTATGTGCTCCAATTTGATGACGTACGGCGAATGGCACTGGCCATGGTCGAATTGGCCGCCAATCACAAACTGGCGGCGCGGATGGGCGCCCGAGCCCGAGACTGCGCCCGGCAGCATTACAACCAGACGGGGTTGTCGCGAAAATGGCTCTCTCTGGTTCACGAATTTGCCGCCCAACGCCAACACGACGTCCTCCTCGAGGCGCTGCGCTCGCCGGCGCCGCCACCGGCCCGGGCAGCAGCTCCGATGGCGCTCGCGCATAGTGCCGCGGCCGCCGCCTGAACCCCATTTCTCCGGGAGACCTCCTTCGGTATGCTGGATCTATCGACCCTGAAAATTTCTTTTTTAGCGGGAACCCTGGGCGGCGGCGGAGCGGAGCGGCAACTGTTTTACATGCTCCAGACGCTGCGGGACGCGGGCGCCGAAGCCCGGGTGTTATCCCTGGATCGCGGCGCTTGCTGGGAGCAGCCCATCCGCGACCTGGGCATACCCGTGACGTGGGTCGGACAGGACCGCTCGCGGCCCCGAAGGTTGGGGCGCATTATTTGCGCGCTGATCCGGCATCCATCGGAAGTGATTCAAAGCCAGCATTTCTACACCAATGCTTACGCTGGCGCGGCGGCCCGGGCGTTGCGCCGCGTGAGCATCGGGGCGCTGCGCAGCAATGGCCGTTTCGACCTGCTGGGATGCGGTCGGTTGGGTGGGTTGCTCAATCTCCGGCTGCCCCATCGATTGGCCGCCAACTCGGAAAATGGCCTGGCCTTTGCGATCCGCCATGGCGTGATCGCCGCGCGGGCTTCTCTGCTGCCCAACGCGGTGGATACCGCCTGGTTCAAACCCGCCGCGAACTCAGCCGACGACCCGCTGCAAATCCTGGCGGTCGGACGGCTGACGCGAGAAAAGCGATTTGACCGCTTTCTTCAAATCTTGCGTCAACTCCGGCAAGAGCACGGCCTCCGCGCGCGCGGGGTGGTGGTGGGAGCCGGCCGCCCCGATCAAGATCTCCGGCCGGAACTTGAGCATTTGGCCCGAAGTATGGGGCTGCTCCCCGACGGAGTAGTGTTTCTTGGCGGCGCTCCCGACTTGCGTCGGGTTTACCAGCAATCCGCTCTTTGTCTTCTAACCTCGGATCACGAAGGCACGCCGAACGTGCTGCTCGAAGCCATGGCCTGTGGTTTGCCGGTGGTGGCAACCCGGGTGGGCGGCGTTCCGGAGATTGTCCGCGATGGCTGGACCGGTTTCCTGTCCGCGCCGGAGGATGTCCCGGGCCTGATCTCGGCCGTGTTAAGGCTGGCGCGCCGTCCGGACTTGCGGAGACAGATGGGCGCCCGCGCCCGGGCCCATGTCGAGGAGAGGCATGGTTTGCGCCAACTGGAGCCTCATCTGGGCCGCCTCTACCAGGCCGCCCTGGGCCCGCGCGCGGCCGGCCTGCGCCCGACAGCCGGGCCGTTTCTCAGCGCTGGTGCGCTTTCCTGGCTCGCGCCCGGCCTCTTTCGTCGCACACACAAAAACACTCCCAAAGCATTATGAGCATAGAAGATCGCATCCGGAACTTCGTCCAAACCTATCTCTATTTTTCCGACACCCAAAGCCTGGGTGATCAAAATTCATTCCTGGCCGAGGGAATCATCGATTCCATGGGCGCCTTTGAACTGGCCGCTTTTGTGGAAAAAGAGTTCGGCATCAAAGTCGAAATGACCGACGTGGTGGTAAAAAACTTTGATTCCGTCGCGCAACTGGCGGCCTTTGTCAGGCGGAAGCTCGCCGCCGGGCAGCCGGCAGCCAACACCTCGCCCGCCGGGATCGCCTTGCCGCCGGAGGCTGCGGCTTCCATGCCCTTGCCGAGTCTCGCCGCTCCGGCCACCGCGAGCAGCAATTAAACCTGGCCATGACTCCGGTCGTTGATCCGTCCGTATCGATCATTCTGCCCTGCCGAAACGAGGCCGGGTACATTGAGCCATGCCTAAGTTCCATCCTGCGGCAGGAACCGCCGGAAGGCGGCTTCGAGGTTCTGGTGGCCGACGGAGTTTCCACGGACGGCACCCGTGAATTCCTGGAAACGATCGCCGCGCGCGAACCGCGGGTGCGGTTGTTGGATAATCCGGGCAGAATCGTCTCGACAGGATTAAATGCCGCGCTGCGCGCCGCCCGCGGCGGCGTGATTCTGCGAATGGATGCCCACACTGATTACGCGCCCGATTATATGGTTCAATGTCTGCGGGTGCTCCGGGAAACCGGCGCCGATAACGTGGGCGGCCCGATGCGCACCACGGCTGACTCCTACCGGCAGCGAGTTATCCGCGCGGCCTTCCACTCGCCCTTTGCGGTTGGCGGCGCCCGTTCCCACGCTCCCGATTATGAG
The DNA here is from genome assembly GCA_039806935.1 of Verrucomicrobiota bacterium. Lineage (GTDB taxonomy): Bacteria > Verrucomicrobiota > Verrucomicrobiia > Limisphaerales > UBA8199 > JBDHQH01. The sequence continues at coordinate 29,374 of JBDHQH010000003.1, forward strand.
GGAGAGGTGGATACGGTGATTTATGGTTGTTGGCGCCGGGAGGTGTTTGATCGGGTGGGTCTCTTCGATGAGGAGCTTATCCGAAACCAGGATGACGAGCATAATCTGCGGCTGACGCGTTCCGGGGGCCGGATTTACCAATCTCCGCGCATTCGCAGCTCTTATCATGTCAGGGATTCCTTCGGCGCCCTGTTCCGGCAATACCTTCAATATGGCTATTGGAAGGTGTTAGTCATTCGCAAGCACCGGTTGCCCGCCTCGTGGCGGCATCTGGCGCCTGCCGCCTTCGTCGCCGGCCTGGGCGTGCTCCTGCTCGCGGGCGCTTTCCAGACCACGGCCCTGCTCGCCGGCCTGGGTCTGCTGGCGCTTTATATCCTGGCCGTCCTAATCGCCTCGGGCATCACCGCCGCGCGCTCGGAGTGGCGGTTCCTGCCCGCGCTGCCGCTGGCGTTGACCTGCTTTCATCTCGGCTATGGTTACGGGTTTCTGCGCGGCGCTCTGGACTTCCTGGTCTTGCGCCGCGCGCCGGGCGCGCAGTTTGTGCGGCTTACCCGGCGGCCATCCTCCGCCAAGCCTGCGCGGATGGGGGACTTACCGCCCGCCGCCTACGTGAAAAATCGGTGAGCAAGGAGACACTTCGCCCACTGGGGATCACCTTTGCTTGAGGTAAAGTGAGGTCAAGCTGCGAGGCTGCCAAAAGTCGATAACCACTTGGATATGTTGAGGATTCCATTTTACAAACCGAGCATCGGTGAGGAAGAGATTCGCGAGGTAGTCGAGGTGCTGCGCGGAGGGTGGCTGACCACCGGCCCCAAAGCCCGCCAATTTGAGGCGGAATTCTCCCGTTACCTGAATCAGCCGCACGCGATCGCTGTCAACTCCTGCACCGCCGCCCTGCATTTGGCGCTCGAGGCCACTGGCTTGAAAGCCGGGCAGCGGGTCTTGGTTCCCAGCCTGACCTTCGCCGCCACTGCGGAGGTCACCCGGTACTTCGGAGCCATCCCGCTCTTCGTGGATTGCCGGTCCGAGGATCTCAATCTGGACGTCGCGGACGCGCGCCGGAAAGCCGCGGCCGCCCGTGCGCGTGGCGAGGAGGTGACCGCGATCATCCCCGTTCACTACGGCGGACAGATCGGGGATGTCACGGGAGTGCGGAGCCTGGCGGAGGATTTTAACTTGAGCGTGGTTGAGGATGCGGCTCATTGCTGCCCCGCCGCCTACCGCGAAAGCGAAACGGCTCCCTGGCAGTCGGTGGGCAGTTCGGCTGAAGTCAGTTGCTTCTCGTTTTACGCGAACAAAGCGATCACCACGGGCGAGGGGGGGATGGCTTGCACCAGCTCGGAGGAGCACGCGGAGCGCATGCGGTTGATGTCGCTGCATGGAATCTCGCGGAATGCATGGAATCGGTACGCCGCCGAAGGCTCCTGGCACTACGAGATCGTGGCCCCTGGATTCAAGTATAATATGACGGATATCGCGGCGGCGCTGGGCCTGCAGCAATTGCGGAAGGCCGATCGCCTGCATCAACTCCGCCGCGAGCGGGCGGAACTTTACTCCGAGTTGTTGCGGGACGTGGAGGAACTCGTGCTGCCGCGCGCCATGCCCAACCGTATTCATTCCTGGCACCTGTATCCCGTCCGCCTCCGTTCCGCGCAGGGTGCAGACCGGGCGGAATTCATCGCCCAGCTCAAGGCGGCCGGCATCGGCGCGAGCGTCCACTGGATGCCGCTGCACCTGCATCCCTACTACCGTGAGACATTGGACTGTCAGCCCTCGGACTGTCCGCGCGCGGCGGCAATTTATCCGGAGCTGATCAGCCTCCCGCTCTATCCAGACTTGGAGTTGGCCGAGGTGGAGCGGATCTGTGAAACGTTGAGGGAGGTCGTTTGCGCCCGCCCGGCGAGGGGAACGGCGCCTGTGTGCGCCGAGTCAGCAGCGGGATTTTGAAAATGAGATTTGCGATGAGCCTGAGCCAATGTCTTACCTCGCTGCGAGCCCCGATTGGCGAGCTCGCGATAAAAGCTGCCGAGGCCGGCTGGGGGCTGCGCCGCGGCTCGAACCGAGCTAAACGTCTCTTCGACGCCGGCTTCGCCGCGCTGGGCCTTTGTTGTTTAAGCCCATTGTTTCTGCTGATCGGAATAGCCATCAAACTCTCGGACGGGGGCCCGGTTTTCTACCGCCAGCAGCGGATTGGGCAATTCGGCAAGCCGTTTCTCATCTGGAAATTCCGGACCATGATGCCCGGCTCGGACCGGCGGGGACCCTCCATCACCAGCCAGGGCGACGATCGCGTAACCCGGATCGGGGGCTGGCTGCGGCGGGCCAAGCTCGACGAGTTGCCGCAGCTCATCAACGTGCTGGCCGGTGAGATGAGCCTGGTCGGACCGCGGCCGGAAGTCCCGCGGTATGTCGCGGCCTACACCGCAAATCAACGCCGGATTTTGCGGCACCAGCCGGGAATTACGGATCTGGCCTCGCTTTGCTTTCGCCATGAGGAGGCGCTGCTGCAAACCAACGGAAACACGGAAGAGTTTTACCTTTCCTATTGCGTGCCGCGAAAACTGCAACTGAACCAGGAATATGCCCGGAAAGCCAACCTTTGGACCGATGCGTGGATCATCCTGCGGACCGTTTGTCCTTATTGGCTGGGTGTGTCGGGGCTTTATGCAGCGGTGTTGGCGCTGGCGCTCTGGCTCAGCGAGGCCCTGGCGGGATCTGGCGCCGGAGTCCGGTTCTTCGGCGAATGGCCAATGGTCGTAAGCGCGCAACTGCTTTTCTTGCTGGGCGGGCGGCAGCGCACCGGCCTGCTTTGCTATTTCGGGCCGCCCGAGCTGCGCCAGGCCGCGCGGGGCTTGCTCCTGGCCTCGCTCACCCTGCTTGGAGCCTCCTGGCTGGTTGCAAGCGCGCTGCCCGCCCGCAACGTTCTCATTGTCAATCTGTTCATCGCGTCCTTCCTGCTCATCGGGATGCGCCTGGCTTTGCGCTCCTGGCGCGAACGCGCCGAAGGCGCGGATACTGCTCCGGAAGCCGAGGTGCTGCGGGTCGGCATCATCGGCGCCGGCGGCCTCGGCGCCCAACTGGCCCTCTGCCTCAACAGCCAGAGACGGCTGGGGCGCTCGGTCGTGGTGTTTTTCGATGACGATTTTGGGAAATGGCAGCGGCGGATCCACGGAGTCCCGGTGGCCGGCATGCCGGAGTGCCTGCTCCAGGGCTGGACCGAGAAACTCGACGAGGTGGCCATCGCGATGCCGCACGCCTCGCCGCGCCGTTTGAGGGAAATCCGCCGACTCTGCCGCGACGCCCGGCTGCGCGTGCGGGTGGTGGATTGGCCGGCGCCAGCCAACTCCCACCCGGGAATCCAGGCGTTCGCCTGAAAGAATTTCAGAGGATGAGAACCGGAAACCATTCTGCGCCGCCCGGAGCGGCTCGCGCCGCGCTGGTGATCGGCGATCTCGCGGTGCTGGCGGTCAGTTTGTGGCTGGCGTACCTGATTCGCTTCGATTTCGCGATTCCCGAGGACGCGGCGCGATCATGGCCGTTGGTTTTCCTATGGGTGGCCGGTCTCCAGGCGCTCTGGCTATGGCGCGCCCGCCAGTTTGACCTGCTCGGGTATTTCAACCTGGGCGATTCCTCAGGTGTTTTTTGGGCGCTGCTGGCTCCAAACGCGCTGGTCTTCCTCCTCTCCCATCAGTTCGGCTCCGCTTACGCTCCGCCGCGGAGCGTGGTGATCGCGGATCTGGGATTCGCGGTCATTGGCTTGACAGGGATTCGGCTGGCGGCGCGCCGTGGTGAAAGATTGGGCCGCCGACGCCAGGGGACGAAGCCGCCCACCCGCCGGCGCCGCGCCGGCATCATCGGAGCGGGGTTGGTGGGCACGGCTCTGGCGCGCGAGTTCGAAGAGCGGCCCGACCTCGGCCTCCAGGCGGTGGCATTCTTTGACGATGACCGGACGAAATGGGGCAAGCGCATTCACGACGTCCCGATCGTGGGGGCGCCCGAGGCGCTGGCCGGAGGCGGAGCGAATCTCGAACTGGAGGAGATCGTCGTGGCCATGCCGAGCGCCCGGCCCAAGCGGGTGGCCGAGATTGGCGAGATCCTGCGCCAACTGCGCATCAAGTTCAGCACGGTGCCTTCCATCTATGAACTCACCACCGGGGCGGCGCGCGTCGGCCAGCTTCGACCAGTGGACTTGAAAGATCTGCTCGGGCGCGAGCAGGTGCAGCTTGGCAGCGATGCCATCCGCGGATCCCTCCAGAATAAGGTGGTGATGGTCACGGGAGCCGGAGGCAGCATCGGCGGCGAACTCTGCCGCCAGATCGCCGGGTACGGGCCACGTCGGTTGCTGCTGTTTGAGCAATCCGAGGTTCAGTTGTTTCAAATCGAACAGGAACTTGCGAATGGCGATTCAAAGGTCCCTATTGTCCCGTTGATCGCCGACCTCCTCGATCGTCCACGGTTGGAACAAATCCTCGAACGCTTCCATCCGGAGATCATCTTTCACGCAGCCGCGCACAAGCATGTGCCCATGATGGAGCGGCAACCCGGGGAGGCCATCAAGAACAACGCCTTCGGCACCTTGCAACTGGGGGAACTGGCCCAACGCCACGCCGTCGCCAGTCTGGTGCTGATCTCCAGTGACAAGGCGATCAATCCCACCAACGTCATGGGGGCCACGAAGCGGCTGGCGGAAATGTGCGTCCAGGGATTGCATGCGGCCCAACCGGAAGGCACCCGCTTCATGGCCGTGCGGTTTGGAAACGTGCTCGGCTCCTCGGGCAGCGTGGTTCCCACCTTCAGCCAGCAGATCGCCTCCGGCGGCCCGGTGAAAGTCACGCATCCCGAGGTCACCCGGTACTTCATGACCATCTCGGAAGCGGTCGGCCTGGTCTTGCAGAGCGCCACGCTCGGCTCGGGAGGGGAGATTTTCCTGCTCGATATGGGCCAACCGGTTCGGATCGTGGATTTGGCGCGCCATTTGATCGAACTCACCGGGCGCGTTCCGGGCCGGGATGTCCGCATTGAGTTCACCGGGCTGCGCCCAGGGGAAAAGTTATTCGAGGAACTCTGCTACCAGGGCGAGAATGTCACCACCACCCGGCATCCCAAAATCAACCGACTCGTCAGCGGCGCCATCCCGATTTCGGAACTGCGATTGGTCATCGAGGAGTTGTTTCTGGAGGCTGACTTGCTGGAGGCCGATCAATTAAAACGCCTGCTCCAACGCGCGGTGCCGGAGTATCGGCCTCAGTTCCAAGCCGACGCCCCGGCCGCAGCGCCGCGCCGGCCGTTTGCTCCGGTGCTCCGCCGACCGCCCCTCGCCGCTCCACTGGCCGCCACCTGACCGCCTCTCCTGATTTTATGTCAATACTGTATGAACGCCTGAAATCCACGCTGCCAGACGCGCCGCGGACCTGGCTCGTGACCGGCGCCGCCGGCTTTATCGGCTCCAATCTCCTGGAGCAGTTGCTCGCCTTGGGCCAAAAGGTCATCGGGCTCGACAATTTTTCCACCGGTCATCGCGCGAATCTCGAGGAAGTCAGGGCCGCGGTCGGCGCTCGGGCCTGGGAACGCGCCCGCGTGGTGGAGGGCGACCTTCGCGATTTCGAGTGCTGCCGGGAAGCCTGCCGGGGCGTGGAAATCATTCTGCACCAGGCGGCGCTCGGCTCCGTCCCGCGGTCGCTGGCCGACCCCCTCAGCACGCACGCCAATAACGTGAGCGGATTCTTGAATCTGCTCGCGGCCGCGCGCGCCCAGAGGGTGAGGCGGCTGGTCTATGCCTCGAGCAGTTCGGTGTACGGCGACAGCGCGGATTTGCCAAAACGCGAGGAAAAAATCGGAACGCCCCTCTCTCCTTACGCGGCCACCAAGTTGATGGATGAAATCTACGCGGGAGTGTTCGCGCGCGCCTTCGGGCTGGATTGTGTGGGGTTGCGCTATTTCAACGTTTTCGGCCCCCGGCAGGATCCAAACGGCGCGTACGCGGCCGTGATCCCGCGCTGGATCGCCGCCTTGCTGGGCGGACGCTCGCCGCGCATTTACGGCGATGGCCTCACCAGCCGGGATTTCTCGTATGTCGAGAACATTACGCAGGCGAACCTCCTGGCAGGCGTGACCGAGAGCCCGGACGCCTTGAACCAGGTGTTTAACATCGGGGTCGGCGAGACGGCCACATTGAATCAACTGTTCGACTGGGTGCAGCGGGCCCTGTGGCCGGAGTCCCCCGCGGAGCGGTGGATTGCCCCGGCCTACGAGGACTTCCGCCCCGGAGATATCCGCCATTCGCATGCCGCCATTGACAAGGCGAAAGATTTGCTCGGCTACCGCCCGACCCACCGCGTTCGCGAGGGTTTGAAATTGGCCATGCGCTGGTACCGGGCCCATCTCGCGCCCGAGCCGGTGTTTGAAGAAGCGGACGGCGTCATTCTGACGGTTTGATATGTGCGGCATTGCCGGCATCCTCCATCGCACCGAGGGGGAAAGCGTCCCGGAACGCTCGCTGCGTCAAATGCTCGGGCGGCTCCGCCATCGAGGGCCGGATGAGTTTGGCATCCTTCTCGACCACGAGCTTGGGCTGGGCAGCGCCCGCCTCAGCGTCATCGATCTGGACGGCGGAGCCCAACCCATCCCCAACGAGGATGAATCCCTCTGGATCGTGTTCAACGGCGAAATCTTCAATCATCCGGAATTGCGGACCGAGTTGGAGCCGCGCGGACATCGCTTTCGCACGCGTTCGGATACGGAAGTGGCGCTTCACCTCTACGAGGAATATGGGCCGAAGGGCCTGAATCGGATGAACGGGCAATTCGCGCTGGCCGTCTGGGATGCGCGCCGGCGGCGTCTGTTTCTGGCGCGGGATCGTCTAGGCGTGCGCCCGCTCTTTTATGCGGAGACCGGGCGCGGGGGTCTGATCTTCGGCTCGGAGATCAAGGCGATCCTGGCCGGAAGGGAGACGCGGGCCGAGTTGGATCCAGAAATCCTCGGCCAGGTTTTCACCTTTTGGGCCGCTCCCGGGCCGCAGACCATTTTCCGCGGCATCCGCGAACTGCCCCCCGGTCACTATTTGACCGCCGATGCGGCTTCGGTTCGGATTCAACCTTATTGGCAGCTTCAATTCCCGGCGGATTGCGAACGCCAACAGCAGCCGGCCCCGGTGGACGAGGTGCTTGAGGAGTTCCGGTCCCTCCTGATCGACGCCTGCCGGATCCGCCTGCGCGCCGATGTGCCGGTGGGCGCCTATTTAAGCGGCGGGTTGGATTCATCAATGATCGCCGCCCTGGTTCGCGGTCACCTGCCGAACCGGCTCGTCACCTTCTCAATTGCCTTCAACGACGAGGAGTTTGATGAGAGCGCGTTCCAACGGCAAATGGCCGCGCACCTCGGAACCGAGCATCACGTGGCTCGTGCCACCCACGAGGACATCGGAGCCGTCTTCCCCGAGGTGATCTGGCATGCGGAGACGCCTTTGCTGCGCACCGGACCCGCGCCGATGTTTCTGCTGGCCAAGCTGGTCCATCGCACCGGGTTTAAAGTGGTGTTAACCGGCGAGGGAGCCGATGAGTTGCTGGCCGGCTATGATATCTTCAAAGAGGACAAGATTCGCCGGTTTTGGGCGCGGGAACCCGGCTCCCGCTGGCGTTGCCGTCTTTTCCAGCGGTTGTATCGTGATCTGCCCGGAGTCGCGCAAAATAACGGCGAGTTTCTGGCGGCATTCTTCGGCGAGGGTCTGCGCGAAACCGATTCCCCCTGGTATTCGCATGCGGTGCGCTGGAGCAACAACAGCCGCACCCGGCGCTTTCTGGCCGCGGCGGGCGAAAGCGATCCGGCCAGCCGCCTGATCAGCCGGCTGCCGCGGGGATTCTCGAATTGGGAACCGCTGGCGCGAGCGCAATTCCTTGAAATCATCACGTTTCTTTCACCTTACCTGCTTTCCTCCCAGGGCGACCGCATGGCCATGGCTCACTCCGTGGAGGGGCGTTTTCCGTTTCTCGATCATCGGCTGGTCGAGTTTTGCGGCCGGCTCGATCCTCGGCTCAAACTGAGCGCGTTGCGCGAAAAACGCCTGTTGCGGCTCGCCGCTCAACCCTGGCTTCCCTCCGCCATCGCGCAGCGCCCCAAGCGCCCCTATCGCGCTCCGATTCACCGCAGCTTTTTCAATCCGACCTGCGCGGACTACGTCAACGAACTGCTCTCGCCCGCGGGCTTGCGGGAGACCGGCTTGTTCAAACCTCAAGCTGTCGCCCAGTTGCTCGCCAAGTTGAAAGCCGGCCTGCGTTGCACCCCTGCCGATGAAATGGCGCTTACCGGCATTTTATCCACGCAGTTGATCCACCATTTGTTCGTGAAAACTTTTCGCGCCGCGCCGGGGGTGGGTGGCGAGGACCGGGTTAAAGTCCACCGCCGACGCCCGGCCGCGAAGCTTCAACCGGCCCTGACATGATTGACGAGGCGCGCTACTGGCTTGAGGAATGGGAAAACTACGCGGCTCGTCCCGAGCGCTTCCAGGGGATCCTGCAAGCCATCCGGGGCCGGCGCCTTCAACGGGTGTTGGACGTCGGCTGCGGCGCGGGCCAGGAACTTCTGCCGTTTGTCACAGTTCTCGGCGCCAAAGGCGTCGGTGTTGATCTCTCTCCGGAGGCGCTCCAAATCGCCACGCGGAAATACGCCGAGGCCGGGTTGGCCGCGGAAGTCGAGTTCCGTCGTTGCGCCGCCGAGCGCCTGCCCTTCGACGCCGATCAGTTCGATTTGATCACTTGCCGCCTGGTTCTGCCCTACACCCACAATCTTGCGGCGCTCACGGAAATGGGGCGCGTCCTCAAACCGGGCGGCCTTTTGGTGCTAAAAATTCACCATGCCCGGTATTACCTGAGCCGGCTGTGGCGTTCACTGTCACGCGGCGACTTGCGAACCGCGTTTTACGCCGTGCGGGTGCTGGCCTCCGGTTTGATCTATCACCTTGCCGGCAGCCAGCCGAAGGGTCGCTCTGGCGCGCGGGAGGTCTTCCAAACGCGCTGGCTGCTGCACCGGACGCTCGCGGCGTCCGGCCTGGCATTGCTGCGGGAATGGCTCGGCTCGGATGCAAATCCGCGCACCCCCATTTTCCTCATCACCAAGCGGGCCACGCCGGCGATTGCCCCGCCCCGACGAACTGCCAAGCCTCCAACCAACTCCGGATTTCATTGCGGACTGCCGGAGGATCTTTGGGCGCGGCGGCTTGAGCGTCCGGTCGTGCTGGGGTGCTTTCCCGCTTCCCCTGAGGAGAACACCCGCCGCGCAGAAATTTGATCTTTTCCATCTGAAACTTAAAAGTGATTTGTCAGCGGTTTGGCCGGGTTGCGTTGGGTTTACTGGAAATGAGTGTTCGGCTATCGAGTTATGCCATCAGCGGAGCGGCGGGTTTCATCCTGATTGCCGCGGGGGTGTTGGGCCACTGGACCGCGCGACTGGGAGGGGCGCCCGCCAATCCCGAAGCAGTACCGCTTCCGGTCGTCTCCCAGTACGGCCCCCGCCACGACGTGATCGGCGGAGCCGGCGCTCGCCAGCTCGTTCACGCGCCCGTCAGCACCGCGGCGGAAACAGCGGCCCAGCCCGCGATCCACGCTCCGAAAGCACCGGTTGACTCGCGGGATCCAGGCGCGGATCTCATGGGTCTGGCGATGAATGAAGACGCGGCTTCGCTCGAACGGATCCTCGCCGAATTGCGCAACCCAAACCGCGAGCGCCGCGCGGCCGCCCTGCGCGCGGCCATTCAGTTCGGCAGTCGCGACGCGATTCCTCAACTGGCCGAAGCCGCTGCTGCCGCGCACGATGCAAACGAAAAAGCCGAACTGCGGGATGCCATCGAGTTTTTGAAGCTGCCCTCGCTTTCCGAAGTGCTGGCCCGGCGCGCGCCGGCGGCGCCAGAACCTTGAACAACCAAACCTGCAATGCCAGCAGCAATATGAGAAAGCTAATCGCCGTCGGATTGACCGCCATCGTCCTGGGCCTTACGCCACGGCTGGCTGGCGCGCAAAGCGTGATCTACAATGCCTATTTCACCCTGACGGGGTTCAAGCAGACGAAGAACGGCGGCGTGGCCGCAGTGCGCGTCACCAACAAGGACTTGTTGCGCGCCCTGAATGCCACGGGAAACTTCGACTTCGCGTCCGGCGCAAGAATCCTGCTCTGGAGCACGGACGACGAACTCCCGGTCATCGTCGTCCGACAAGGCACCGCCCGGCACGCCACCGATACCGAGGTGGGGGATTACTTCACGCTCTCTGATTCCGGAGCGGAGGTCCACAGCGCCAACAATTTAACCAGTTGGGCCAACTGGATCTTTGACTTTGGCAATGGGCAAGGCACCGAATTCAATCTCTCCGGTATAACGACGCTGACCCGTGGCCGCCTGCGGCAACCCGGCGGCGGCTGGCTGGCGCGCACCGCCCAAGCCACTTCAAAAATCTCCGGCCCCGGCGCGCTAAACGGCGGCAATTGCGTGCTGCAGGGCATCGTGTATGTGATGCAACCGGTCGTGGTGGCGCAATGATCGCCAGCTCGAGCGCGCAACCCTGGAAGGACGGAAAGATGAACCGATCCGCAGCATGAGAACCTATCCGCTGGCCGCCGGCGAGGCGATCGGTCTCTCCGGTTCCGGTTGTCAACCGAAGCTTTCGGAGCCGCCGGGCAGGCCTGAGAGCCTGCCGGCCTTGCTGCGCAGCGATTACCGCCGTTATCGCGCCATTGGGGCTCGCCGCGCGCTTTCCGTCGTGCTCTTGACCCAGGGGTTCTGGGCCTCCACCGCCTTCCGCATCTCGCATTGGGCTCGGAAACGTTTCCGCGGGCGCGTCATCAGGAGGCCAGTGAACGCTGGTTGCGTGCTCCTCCAAAAATGGATCGAGTTGTTGGCGGGGATCGCCATTCCCGCCGATTGCGCGATCGGCCCGGGCCTCTACATCGGCCATTTTGGAGGCATCTTCATCGACGCCGAAGCCTGCCTCGGACGAAACTGCAATCTTTCACAGGGGGTGACGATTGGCCAGGGCGGACGCGGCGAACTCCGCGGCGTGCCCCGTCTCGGGGACCGGGTGCATGTCGGCGCAAACGCGATCCTCCTCGGCAAAATCACCATCGGCGATGATGCCGTGATCGGACCGGGCGCGGTGGTGATGACCTCGGTGCCGCCATGCGGGATCGCGGTGGGCAACCCCGCCCGGGTGGTCTCCTTGGATGGCAGTTTCGATTTTGTGAATTATGACGACATGGAAAATGATTCCGGCAGATCCCTCGCGCTGCGCCAGCGCGAGCCACCCCACTGCTAGGCCCGGCCTTATGCTCGAACGCGTTATTCAATTGGTTGCCCAAATCGGCGGCATTGGCGCCCCTCTGCCCGAGACCGGGATCTACGAGGCGGGCTTCTCATCAGTTCGCGCGCTCGAACTGCTCCTGGCCCTCGAGGAGGAGTACGGCCTCACCATTCCGGACCGCGAATTTGTCGCCGCGCGCACGCCCGGTGAAATCGCCGCGCTCCTCCAGCGTCTTCAACAACCGGCATGAATTCGACGATCACCATACCTTTTCGTGAGCCTCCGAGCGAAATCACCCGTGAGGAAATCCTCAAACAGGTGCCTCACCTCAGCGCCTCACTCCGGCATCCCCGGATTTCACCGGACGGCCTGCGGCTCGACTTCGAAGTCTCCGCCGCGGAGGCGGAAACACTGCGTCCGCACGTCACGCATCTCTGCCAGCAGATCCAGCGCTCCTTGCGCCGGCTCGAGCGCAAGGTGGTTTTCCGCAGTCGCGCCATGGCCGATCCGGTGTTTCGCGGCGCCGGATGCCCGCTCCCCGGCGTTTGGGAGGCCGGGAAGGGCCAGGTAATGATCGAGGGCGCTTCCCTGGCTATCTTCAACTTTTTTGCCGACGCTCTGGCGGAAATCGAACGCGAATGGAAACCGCGCGGTCTCCTCACCCCGACGCTCATCCCCGCCCGGGTTTTGGCCAAATGCGATTACTTCCGATCGTTTCCCCACACCGTCACCTTCGCCTGTCATCTGGAGGAGAATGCGGAGGTACTGAAAAACTTTCGCGCCCGGCATGAACATCAAAAAGAGGGGGTGGACGCTCAAGCTCTCTCCGAGATGGCGCCGCCCTGCGCCTGCCTTTCACCCGCGGTGTGTTATCACGTCTATCATCGCCTTGAAGGGACCGTCCTCCCCGCGGAGGGCGCGGTGTACGGCGTTCGGGGGAAATGCTTCCGCTATGAGTCATCCAACCTCCAGGGCTTGAATCGCCTGTGGGATTTCACCATGCGCGAGCTGGTGTTTCTTGGCTCCAGCGACGGCGTCTTGCGTGAGCGCCAGAATTGTGTCGAGGTGCTGGGCGCGTTCCTGGATCAGATCGGGTTGGCGGCGGAAATTCGCACCGCCAGCGATCCTTTCTATATCGCGCCGGACGCGGCGGCCAAATCTTACTTTCAGCTCACCGCCGAAACCAAATACGAAATCGCAGCTTTGCTGTCCGCGGAGGAGCGCCTGGCGGTCGGCTCCTTCAATTACCACACGGATTTCTTTGGCCGGGCCTTTGACATCCACCTCGAGGGGGCGGGCAAGGCGCATAGCGTCTGCGTCGGCATGGGCCTCGAGCGACTGACGGCCGCCTTCCTGGCCCAGCATGGCGGCGACCCGACTCATTGGCCGGACTTCGTCATCTCCAGATTAAAGGACTGCCAGACGCCGCGTCCGGCTTCGGATGGGTCATCGCCGCCGCCTGCCGCCCTTTCAGGCTGGCGGCCTTGCAGCGGCAGCCATGCTCGCCAATCGAGCCGGTAGATCTTGGGCTGCAGGTTCCATTTTGAGTTCCCGCGACACCAAGGCCTCCACCAATGCCGGCATTTTGCATCCGTCGCACACGGCGTTGGAATGTTCGCAAAAATCACGGACGATCTGGACCAGCCCCTGTTGTACCGCGGCGCCGGGCAGCACCCGGCGCGAGCTGGCGCCCAGCAGGCGCTGACGCGCCAGTTGCAGCAAGGTGTTATCCTGAGCGGCGGGCCAGGCGAAAAGCCGCTCCTCGATTCGCCGCCGCAGCGCCTCATTGCACCCCTCGACCGCCCGCACCCACAACCAGGGCAGCACGGTGTTGATGGCGAGGTCCGTCACCCGCGACTCGCCCAACAGCGGCTGCGGCGACTTCAAGCGCGCCGAGTTGAGGCTCCAATGCCAGGACCAAAATTCATCGGGGCCGGCCTCCAGCACCCGTCCCAGGGATCCGACGAGGGCCGCATCCGGCACCGTTTCGCCGCACCAGTGCTCCAACCGGGCGGGCAGGTCCTGTTTGAGCGCCCAATGCGCCGCCAGGGCCAGACGCCGCTGCGGATGATTCGCCGGCCGCACTCCATGCAGACGCCACATCGCGGGAGGCAGCGCGCAATCCGAGTAGGCGTCCCGCTCGCGCCACCAGATGTCCCAGACACGGCGCAAGTAGGCCGGAGCGCTGACCGGGCCGCCCGCGTGCGCTCGGCCCCCGGCCGGCTCGCGCGCCGGAGCCTTCAGTTCTCCCGGAAGCAACCCGCTGGCACCCAGCAAGCGCGCCTGCAACTCGACAGGATTTGAGCGCGCCGACAGCCAGCGCGGCCGCAATTCCGCCAGGCGTTGCATGGGCCAGGCATTGTGCTTATAGCCCAGGCCGCGGAATAACCCCTCCCAAAGCGCCTGCTCCCATCCGGCCTGCCTCGCCCGCGCTCGGAAGGCCTCGCCCTTTCCGCGCAACCGCACGCTCGCGGCCTGCCGCAGCAACTCCAATTGCGCGGCCCGGGACAACTGCTGAAATGGCCCGCAGCACCGCCCGCGTCCGATTTCCGGCAATTCCCGCGGGGACTGGTTCCCGAGCCACACGCTCAATTCCCCAATAGGCGCGTCCAATACCCGCCGCAACGCCAGGCGCGGCGGCCCGGCAATACTCGAGGCCTCCTCATCCCAGACCACGTGCAAAAGCACCCGCCGAAACGCGGGGTTCCGATCGTGTCCATGGGCGCGCCAGCCAGCCGCCCGCAAATCCACCTCAACATCTCCCGCCACCGTTCCCTGCCCAGCAAAGCGCAGTACCGCGTCGCGGAAGTCCGGCCCTCCCTCGACGCTGCGAAACCCTGGGTGTAACACCTGCACCGGATCGCCGTCCATGGTCCGGAGCTGATCCCGCGAGAGGCGCTGATGCTGCCAGATGGCTTGCAGCAAGGTCTCGGGTGGCGAATCCGCGTCATCCCGCAAAATCGGGATAATTTTGCCGCGGACGCGCCAGTCGGCGTAAAAGTTTTCCGGAAGCGCCGGCACCTCGATTTCTCCGCCCGCCGCCGCGAGAGCGGCGGGCTGACCGTGACCTGCCCCCGCTCTACTCTCCAAATTGAAGGTCGATCACCACCGGGCAGTGGTCGCTGGGGAATTTGCCGTCCTTGGACCACGGCACGACTTCGCTGGAGCTGACGCTCACCGGGCCGCGCGCCAGAATCCAATCAATCCGCTTGCCGTTCCTGCGCACCCCCTGGAAGTTGTTGAAACTCGCAAACTCCTCGCCCTTCAAGGTCTTGGCCAATTTCCAAGTGTCCCGGAAATAGCCGTCGCCTACCAGAATATCGTAGGCCTTGTTTTCTCCCGAGGTCGCGTTGAAATCGCCAGTCAGCAGGATCGGCAGTTTCGTGCCCAACTGCCCCGCCCGCTCGCGCACCAGCTCCGCGCTCTTTTCCCGGGAGGGTTGCGAAAGATGGTCAAAATGCGTGTTGAAGAAATAGAACTCCCGCCGCGTTTCCCGGTCCCGGAATTTAAGCCACGTCACCATGCGATTGAGCTGGTTCCCCCAGGTGGTGGTCGCGGGAGTGTCGGGGGTGGCCGACAGCCAGAAGTGATTTGTTGAAAGGGTCTCGAGCCTCGATTTTTTGTAAAATACCGCCATGAACTCGCCAGCCTCGCCGCCATCCCGCCCCTGCCCCGCCCAGGCGTAGGCGGGCAGATCCGACGCGAGCTCCCGCAATTGCCGCGCCAGGCCCTCCTGGCTTCCAAATACGTCCGGATCGAGCCGCTGAATCAACTCCCGCATCAACGGACGCCGATCAGGCCAGGCGTTGGGCCCTTGGTCGCTCGCGTAACGGAGGTTATAGGTCATGACACGCAGGCTCGGCACACTTTCGGCGGCGGACAAGGCAAGAGCCGCGAAGGCGCAGAGTCCGAAGCTGAGGAGGAGTTTGGGCAGACAGGTTTTCATTTTTCCGAGAGCATCTTTGAATTGAACTTTTAAACGATGACCGCAGCTTACCCCGCGCCCGGTTTCATGTGAAGCCGTTTTCTAAAAGAGCGCATCGGCATGCGTCTTTGCCGGGTTTACAGCCGGCCCGATCCTCCCTAATTTGGGCGGGTGGCGCCATCAGGCGCATTGCCGCATCCCAGGACATGAACGACAGGGCCGCTGAACAACCGGACGAGGAATTGGTTCGCCAGGCAAAGGCGGGGAATCTCGATTCATTCGAAACGTTGGTGACCCGCCACGAGCAACGGGTTTACTCGCTGGCGCTGCGCATGCTCCGGCATGAACGCGACGCCGAGGATGTCACCCAGCAAACCCTCCTCAGCGCGGTGGAGCATCTCCATCAGTTTCGCGGGGAAGCGGGCTTCGCCACTTGGCTGTTGCGCATCGCCAGCCATGCCGCGCTCAAGGTGATCCGCAAGCGAAAGGGACTGGCCACCGTGTCGCTCGAGGAGGCGACCGAACCGTCCGACACGCTGGAGCAGGTGCCGCATCCGGAGTACATCGCCGACTGGCGCCAGTCCCCGGATGAACTGGTCCACCGCAATGAAATCCAGCGCCTCCTGGACGATGCCCTCGATCGGCTCGATGAAAAACATCGGGTCGTGTTTCTGCTCCGGGATGTCGAGGGCCTCTCCGTGGCCGAGACGGCCCAGGCGCTCGATTTGAGCGAGGCAAATGTCAAAGTGCGGTTGCTGCGAGCCCGCCTGCAATTGCGGGAACTGCTGACCCGCACCCTGGGCGACCCGGCGGCACGCCTCACCCGGTCGCCTCACTCTCCCCGTTGAAAGGTTTTCGTAACCTTTTTGCCGCTCGCGCCTCAATATCCTCAGACGAGAAAATCATGAAGTGCCAGGAGTTGTTAGCGATGCTCAACGAATACGTGGACGGCACGGTGGATCCGGCCATTTGCGAGCAATTCGAGAAGCACCTGGCCGACTGCAATCCCTGCCAGGTGGTCGTGGACAACATCCGCCAGACCATCACCCTGTATAAGGACGGCAAGCCCTGCGAAATTCCCGCCGCCTTCCGCGACCGCCTGCATCTTCTCCTGCGACAACGCTGGCGCGAGACCCGCGGTTAAGAAGCGGCCCAGCGCCGTCACCAATAGCCCCAGTAAGCGATGTACGAGGAGGCGTAACGCTGCCGCATTTGCGATTTGTTCCGCCACGCCACCGAACCGTCCAGCAGCCCCACACTCCCCCCCGCTCCCCCGATGGTCCAGGGCGTCTTGACTTCGCTGATGATTTGAAAAGTCGCCGGAATGGTTGGAGAAGCGAGGCTGGTCTGATTGACCGGACCACTCTTGCCGTGCGGCGCCATGACCAACCCTAAACCCCAGGTGTTGGCGTCGGCGATGATGAAATTGGTGCCGGATTCCCCCGCCTTGATCGGCGAGTGCCAGGTGTAGGCGGAGCCCGGCGACCAATTGTTGGCCGTCGGGCCCTCCAGCGCATGGCCCAGGTAGGCGTAGCCCAGCAGGAACCCGTAGAGGGCGCTATAACGGGCAAATCCGCCATAAGAAAAGTCTGGGCAGTCCATGATTTTCACGTTGCCAGTGTAGGCCACCAGATTCGTCCAGGTTTCGTTGCGAATGCGAATCGCGTGCCATTCCAGATGGTTGTCCCGGCCATCCGGCACGAGATCTTGAAAGTCACCCGCGTACAGATGGACCGTGATGATGGCCTGGCGCAGGTTGCTTTGGCAGGCGATCCGTCGCGCCTTGACTTTGGCCCCCGTCAGAGCCGGCAACACCAGCGCCGCCAGGATCGCGATGATCGCAATCACCACCAGCAACTCGATCAGGGTAAACCCTTTGCGGCTACGGCGCATCCGGCGCAGCGATGTGGGCTTTCCACCAAACCAGGTCCGCGTTTTTGTGCCCGCCCACCACTTGGGGGTAATGCTTATAGCTGCCGAAAACATAGGGAATCTTCAACGAGGGGGTGAGCCATTTGTGCAGCTCGGCATGCCCGTCGGCAAAATTCATGGAACATTTCCAGTCATGGTACGATCCCGGCACATCGGGCCAGCCATTATCATTGGCGGTGATCACCTGGAGGAAGCCGTCATTCATGCTGCACATATTCTCATCCAAAAAGATGATGGCGTCGGTCGGGGTCACCGGGGCGACGATCTCGCTCAGCTTCACGTAGGCCATGAAGCCGGGATTGTACTGCCGCTGCAGATTCTTGATGTAGGTGCATCCCATGGCGCCTTGCATCGAGACGGTGCGCAGATGCTGTCCGTTCTGCGACGGAATGGTGTCGCTGGGACACTTGTACACCCCGACCTGGTTCACCAGGTACGGCGCCAGCAGGCATTTGGTGTAATACTCCCGATTGGTGTTTACCACGCTCATGAACCAATCCTCGCTGCCCGGCCCGCACCAGGTCTTCTGCATCAGATCCACCGTGTCCGGCCCCAACGGAGCGTTGGGCACGATGGCGTCGCCGAAGTCCGCGGCGTACACATGGACGGCGGCGGCTAATTGCTTCATGTTGCTCAGGCATTGAATGCCCCGCGCCTTCTCCCGCGCGCGCGCGAGGGCGGGCAGCAGCAGCGCCGCCAAAATCGCGATGATGGCAATCACCACGAGCAATTCAATCAAGGTAAAACCGCGCGAACTCCGGCCTGCCGGGGGACCCGGGATCGCCGGACGGCGCGGGGAATCAAAAACACGGGCACTCGCTGGTTTCACAACACGATTAAAACAGTGGTGGTAAATTCAAACCCGGGCTATGGGGCGCTCGGCCGGGCCGAACGCCCCATCGGGCCACAATTTAATCCTCTCCTCCCTCAGCGACGGCGGACGCGGTAGAATTGCGCCGTGCCGCTGGAGCTGGTGGCTGCCTGGAAATGCGCCCGCGCGGGGTCTCCCGCGAACACCTGCACGATGGACGCCCCGGCCACATCGGTGTAGGGCCCGCCCACCACGCCGGCGCTTTGCAAGGCGTAGGTGGCGGGTGAGTCACTCCCATCGACGCTGCTGAAGCTGATGGTGACGTTGTGGTTCCCCTCGTTCACCGTGTCGGTAATGCCGTCGATTACCGGCGCGGACAGACTCACCACGCGCAGGTTCGAGATATAGACCGCGGCGTCCGGCGTCCCGAGATAATTGTTGAACGCGCCGCCCAGCGGACAATTGTAACCCAGCATCAGATACCCGCTCTTGAAGGTGGTGGTATTCACATAGCTGAAGATGGGCGTCTTGTTGACGGACATCGTCACGATGTTGTTGATCTGCTTAACCTCGACATCCGCCCAGGCCTCGTCGGCGGGTGTGGCGCTGACTGGACTATTGTTCGCCGGCGTGCCTCCGGAGGTCCCTCCGGGCGCGGTGAAGACGGCGTGCTTGAAGACGTTGGGCATCGCGCCCGCGTTGGCCAGATTTAACCACCCCGTATTGGGCAGCCCCCCGCCCAGCCCGGTGTAGGATTGAAATTCGTTGTAAGCGAACCCGCCGTAACCGCCCGGCGGTGTCTGGATCCAATACCAAATGCCGTCGCTGGCCCAGTTGTGCGCCTCATAATTGGCGGTGCCGGCCAGCCACCAGTTGGTTTGCTGCCCATTATGATTAATTCCGAACAGGGGACCTTCGATGATGAAGGAGCCGCTCCCGGACACCAGGTTCATATTGAAACGGACGGCGTAATTTCCACTGAACACTTTGTTGGTGTAATAAAGGTTCACACCTCCGCCATAAGTCGCCCCGCCTGGTTGTTGCTTGTTGCAGGTGATCCGCAGGGCAGTCGTCGCCCCGCTCGGCGGCGGCGGGATTATCCCATAATATCCGCCCGGCCCGCCGCTGGTCAGATCATACCCAAACTCCACATCGTAATCGCTGGGTTCCTGCGTCAGGTTGCCGGAAGCGTAGGTCACCGCCCAATTCGCGGCGTCGGCTGGATCCGTCAAGGCGTCGCTGAAAAGCACAGGGTTGGGCAACTGAGCATTATCGATGAGGGTCAGCGTCGTCGAGTTGCTGGGAGCGACCGACGCGTAATCTCCGCTGGCGGGCAGCGTCACGATGACACTCTTGTTCCCGGAGTAGGCGGGATTCGCCACGTTCGCCGGCGGGACGCCGTTCGAGAGCGGTGAAATCACAGGCACCTGCACGAGGTCGCCCGGATTGAAGGTAACCGCCGGCAACGGGGTAAAATCCACATTGGGCGTCGCGGCCCCGGCGTACGTGTAAGGCGCGGTTGTGTACGCCGCCACGTTCGTATCGCCCAAACGAGTAATTGTGATCGAGGCGAAGTCGTTGGCAAAGGCCTTGTACATGGTCGGCGCGGCGGGAGTGACCACCAACTGGTTGTGGGACGTGTTTTGAATGCGGACGGTCGCCTGGGAAGGCTGATCCACCACATAGCCGCCGCCCGTAACCGTCAGCACTGCCGTCGTGGTGCGTCGCGGCACATCCGCGGTGCTCGGGGTAATCGTCACGTCCACCGATGTGGCATTGGCTGGAATGGTCACAATCCCGCCCACTGCCGGAGTGCCCGCCGAAGCGGCGTAGGCATCTGCGGTGGCGGTGCCGCTCAAACTGAAGTTGACGGTCAAAGGCGAGGCATAGCCCGACGGATCGTTCCGGGTGATGGTGAAGACACCCGGCACGGGCGTTCCCGGACTGCCATTAACGCCGCCCTGAGAGGCGTCGGGTGTGGCCGCCACAACGCTGACATGGGCTGTGGGTACCGATAACGTAAAACCGGTCGAACCGCTCGCATTGCCCGTGGTGGTGGCTATGGTGGTCATCCCCAACGACCAACTCTGGCACCGGCCCAAACCAGAGCTGCTCAGGTAAAGATTGTTGGCCGCGTCCCAAGCCATTGCCCGCGCGATGGTTGTGCCATCTGGCGCCGCGCTCTTGAAAATCCGGGAAACGTCAGGAAGTCCATTGGTCAGCGGCGTGATCACAAACCAGTTCCTCCGGATCAGGCAAGCTACGTAGTTGCCATCCGGCGAAACGCCGATATCCACCGTGTTGTCAGAGTTGTTGCCATTGGCATCAGTGACATTCGAATAAAAGTCGGGGCCGGTCCCGATGCTGCCCCCCCGAGCGGTGATCGAGTCCCAGACAAGCGCCAGCGAATCACCGTTTCCGATGTCGTTCGTGTAAATTTGCAGGTTTGGATTCGAGTAATTGCCGCGGAAAGTGCTGCAATAGATATAGTTGCCATGAGCCTGCAACCCGGGAAAGGAGTTTCCGCCCAAAGTCGTGCTGGCAAGATTGAGGCCGACTTCCGGCCCGTGGATATCCGGGCCCACCTGCCAGGGCAGGCTCGCCAGGGTGATATTATTATACACCAGCAGCGAATTGGCCCCATGGGCAGAGGGATAATCCATATCGACGGTCAGCAGGGTTACAGGATTGCCGCTCTGTACGTTCCCGATCACCCAAGGCCGGGATCCGATTGTGGCATGCACTCCGTAATTAATGCCGTCGTCCTTGCCTTTGGGTCCCAGAAAAAGCTGGCTTCCAGCCAGATTCGGCGTGACCCGCCAGACACCATCGTTCTGGGCCGCTCCCGCCGCGCCGCCAGTGAACGAGGCATCACCCACCATCAGATAATCATCTTCCGCGACGGAAATTCGATAAGGGTCGTAAGCGTTTCCCGAATTAAAGCTGATGCCCGCGTTGGCGTTGGTGACCGCCACGGACCAATCGGAGTTAAAGGCGTAGATGCCATTCGGCCCGGAACAGTTGGCGGCATAGATCCTGCCAAAATAAGGCGAACCGGCCCGCGAGTTGACCGCCACGCCGCGCGGAGTCGCGAGACCGAGCGAATCGCCAATCAAAGAGGGTTGGCCCGAGCCCGTTTTCGCAACTTTTATCGAATACGACGTGTGAGCGCCCAAGGCGAAGCTGTACCGCCCCGCCGCCTGCACCGCACCGTTGAAAACGGGGTCAGTCGAACTGTCCTCAAAAGTAATGGTAACGTTTCCGCCGCCTTCATTCAAATAGAAGTAAACGGTGCCCGCATTGTTGCTAATGCCAGAAGCATAAGGAGTTGCGCTGGCTGAGGGCCCGCACACAAGGGCGGCAAGGGCTAGCCCGCCCGCCAGGGCTCGCAACCCTTGGCGATTCGTGGGGAGGGTATGGGTTTTCATACTGGAGTTTTCCTAGTTAGCTGATCATGAGTTTGTTTTTGCTGCATACAAAACACACCACGACACCTCGCCGGCGCCTTGGATTCTTGAATGCTGCTCCGGCTACTCTAGATGGCTTTGGCTGGGAAGGCAAATACAAAATGAAAATTTTTCAACCACAACATCAGCTATCGTCACGGCCTTGCAACGAAATCCGCCCAGCCACCTCATGAAAATCTATAACACCTGAAGCGCTCCCGAACCGGCATTGACGATTGCTCAACTCTATCGCTGCCGCTGGCAGGTCGAACTGTTCTTCAAGTGGATCAAACAACCTCTGCGTATCAAAGCTTTCTACGGCACTTCCGAGAACGCCGTGCGCATCCAAGTTTGGACCGCCATCTCGGTATACGTCCTGGTAGCCGCCATCAAAAAGCGGCTGTGCCCTTCGGCCAGCCTCTACACCATTCTACAGATTCTGAGCCTTTCACTTTTCGAGAAAACGCCCCTTTTGCAGGCACTTTCTCAACCAACACCGACATCCAATATGTCTGACAATCACAATCAGCCCTGTTTACCGGGGTTTTTAACCGGACCGTAGTGTTGTCGGATAATTGTCTGCAAGTCGCGGGTCCGCTCCTCGGCATCAAAAGTTGCCTGCACGTTATAGGCCATCACTTCGAGCGGATTCTCGCGATAGCCGCCAGCCAGGATGTAGCCGGCGGCATAGGCGGGGAGGAAGCGATCTGGGCCGAGGTGTTGCCACTGGATGACGTGAACCAGTTCGCGGAAGTGTAGAGATTCGTGCCGGGTTTCGTTGGCGGCCAGAAAATAGGTGGTCAAGTAGGTGATTCCTGCGTAGTTGCCGTTCTGGAATTCCGCAAACTCCGGCAATCCCATGTCCGCCAGCGGCGGCACGGGCACCCGGGGCACCTCCACCACGACCGCCGAGGCCAGCGTGTCGGCGGAGTAAAACTGCGGCAGGCGGGTGAAGCCATACGACGCCAAAGGTCGGGCCAGCGACTTGTGCTGCTCCAACGTCTTGAGAATCCACCCACGCTCCTGCGGAAGTCTGGTCAGGAGGCGTTGGATGCTCATGGATTTAGGTCGGGGCGTTGGTTCTACAGGTCCGGGGCGAAGATCTTCAGCTTGCCCTTGCACGGTTTGATTGGCAGACGCCGCGGCTTGGCCAGCACCCAGCCGAACCCCTGCTTGTGATACCAGGGCGACCGATGGGAGGTGACGCAATCCACGATGTCCACGACGCCGACGATGGCGCCCATGTCGAACGTCTCCGGCATCTTCACGCCGTATTTGCGCTCGATGTATTCTTTCACGTCAACGTGCAGGTCGGCGGTGCTGCTCCCGGCGTGGAGACCGCGGTGATGCGTCGCCCAGATGCGATTCTCGATGTCCTTGCAGCCGTTGACGACGAGCCAGGCCCAACGGCTCAAGCGCCTGCGTTGGAAACTCTGGCGACGCCACAGCCGGGTGCGCGGGCGGGCCGGGGTCCAACTGGCCCGGCTGCTGCGCACCAAGCTGGTCACGGCACGGGCCTGGGCGCGGAAGGACCTCTTTGAGCAGTTCTGTCGCCTCGGACAGGTCATCCGCATGGCGACCGAGGGACGAAAGAAAGTCCTGCTCACGGCCACGCCGCTGCAGAATTCCCTGCTGGAGCTTTACGGCCTGTCCCCCCTGATTGACGACAAGCTGTTTGGGGAACTCGATTCGCTGTTCCGGCAATTGCACGAGGTAAAGGCGCGTCTTGCCGACCTGGTTGCGCTGCTGCTTCATCGAGACGTAGCGCCAACACTGCTGCTTCACGGCGTCGCTCATCCCTTTGTCAGGTCCTGCACTGCGCCGTTTCGGGCTGCTTGTGAAACTCCGCGCAATTTGGTGTAATCCTTCGGGGCGAAGGCCAAATCCGAGAACACCCGTGTCGAAGTCATCAAGCAAAGCGAACACGCCTGATCGCAGCACCGCCGCCGCGTTTAACCAATACCTGACAGGCGAAACGGTGGCTGACAGCGCGGCGCTCCAGTGGCCGGGACTGTATGCGCGGCGCAGGCGGCTTCCGCGCGTAGTGGATCGTCTTTTGATTCCTGCTACTCCAGAGCCGCACATCGCGTGCGTGCTTCGCGGCGCGGCGGAGTTTCAGGAACGGGATGTCGGCGGTGCATGGATCAAGCGGCAGATCCACGCGGGCGAATTGTTTGTCACGCGTTCGCGCACGCCCTACGAGGTGCGCTTTCAATCGCCACCCGGCCAGGAGCTGGAGAATCTTTCCCTCCACATCGCCGTTGAGCCGTTCCGGACCGCGCTCGAAGACCGTTATCCTGGAAAATCCGACCGCGTGGAAGTGATGGACTATTTTGGCCGTGACGAAATCCTGTGCTCCATCTGTCTGACGTGCGCGGAGCTTCTGGCCGCGCGCGTGCCCGGCAAATCGCCCCGGGTCGCCGCGCTCACCCAGCTCTTCGCGGCGCACCTTGTGGAGAAATACACCAGCACGGTTTCGCGGACGCCAGTCCATCGTGGCGGGATGCCCATTCACCAACTCCGCCGGGTTGAGAATTACATCGCCGAAGATCTTGCCGAAGAAATCTCGGTGGAACGGCTGGCCGAACTCGTGGAATTGAGTTCCTCGCACTTTGCCCATGTGTTCAAGGAGACGACCGGCATGAGTCCGCTCCAGTTCATCACCCGCCAACGAATCACCCGTGCCCAGCAATTGATTCGCGAGACCACGCGCAGCCTGATTGATGTGGGTTTGGAAGTGGGCTACTCCAGCCCGAGCCATTTCGCGCAAGTCTTTCGGCGCGTCGTTGGCGTCACGCCGACGGAGTTTCGGAGTTCGCTTTAAACCGGCGTCACCGAACATTTAGGCGCTCTGAGTAAAGGAATGATAGCATAGCCCCGCGGGTTTGGCGACAAAGGCGGCGAGCTTTACGGCAAGGCACGAGTTTGTTACAGCTCTGTCGGTGATCGACCAACCAGACAAAGCCGAAGCCGCAACTGATGGGAAACCAACGGCCATTAGTCTTTTCGCAGGTGCTGGTGGGTGCTCACTCGGCTTCGGTCAGGCAGGTTACGACGTGCGATTCGCCACCGATATTGACGCCGATGCGGTGGAATCCTACCGACGTAACTTTCCAAGAACTTTGTGTGAGGCTGCGGATATCCGGCAACTGACGGTGGATGACGTGCTTCAGCGAATCGGTCTGAAACCTGGCGAACTCGACATTCTGCTCGGTGGTCCGCCCTGCCAGGGTTTTAGCAGCGCCGGCGTGAAGGCGGGCGGTGATTCGCGCAATTCGCTGTTGCGCCATTACGTCCGGCTGCTTGAAGGCCTCCGCCCGAAATGGTTCGTGATGGAGAATGTCGAAGGGTTGCTGACCAATGGCGGCGGCTTGCATGTTCGTGACACGGTTGCGGCTTTTTTGGAGGCGGGTTACTCGCTAAACGTGGAGAAGGTTTATGCGCAAGGCTACGGCATCCCGCAGCGGCGCAAGCGCGTGCTCATCGTCGGGAACAGGCTCGGTCACGACTTTTCATTTCCTGAGCCGGTGACGCGCTTTTCGGGCAGCATCTTTCGCAAAGGAGAAATCACCTTCGCAACCGCCGTGGGCGATCTGCCGCCGGCGGCAACGGAAGCCGGCGAGCCGCTGGCGTTTCGCGAGCCACCACAAAACGAACTGCAAGCCTACCTGCGTGGCGACGCCAAGACTGTGACCGACCACTATGCGGTGGTGCTGTCGGAGATTCAGCTTGAGCGTGTGCGGAACTTGCAGCCCGGTCAGACGATGAAGGATTTGCCGGAGCATTTGCAGCACGATTCGTTTCGCCGTCGCGCGTTTCGCCGGGTGATGGATGGAACGCCAGTTGAGAAACGCGGCGGTGCGCCGTCCGGCTTGAAGCGACTGTTCACCGACGAGCCGAGCCTGACCATCACCAGCGCAGCGACGAGGGAGTTTGCGCATCCAACGGAAAACCGGCTGCTCACGCTGCGCGAATGTGCGCGATTGCAGACGTTTCCAGATTCATTCGAGTTCGCGGGCAGCGCGGCAAGCCGAATTCAGCAGATTGGCAACGCCATCCCGCCGATGTTGGCGCGGGCGGTTGGAGAACATATTGCGCAGGAGTATGGATTGGCTGTGCGATACAGCGGCAACCTTCATCCGTCACTCCGTTTCTGCCTCACGCGCTCGGATGGAATGAGCCCGGCGTTGGCGCAGACCGAGGCGTTGCTCGCGGAATTGGCCGGGCACGAGGAGGAGCAACTGGTATTGCTGGAACGCGCGAGGAAATGACCATGCCGATCCCCGCCGAAATCAAGAAGTCATTCAGCGCCGCGCGCATCCTCGGCAATGGCGACGACCGCGTAACACTTTCGGAGAACGAGTTGTTCTGCTTGTTGTTGCAGTGCTGCCGCGACTTGGGCGTCGCCACCGCGGTCTCAAAACTGCCAGCGCTTTCGTCTCCGCCGCCAAGCGATGATTACTACCGGCTTCCTCTGGCGTGGTTTCAAACTCCACAGGTCGGTTGTCCAACCGCAGCAGCCCTGGTGGAAAGCCTTGCGGCCTGCGTCGCGCATGGACCTGACTTCCGGCTTTATTTTGAAAACCTCGCCACACTTCACAAACGGCGGGTGAAATATCAGCGCATCCTCTCCGGTCAGCCGAAGCCCACGATGAATCAGATTGGCCCGCGCAGCCTGCTGGAATTCGGCGGTGCGGATGATGGCTTGCTGGCGTCGTGGCTGGTCTGGCGCAAATGGATTTTCGACGTGGACAACCGCGCGGCGCAGGAGACGGGCTATTTGTTCGAGCCGGTGCTGGCGAGTTGCCTCGGCGGCGAAGCGGTTGGCGCAAAGAACTCGCCGGTCAAACGCCTGAACGAACAAGGCGAACCGACCAGCGAAGGCCGCCAGATTGATTGCTACGACGGCGAGAGCCAGCTCGCCTACGAGTTCAAACTGCGCGTCACCATCGCCGCCAGCGGCCAAGGCCGCTTCGGCGAGGAACTTTCATTTCCGCGCGAGGCTCGCGCCGCCGGACTCACGCCCGTGCTCATCGTGCTCGATCCAACACCGTCGCCCCGGCTCAACGAACTCATCGCCGCTTTCAAAGCGAGCAGTGGCAAACATTACGTCGGGGCGGATGCCTGGGCACACATGGATTCCAAGGCAGGCAAGACGATGGCCGTTTTCCTTGAACGTTACATTCGCCCACCACTGACCGAGATGGCAAAGCATGATGACGCCCCGCCGGAAACGATTCAGCTTTCGTGGACGAAGGGCTAAATCCGCGTGCAAGGAAAGAAGGCGAACATTCGCATTCCGCGAAAGAGTTGAACCCGGTTCAGCGGCCGCGTCCCAGAACCCCTTTTGTCTCCCGACATTCTTGCGGAAACGATTCCGCACCAATCGGCACGCACCAGCAGCGGTTCAGAGTTTGCGCTTCTTGGCGGCGGGATGAGTTTCGCGTCACGCCCACCGCCTTCCGCAGCTCGCTATAGTTTCCCGCAGAATCGCGACAGCGACCGCAGGATCGCGAGAGCAGAAAATCCCACATCGTGGGATTGTGCCCTCGTTAGCTGGAACAACAAAGCGAAAGCAAATGAAATGAAAACTCTGATTGCGACGACCGCACCCCGAAGGTTCTCAACCAAATGCTCGCGAATACTGGCCGGCTTCAAGGACCGCCTTGCCACTGAACTGGCAAATGAATTCAGCGCGGTTAACGAGCGACTGATCCATCAGGTCGTGAACGAAGCCGATGCGTTGGCGTCCACCACACTCTTTCCGGCGCTTTTTTTGCCAGCACTGGCCGAAGAAAAAGTTCGCCAGGCCTCCGCCTGGGCCGCGCGGCAACGGGAGATTCATGACCAGTCACTGGCGTTCGCCGCGTAATGGACGCAGACGGCAAACATTGAACTGAAAGGAAGGAGATTGATTATGACAACGAACAAAACCAAAGCCTACGCCGCGCAAAACGCCACCACCCCACTCGCCGCGGCCACGATTCCACGCCGCGAATCAACGCCGCGCGATGTGCAGATCGAAATCCTCTTTTGCGGCATCTGCCACTCCGACCTCCATTTCGCTCGCAACGAGTGGAGCAGTCTGGCGCAGACGGTTTATCCCTGCGTGCCCGGCCACGAAATCGTCGGGCGCGTCACGAAGGTTGGAGCGGGCGTGACCAAGTTCAAACCCGGCGACCTCGCCGCCGTTGGCTGTCTCGTGGATGCGGACATGTCCTGTCCGCATTGTCGCGCGGGCAACGAACAGTTCTGTCCCGGCCAAGTCTGGACTTACGGCGGAACGGACAAACATTTGGGGCTGCCGACCTACGGGGGTTACTCGGAAAGCATCGTCGTGGACGAGCATTTCGTCCTTCGCGCTCCGACCAATCTGCCGCTCGCCGCAGTCGCGCCGCTGCTCTGCGCCGGCATCACGACTTACTCGCCGCTGCGCCATTGGAACGTCGGCCCGGGCAGGAAGGTCGGTGTCGTTGGACTCGGTGGGTTGGGACACATGGGCGTGAAGTTTGCCCGCGCGTTCGGTGCGCACGTCGTGGTGTTCACCACTTCGCCCTCGAAGAAGGACGATGCCATCCGTCTGGGCGCGCACGAAGTGATTCTCTCGCGCAACGCCGATGAGATGAACAAGCACGCCGGCAGTTTCGATTTTATCCTCAATGCCGTGGCTGCTACGCATGACGTGAATGCCTTGCTGAACCAGCTCAAGGTGGACGGCACGATGACGCTTCTCGGCGCGCCCGAAAAGCCGCACGCCATCTCTGCCTTCCCGTTGATCCTCGGTCGCCGCAGCCTGGCCGGGTCGCCGATCGGCAGCATCGCCCAGACGCAGGAGATGCTCGACTTCTGCAGCAAGAACACCATCACGGCAGACGTGGAAACGATCCCGATCCAGAAGGTTAATGAAGCCTACGACCGCATGGCCAGGGGCGACGTGAAGTATCGCTTCAGCATCGACATGTCCACACTCAAGTAACCAACCAGAACCAACGCTTTTATGGACACCCATACAAGCAACGACATCAATCGCAGGAATTTTCTCAAATCATCGGCCTTGCTGACCGGGGCGGCCACTCTCGCTCCTTCCGTCCTTCTCGGAGCGGATGCGGCCCCCGCCCGCGCGACGCGCCGGCTGGGCCGGCTCGAAGTTTCCACGCTTGGCTTCGGCTGCATGAACATCGCCTGGGCCTACGGCCCACGCACCGAGAAGGTCGCCGCCATCAAACTCGTGCGCGATGCCTTCGACGCCGGTCACCGCTTTTTCGACACCGCCGAAATCTACGGCCCCTTCTACAGTGAGGAAGTGGTCGGAGAAGCCCTCAAGGCGCACCGCAACGAGGTGATCCTCGCCACCAAATTCGGTTTTGAAATTGACCCGCAAACCGGCGAACGCCGGGGTCTCAACAGCCGCCCCGAGTATCTCAAACCGAGTGTCGAGCGCATGCTCAAGCGTCTCCAGACCGACCACATTGACCTGCTCTACCAGCACCGGGTTGATCCGCAGGTTCCCATTGAGGACGTGGCGGGCGCCGTGGGCGAACTCGTCCGACAGGGGAAGGTCCGGCATTTCGGTCTTTCGGAAGCGGGCGGCGCAACCATCCGCCGCGCCCACGCCGAATTCCCCGTCACCGCCGTGCAGAACGAATACTCGTTCTGGACTCGCGACCCCGAACACGAAGTCATCCCCGTGCTTGAAGAGCTGGGCATCGGCCTCGTCCCGTGGAGTCCGCTCGGCATGGGCTATCTGACCGGAACCATCCGCCCCGGCCACAAGTTCCAAAGCCCCGACCTGCGCAGCGACCTCAGCTTCCCTCGTTTCACCGACGAAGGGCTGGCGAAAAATCTGCCCGTGCTCGCAATCCTCGAGCGCACGGCGAAGGAGAAAGACGCCACGGCCGGCCAGATCGCCCTCGCCTGGCTGCTCGCGCGCAAGCCCTTCATCGCGCCCATCCCCGGCACCACGAACCCGGCGCACCTGCGGGAAAACATCGCCGCCGCAAAGGTGACGTTCACCGAAAGCGACATGCGCGAACTCGAAGCCTCCTTCGCGAAGATCGAAGTCTTCGGCCAGCGCGCACCGGATTCCCTCATGGCCGCCCACGACATCGGCGTGAACATCGGAACCAGCTCCAAAGGCAATCACGGGAAAAGCCCACTGCGCGGCACCCGCAACCAAACATCACCCACAAGATGAATACAACAATCAACCGCCGACAGTTCCTTCACCAAACAGCCATGCTTTCCTCCGCCGCGGCCCTCGGCAGCACCATCGCCTGGGGTGCCGACAAATCCACCCCCACACAAACGCCCAAAAGCCGGAAACGCAAAATCGGCTCGCTGGAGGTCAGCCCCATCGGCCTCGGCTGCATGAGCATGGCCGGCATTTACAACGCTTCCCAACCGAAGGAGGCCATGGTCAAAGTCATCCGGCAGGCCGTGGATAACGGGGTGGATTTCTTCGACACCGCCGAGGTTTACGGGCCGTTCTACAGCGAGGAAATCGTCGGCGAAGCGCTCAGGTCCGTGCGGGGCAAAGTGGTCATCGCCTCGAAGTTCGGCTTCGCCTACGACGGCAACAAGGTCACCGGAAGAAGCAGCCGTCCGGAGCACATCCGCGCCGCGGTGGAAGGATCGCTCAAGCGTCTCCAGACCGACACGATTGACCTGCTTTACCTGCACCGCATGGACCCCGCCGTTCCGATTGAAGACATTGCCGGTGCGGTCAAAGGCCTGGTTCAAAAAGGAAAAGTCCGCGAATTCGGCTTGTCGGAAGTTTCCCCCGACACCATCCGTCGCGCGCACGCCGTGCAGTCCGTCGCCGCCTTGCAATCGGAATACTCGATGCTCGAACGCGTGATGGAGCGCGACGTCCTGCCGCTTTGCGCGGAACTCGGCATCGCCTTCGTGCCTTGGGGACCGTTGTGCCGAGGCATGCTCACCGGGCGCTTCGACGAAAGCTACATCCCCGAACCCGAATTCCGTCGGGCGGGCGTGCCCTACTTCACGCCGGAGGCGCTGAAAGCCAACCTGAAAGTGACCGCGCTGGCGCAGACTTGGGCGAAAACGGAAAACGCCACGGCCGCGCAAATCGCCCTGGCCTGGCTGCTGGCGCAAAAGCCCTTCATCGTGCCGATCCCCGGCACCACGAATCCGGCTCATCTTACGGAAAACATCGGCACCCTTTCAGTGACCTTTACCAGCGGGGAACTGAAGGAACTCCGGGCGTCGCTGGAAGCAATCCCTACCGTCGGGTTCCGAACTCCCGAATCCGTCCTTAGAGATCTTTAGGCATCGCGCAAACATTTGCGGCGTGCGCTTCGTCGCTTCCGTCACTAACCTGGACGTCACCAACAAAGCGATGCCTCCATTCACCGCTCGACCACACAAATTATGAAAACAATCCTTCTCCTCCTGACCTTGACCGTGGCCGCAACCCGCGCCCACAGCGCGGACGCGCCGTCCCTCGAACAAAGAATCGCCACCATCGAAGACAAGATGGCCCTCAAGCAGGTCGTGGATGTCTTCTCGAACCTCGCCGACACGAAGGAGATTGATCGGCAAGTCCGACTCTTCACCGAGGATGGCGTGGTGGAATCATTTTCCGGCGGCAAACTCATCTCCAACCTCAAAGGACGGGCGCAACTCAAGGAAACCTTCACCGCGTTTCTCGCGAACTTCCACACCGTTTACCATCAGAACGGACAACAGACCATTGACGAACTCGCCGGAAACACCGCCAAGGCCACGTCCTACTGCCGGGTGATCCTGATTGGGAAACAGGACGGGAAGGAGATGAAGACCACCATGTACACCATCTACAAGGACACCTTCGTCAAACAGAACGGCCAATGGCGGATCAAGCATCGCATCTCCAACTTCGTGCATCGCGAAGTGGAGGAAGTAAAATGAATGGGAGGGCGCGGCTTGGCGGGGGCGCAGTGTTCACCTTCTGTCGCAAAGAACAGTAGCGAGCATACTGAATTGGTTTGAACATGCGTTCTCACATTGATGACAACCTGAGAGCTGTCCGCTCGCAACGTACTCCTGACGAACTAACCCAACTCGATACCGTCACGGCTCTCGTGCCAGAGAATCCAAATTGACAGTTATGCCTTCCACAACCCTCAGACTGAACATGCCCCAGTGGCAGGGCGGCGATGAGCCTGCGTATCGCTTTGGCGCCGCATTGCTGCGCTGGCTGGCTCCGAGTCACAACGGACCCGAGGAAACCGTGGCCGTCCCCGAACCGGACGGGAGCATTCCGGAAGTGAATCGCGGCATCAAATCTCGGGCGGCTTTGCTCTCCCAGGCGCGGGCGGCGCGGGCGGCCATCGAACGGCATGAGCCGGCACGGATCGTGACCCTGGGTGGCGACTGCCTGGTGGACCTGGCCCCGATTGCCTATCTGAACCGGAGGTATCGTGGAACGTTGGGCGTGCTCTGGGTGGACGCCCATCCCGATGTGATGAGCGCGGCCGAGTTTTCCCATGCCCATGCCCACGTGCTCGCGATGCTGCTGGGCCGAGGCGACGAAGCGTTCACCGCCGAAGTGCCCGAGAAATTGACCGCCGCGCGGGTGATGATCGCCGGCATGAGCGTGTGGACCGATGCCGAAGGACACATTCTCAAGAAACTCGGCATCCGGCACACGCCCGCCGCCGCTCTCGCCAACGATAGCCAACCCATCCTGGATTGGATCGAGGCGGAAGGCATCACGCATCTTGCCGTCCACTTCGACCTCGACGTGCTCGACCCGGCGCATTTTTCGCCGCTGCTGTTCAACAATCCGGGAGTGCCGGAGAATGCGTTCGAGGGAATCGTGCAGGGCACGATGAAGCTCGAACAGGTGGTGCGACTTTTGAAGGATGCGGGCACAGCGGCGGACATGGTCGGCCTTGCCATCACCGAGCATCTGCCGTGGGATGCGCTGCGTTTGAAAAATGCCCTCGCCGACCTGCCCATCATGAAGTCATGAGGTCCGTCATGTGCAGAACTCCACCCACCCAACCGAACCGGCATGAAGCACAAACTCCTCGGGTGCTCACCAGTTGCGAAAAGCAACTCTCGCTGAACCGTCCGACCGGTGAGTGAATGGTCGAAGCGGCGGGATACCGCGTGGATTGCCGACGCCAACGAGTCCTTGCGGACGGCCAGCGACCTGATGCGCCAGCCCTTCCTCCTGCCCGAAGGCGCCACGATCAAAAGGGTGAAACACCAAGTCACCGCCGCCCGCGCTGTTCGTCGCGAAGCTCAACCGAGTTTCGGAGTTCGCTTTAGATTCAGAGACCACGGGAGGAGCTGGAATCGTGGTGGGACAGCGCAAGGTTACCTCTCGGCGCGGAGCAAGTGATTCTTGCTCGCGTCAGCCGTAGCGCAGTTGATAGCGGAGCCAGAGCACTCCGCCCGCGACAGTTTCGCTGCTCTGGAGGTTGATGCTGGCGACCGAAGCCGCGCCAGCCCTCGAATCTCCGGCTTCAAAAAGGTTCGGCGCACCGTTGTTGCCGTCAATGGCGGGGCAAAGCACCAGGCTCAACTCGTCAAGCAAACCGGCGTCGAGAAAGGTCGCGTTGGTGCGGCCCCCGCCTTCGAGGAGTAGTCGCTTGATGCCGAGGTCACGATTCAGGATTTCGAGTGCCTGCGGGAGATCGAGCGTCTGTTCGCCCGCGAAAATATAGGACACCCCATCACGCCGAAGTCCCGCCAGATGCGAGTCGGGAACACTCTTGCATAGCACCACCACGATGGGGTCGTCGTCAATATCCGATCGGCCCCACGCAATCTTGCCGCGAGGATCCAAAACGACCGCGTAGGCGGCCAGTCCACGCCGGGCAAGCCACGGCTCGCGCCCAAACCCCCCGCCGGTATGCGGCGGATAGGTTGTGCCTTCTGCAAACTCCTGGCCGCTGGATCGGCCAATGATCCATGCGTCGCCACCGAGCTGAGTATGAAGTTGATCATAGAGTCCGTCCGGGAGGCTGTTCTCCGGGTGCCAGCGATCCACGAGGGTGCGGCCGTCGAGACTGGCGGCCATGTGACAAATGATGTAGGGCTTCACGATTGTAGCGTTTTGCTGGCGGCAATTATGCCAAGGTTTATCAGGTTTGCACACCAGTGTTCCTCAGTGCTGGGAGGCAGGTTGAACTGGCCATTTTGGGTTCAAGCTACTTCAGTGAATACGCGAGAACGGTGCTGAAACGCGGTTGTGTGATAGTGCTTGATACGAAGCACGTCCGACGGGCAAAGTTTACTTGAGCGACTTCATGTCAATGACGTAACGAAACTTCACATCGCCCGAAACAACCCGCGCGTAAGCCTCGTCGAGCTTTTGGATGGGAATGATTTCGACCTGCGGATAGAGCCGGTGCTCGACCGAGTAATTCAGCGCCTCCTGCGTTTCGCGGATGCCGCCGATCTGGGAGCCGTAGATTTTCCGGCGCGGAGTGAACGCGAGCGCCAGAATGTTCAGCGAAGGCGCGTCCTTGGCGGCGGGAAGACCGAGCACCACCATTTCGCCGTCTTGCTGGAGCATCCGCAGATACAGCATCGGATCGTAATTGGCGGGGATGGTGCTGAGGATGACGCGAAATTTTCCGTTCAGCCCCTTCAACTCGTCGGGGTTGTTGACGTTCACATAGCGAACGGCCCCCAGCTTGAGGGCGTCGGCGCGCTTGTTTTCGGTAATGTCAAAGACGGTGACTTTCGCGCCGAAAGAAACGGCGTATTGCAGCGCCATGTGACCCAGACCGCCGAAGCCGGCGACGGCGACCTCGTCACCCGGGCCAACTTTGGTGAATCGCAGCGGCGAATATGTCGTCACCCCGGCGCAAAGCAGCGGCGCGACTTTGTCCAGTTCGGCCTTTTCCGGAATCTTGATGGCGAAACTTTCGGTAACGACGATCTTGTCCGAATAGCCTCCCTGGGTGATCTCGCCACCGTGGCGCTGATCACGACTGGCATAGGTGAGCGTCGCGCCCTTCTCGCAGTATTGTTCCTGGCCGGCCTTGCATTGATCGCAGACGCCGCAGGAATTCACCATGCACCCGACGCCCGCAGTGTCGCCCACCCGGAATTTGGTGACGTTCTTGCCCACCTGCGTCACGCGGCCGGCGATTTCATGGCCGGGCACCATTGGATACCGCGCCGGGCTCCAGTCGCCGCGGACCATGTGGATGTCGCTGTGACAAATGCCGGAATAGAGAATTTCGATCAGGACGTCGTTGTCGCCGACCGCGTGGCGCTGGAACTCGTAGGGCTGGAACTGGCCGTCCTTTGCGAACATCGCGTAACCCCTGGCGGGGATACCATCGGCGGCCAGAGCGGTCTCGGCAAGCCAGGCGAAGGCGAACAATGGGAGCAGATATTTTGTTTTCATGGCCTCAGAAATACCACGCCGCCTCGACCGTGTCTCAGAAGCTCTTGCTCGATTTGTAGAAATCTTGCGGGAATCTTTGTCGCGGTCGGCTCGATCCCCGTGCCGCCGCCGGGATGCGCTTATGGGTTGTGACGATAGTCGCGAGGCGACATGCCGGTTTCCTTTCGGAAAACCTGGGCGAAATAGCTGGAGCTTGAATAGCCGACCGAGAGCGCAACGTCAGTGATGCTCCTTTTCGTTTCGCGCAGAAGTGTGCGCGCGGCATCCAGGCGCAGATTCGTGTGGTAGGCCGAAGGCGAAACGCCAAGCGCATGGCTGAACAGCCGGTGAAAATGAAACTTGCTGAGTCCCGCCCGGCTGGCCAATTGGTCCAGGTTGAAATCCTCGGCGTAGTGTTCCGTCATCCAGTCCGTTATCTGTCGCAGCTTGTATCCCGGGAGCGAAGCCCCGCGCGGCGGAACCGTGTCAATCACGTCAGCATAATTTTGGACACAATGAACCGCGATCACCTGGGCCAGTCCCTGCACAATGAGTGAACTCGCCTTTGGCTTGTGCAGTTCACGACGCACCTGCTCCATCAGCGCGTTCAAGGTCGCGTCCGTGAATCCGGAGACATCCCGAAGTCGGGCGCGCGGTGCGTAGGCCACCCCAAACACTTCCTCCATGGCCCGCTGAAGCAGCGGCAACGCCACCAAGGCCATCATGTATTCAAAGCGCTCCGAGGAGAGCTGGCGCCATTGGCAATGGTAGGGCCCGCTGGTCGAAGTCAGGAAAAACACCCCCTTCCGGATCACGCTCTTAAAGTGAGGCCCTGCGTCTTCCCACTCCTCGATTTCAACCTCGCCGGAAGTCGTCCACACCAGCACGGGTTCACTCACCGCCGGGATGTGCGCCACGCCACTGGGCGGCAACGCATAGATGGAAGCCTGAAGATCCCGCCAGGCCTGCCCTCGACTGGTGGCCAGACACGTCCCGCGCTGATAACGCTTCAGCCCTTCAGCAGACGTTGTGTCGGGAATGGTCATGAACCGGAACCTCGCCGCTTTCGGCTGAATCATCGGTGAATCAACCAGTCGGCGCAAGATTCGCCGGACGATCGGGGTGTGACTGAAACTGCCGCACAACCATCGTTCTCGTCCTCGTCGTCGTTCTCGTCCTCGCCCCGTTTTGCAGGACTGCGAGGACGACGACGAGGACGCGAACGAGGCGGAACGGGTCGTGGCCGACAGTTTTAATCACACCCGAACCATCGCCTTGGTTCATTCCTGCTCCCAGTAGGTGACGCGGCCGTTTTTCTGGGTCACGAGGCGCACCTCGCCGTCCTGCGAGATCACGACGATGGTGGCACCCGGGAGCGCTCCGGCCAGCCGATATGCGGACTGGTGACGGGTGCCGATCGTTTCGGTCGCTTCTTCGGCGACGGTGTTGGCCTCGAGATCGAGCGCACGATCCACGCTCCTCACCGCCGGCAGTCGCCCGGAAATCACGCCGCCGAATCCCAGGATGTCGTTCCGTTTGTTCAGAACGACCGCGCCATCCGTGGAGGCCAGTCCGGCGACCAGGTGGGCGGTTTCAAAGATCGCTTCATCGAGCATGATGAGTTCGTCGTCCGAGGTGGATTCGAAGTCCGCCCAAGTGACAGGTTGCTGCGGACGCGGGCCGGCACCATGGATGGCGGCGAGGCGATTCAAGATCGAGACGACCAGGTCAAGAAATGAACCGCCTGCGGGAGAATCCCCGATGCCGTATTTCAAGTTGATGAAAGGATCCACTGCACACAATTCCGCCCCGCTCTCCATGGGGATGAAGGCGATGGTGCCGCCGTGCCGCGCGTCGCGGAGGAGGGTGATTACGCGTTTCATCATGCGCTTCGTGATTTCCAGCGCCAGGGGCGGTGCGAGCGGAGCCCAGGGAGTCGCGGCATTGGCTCGGGCGCGGGCATGTCGCGCCATCAGTTCATCCCGAAAGTCAGTGAATCGGTCCGGCAACCACGAGGACTCAAAGGCGTCCGCCCGCGAGGCGGTGATGCGTCCGACGCGGAGGCTGGCAACGAGTTCCTGCCCACAATGCACCCGGACGAATCCCGGCGCGTCCACCACCGCGACCGGCACGGGTGGGAGCGGAGTCCCCGGCCGCCGGCCGCCTTGGATGTCACGAAGCCAGCGCGGGCCGGAGTTGACCAGCCCCCAGATGTGCAGGGCCTGGTCGTCGCCCGGATGGATGCCGATGAGGGTCCGTCGTGTGTCGGTCGCCACGGACAAGCGCCGCAGTTGGCCCACGTCGAGCGGGAACGACTCGCAAAAGGCCAGCCGCCGCAGGCCGGCGGGCGCGATGCCGTCCGGCGAAAAATGCTCCGGTGGGGCGAGGATCGCACGAAAGGTCACGGGCCGGTCTTCCTCGCGCATCAGGCTTGCCTGGTAACAGGCGGAGAGAAAGTGCGTCAACGGGGCGAGTTCCGGCACCGCGCCACCGGCGCCCGCCGGTCGCGGAGCGGGCCAATGGTCAATCACGAAGCGGGCGAGATCCGGCGGATACTCATCACCCGCAGCCTGACCTGGGGAGAAAAGTGGATTGCCAGACGTAGGGGGATTCGCGGCTTCTTTCATTTGAACGATGTTGAATGTAAGAAGGAAATCCCACGGATGCAATTGAAGCCACCAGCCCAGGTGGTGCGGGCGGTGTAATGATCTCCGGCGTTTACCGAGGCGTCCCCGGCCCTCGGCGCGTGCGTCCCCCCCAAACAGACCCACGGGGAATTCGGCCCGGTCGGCGATTCGGTTGGCGCGTCGTGGGCCTGACGCCGACGGAGTTTCGGAACTGCCGCTGATAACCGGCTGGCATAATTCCCGAAGGATTGCGACAGACATCGCAGGATTGCGAGAGCAGGATTCCGCCACAGGGGGTAGTGTGCCTGCGTTATGAAAAACATGCGCTTTCTTCGCCGAACATTCTTAACAACGATGGGCGCTGTCGCTGCGACGGCTTTCATCTTCCCGGCGATGCTGCGCGGCCAAACGACAACCTCAGCACTCACACGAAAGGAGTTGGATATGGAAATCAAAAGAGTTGGCACACAAGCGTCCGCCAAAGGTCCGGCGGATTGGTTCACCGGGACGGTGTGGATTGACCCGCTGTTTCAAGCTCCCGCTCCGGCGCGGGTGAGCGGCGCAAGCGTGACGTTCGAGCCGGGCGCGCGCACCGCGTGGCACACCCATCCGCTCGGTCAGACCCTGATCGTCACATCTGGTCTTGGTTGGGTGCAACGGGAGGGCGGGCCGATTGAAGAAATCCGTCCGGGTGACGTGGTCTGGTTTCCGCCGGGACTCAAACACTGGCATGGCGCTGCACCCACGACGGCCATGACGCATACCGCCATTCAAGAGGCGCTCGATGGCAAGGTCGTGGACTGGCTGGAAAAGGTCAGCGACCAGCAATACCGCAAGTAACGATTGAGCGAGTTTCCCTAACCGCGACCGCGTTTAACTGCTCGCCAAGCGACGAACCTGAAACCAAATTGACACCAAATAAAATGAAAACCACCGACATCAAAACTCTGACCGGCACGCTGCTGCTGGTGAACAGCGAGAAAATCCAATTCACCGCCGCGGACACCGAGGCGGCGCAACACATCGTGATGCAGATTGCTTCGGGCCGCCTCTTTGCCCGGCCCAATCTCATCATCGCCTCCAAGCGCAGTCTCCTCATCAGCCGCACCGCCAATATTGTCCGGCTCGATCTGGACGGAGACGGTCTTGGCGGCTTGCTCTTGCTTGATGGCCCGGGCGCGGACATCAACCGCGCGGAAGTCACCCGCGAGGAATGGGAAGATCGGGCATTGCGCTCCGAAATCAGCGACCAAACCCGCGGCGACCTCATGCATACCCCCGGCAAGCCCGTCACGGGGTTCGGGCAATTCGCGATGTCCGGCGGGAGTTCGGTTTTCCTGCGCTATGATTTGCCGGCGCCGACGGTGCTCGACCAGCGGCGTTTCCTCAACGAGTTCTTCAACAACTCCATCTTTTCATTCCACAACCAAACCGGTGGGGTCGGGCTGGTGAATCCCGCGAACATCGTCAGCGCGACCTACTATCCGGGCGCCGAACCGCCCTTTGATGCGTGGCGCGTGGCCGGCTTTGTGGCACAAGACAAAGCCTGAGCCAAAGGAATTATCGTGAACAATCCAGCCAACTCCACCGACGAAGTGGCGCTCGTTTCCGGGGTGGTCCAATGCCATGAGCGTCATCAGGGTCGCCAAGGAATTGTTCACAAGCGCGAAAGGAGTAGCGGCGAAACATTGGAACCAAACTAAAGGACACACCATGAAAACACGCAAACTCGGTAACAGTAATCTCGAAGTCTCGGCCCTCGGGCTGGGCTGCATGGGCATGAGTTTTTCCTACGGCCCGCCGAAGGATAAGACAGAAATGACCACGCTGCTGCACGCGGCAGTGGATCGCGGCGTCACTTTTTTCGACACCGCCGAAGTGTATGGGCCGTTCACCAACGAGGAACTGGTGGGTGAGGCGCTCGCGCCGTTCAAAGGCAAGGTCGTCATCGCGACGAAATTCGGGTTCGATCTGAGCGGGCCGGACCATCGTCCGGGCGTGGCGAATTTGAGCAGCCGACCGGAACGGATCAAACCAGCCGTCGAAGGTTCGCTCCAACGGCTGCGCCTGGACGTCATTGATTTATACTATCAACATCGTGTTGACCCGAACGTGCCGATCGAAGAGGTCGCGGGCGTGGTGAAGGAATTGATCCAAGCCGGCAAGGTGCGTCATTTCGGCATGTCCGAGCCAAGCGCCCAGACGCTTCGCCGCGCGCACGCCGTGCAGCCGGTCACGGCGCTGCAAAATGAATACTCACTGTGGACGCGCACCGTCGAAACAAACGGCATCCTGCAAACGTGCGGAGAACTGGGCATCGGTCTCGTGCCTTACAGCCCGCTCGGCAAAGGCTTTCTCACGGGGGCGATGAATGAAAAGACGCAGCTCGACGGTTCGGATTTCCGCAGCACGCTGCCGCGCTTCCAACCCGAAGCGATGAAGGCCAACCAGGCGCTGATTGACCTGCTGGGCACGATCGCAAAAAAGAAGGGCGCGACGCCCGCGCAAATCGCGCTCGCGTGGCTGCTGGCGCAGAAGCCGTGGATTGTGCCGATTCCGGGCACGACGAAGCTGTCTCGCCTGGATGAAAACCTCGGCGCGGTTTCCGTCGAACTTTCGGCGGCCGACCTGTGCGAGATCGAAACCTCGGCGGCGCAAATCCACATCGCGGGCGAACGCTACGCGCCGGCACAACTGGCAATGGTCGGGCGCGAAGCAGCGCCAGCAAGCAATTCAACCAACACAGGAGAAGCATCATGAGCAAAGCCACCATCCCGCATTTCGCCCTCAACAATGACGTGGAGATCCCGGTCATCGGGTTCGGCGTCTTTCAGACGCCGCCGGCGGAGACGACTTCCGCCGTGCTTGCCGCACTCAAGACCGGCTATCGGCACATCGACACGGCCGCAGCCTATGGCAACGAGCGCGAGGTCGGTGAGGCCATCCGCCGATCTGGCATCGCGCGCGATCAGGTCTTCCTCGAGACCAAGTTGTGGGTCACCGACTACGGTTACGACGCGGCGCTGCGCGCCTTCGACAAGGCGGCTGCCAAGCTTGGCGTTGATGTCATTGACCTGCTGCTCCTGCACCAGCCGCGGGTCGAGGACTTCGAACTCACGATCGCGGCTTACAAGGCGCTGGAAAAGTTGCTGACCGACGGGCGCGTCCGGGCGATCGGCGTCAGCAATTTCACGCCCGCGATCCTGGCGCGCTTCCTGCCCAAGGTCGTAGTCGTTCCGGCTGTGAACCAGATCGAGCTGCACCCCTACTTCACCCAGCGCGCCAACGTGGCGGCCAACGCCGCCGCCGGCATCCTCACCCAGGCGTGGTCGCCGATTGGCGGCATCACCCACTACTTCGGCTCGAAAGCGACCAGCACGTTCACGGACGCGGCCCTCGTGAAGATCGGGCGACGGCACGGCAAGACGCCGGCCCAGGTGATGTTACGCTGGCACGTCCAGCAAGGCCGCCAGGTCATTCCCAAGTCCACGCACGCGGCGCGGATCGCGGAGAACTTCGATATCTTCGATTTTTCGCTCACGGGCGATGAACTCGCCGCCATTGACGCGCTCGACAAGGGCGTGCGCGGTGGTCCTGACCCCGATCAGCCTCAGCCCGGGTTCCTGAAGTATTCGATCCCAGAGGCATGAGGCCCGTATCACTCGACAAACGACCATTCAGGCAGGAGAAGCAAATGAGTTACACCAAACTTGGAAACACGGGCATCGACGACTTGTCTCCCGGAGCCAGCCATTTTCTGAGGACTTAGCCATGACTCGCAAACCAATGACCGTTCTATGCGTCGGTGCGACCGGCAGCGTCGGCTGCCACGTCGTCAAAGAAGCGCTCCGTCGCGGCCATGGGGTGCGCGCGTTGGTGCGGGACCGCGCCAGGACGGCCGGTTTGCCGGCGCAGGCGGAGATCGTGGTCGGCGAACTGACGCAAGCAGGCACGCTGGTGCCGGCGGTCGCCGGCGTGGACGCTATCGTCTTCACGCACGGCTCCAACGGCGGCAAGGCCGACACGCGCGCCATCGACTACGGCGGCGTGCGCAACATTCTGTTTGCGCTTGGGGGGCGCAAGCTGCGCCTGGCGCTGATGACCGCCATCGGCGTCACCGACCGCGCCGGTGCCTATAACCTCAGGACCGAGGCGCATGACTGGAAGCGCCGCTCCGAGCGGCTGGTGCGCGCCAGCGGCAGTGCCTACACCATCGTGCGGCCCGGCTGGTTCGACTACAACGACGCCGACCAGCACCGGCTGGTGATGCTTCAGGGCGACACGCGGCACGCCGGCACGCCC
Organism: Verrucomicrobiota bacterium; assembly: GCA_039806935.1. GTDB lineage: Bacteria > Verrucomicrobiota > Verrucomicrobiia > Limisphaerales > UBA8199 > JBDHQH01. The sequence continues at coordinate 71,050 of JBDHQH010000003.1, forward strand.
GCGGACGGCGTGATCGCCCGCCGCCAGATCGCCGAGGTGCTGGTGGCCAGCCTCACGCTGGATGAAGCCCGGAACAAAACCTTCGAACTGGTCGCCGAGACCGGCCCAGAACAGCAGGACCTGGCGCCGCTCTTTGCCGGGATAAAGCCCGACGACACCGGCGCGACAGATGGCGTCGGCGATGCCGCAAACATGCCGCCGGAGCAGGAGCCGCAGGAAGTCCGCGATGACCTGCTGCGATTCAGGAATCACCAAACACTGACATCCAATATCCACTGACCCATTCACCCAGGAGAACGATCTATGAAAGCAACCCTCATGCACGGTCCCGGCGATGTCCGCTACGAAACGGTCCCCGATCCGAGGATCGAAAAGCCGACTGATGCCATCATCAAACTGTCCGCCACCTGCATCTGCGGATCCGACCTGTGGCCCTACCGGGGGCTGTCGCCGCAGGACGGTCCGGCGCACATGGGCCATGAGTATTGCGGCGTGGTGGTCGAGGTGGGGACCGCCGTGAAAGCGATCAAACCCGGCCAGTTCGTGGTCGGCTCGTTCTGCCTGTCCGACAACACCTGCCCGCACTGCAAGTTCGGCTTTCATTCGTCCTGCGCCCAGGGCGAATTCATGACCGGCGCGCAGGCGCCGTATGCGCGCGTGCCGCTGGCCGATGGCACGCTGGTGGCGACCGCCGACATGCCGGACGCGGACATGATCCCGCACCTGCTGGCGGTGTCCGACGTGCTCGGCACCGGCTGGTATGCGGCCGTGGCCGCGCAGGTGCGCGCAGGCAGCACCGTGGTGGTGGTGGGCGACGGCGCGGTAGGACTGATGGGGGTGCTCGCCGCCAGCCAGTTGGGGGCGGAGCGGATCATCGCCATGAGCCGCCACGCCACACGCCAGCAACTGGCGCGCTACTTCGGCGCCACCGACATCGTGGCCGAGCGCGGCGCTGAGGGCATCGCCCGGATCAAGGAACTGACCGATGGCGTTGGCGCCGAGTCGGTGCTCGAATGTGTCGGCATGGGTGAGTCAATGGATCAGGCCATGGGCGTCTGCCGCCCGGGCGGCACCATCGGCTACGTGGGCGTGCCGCACGGCGTGAGCTTCGACGGCCAGAAACTGTTTTTCTCGCAGCGCCGCATGCTCGGCGGCCCCGCGCCGGTGCGCCGTTTTCTGCCCGATCTGATGGATCGCGTGCTCAAGCGGGCGATTCAACCGGGGAAGGTGTTCGACCTGACCCTGCCCATCGCCGAAGTGGCGGCGGGTTACAAAGCCATGGACGAACGCCGCGCCATCAAGACCTTGCTGCGCGTGGACTGAGTTTCCAGATAGAGAATAGCATGAACCAAGCCAAACCATGAAAGACGTCACCGTAGTCATCGGCGCCGGCGGCATCGGCCAGGCGATCGCGCGCCGCATCAGCAGTGGCCGCCGCATTCTGGTGGCCAACCACACTCAGGAGGCCTCCGACGCGGCGGCCAAGGTGCTCGAGAGCGCCGGATTCGAAACCACCGCCATGCGGGCCGACATTTCGGACCGCGCCATGATCCAGGCCGTGGTCAGCAAGGCCCAGGAAATCGGACCGATCAAGGCACTGGTGCAGGCGGCGGGCGTCTCGCCGTCGCAGGCCCCCATCGAAGCCATCCTTAAAGTTGATCTCTACGGCACGGCGGTGTTGCTCGAAGAGTTCGGCAAGGTCATGGCGGCAGGCGGCTCGGGTGTGGTGATCTCGTCGCAGTCGGGCTACCGCATGCCCGCGCTGACCGCCGAACAGGATGCGCTGCTGGCCACCGCTCCGGCCGAAGAGCTGCTGAAGCTCGATTTCGTCAAGGGCGTCAAGGACACGCTCCATGCTTATCAGATGTCGAAGCGCTGCAACTCGCTGCGCGTGCGGGGCGAGGCAATCCAGTGGGCCAAACGTGGCGCGCGGATCAACTCGATCAGCCCCGGCATCATCGTCACGCCGCTGGCCCACGACGAATTGCACGGCGAGCGCGCCGATTTCTATCAGGCGATGTTGAAGAAAATGCCTGCGGGCCGCGCCGGCACTCCCGACGAGGTCGCGGCGCTGGCGGCGCTGATCATGGGGCCGGAGGGCGGTTTCATCACCGGCAGCGACTTCCTGATTGATGGCGGGGCCACGGCCAACTATTTCTACGGACCGGAAGCCAGAAAGTAGTAATCAGGCGCACCCATCAATCCATCAGACTTCGACGTAAAGGAACCTTGATCATGAACAAGCGCGGACTCCCCTACGGCTACCTCATTGTCATTTGCTGCTGCCTGATCATGGGTGCCATCGTCGGATTGGTGATGAGCTGCGCCGGCAGCTTCTACCAGCCCGTCAGCACCGAGATGGGGTGTCCGTCCGGGCTTGGCCTCTACATGACCTTTGTCTATGCCTTGTCGTTCTTGATGCTCTCGGTTGCCGGGAAGCTGCTCGACCACTACAGCGCCCGTTGGATTCTGACCCTAAGCGCGGCAGTCATCGGCGCTCTGTATATGAGGACGTCCCGCTTCACTGCGGTCTGGCACTTCTGCATTGCCGGAGCCGTGCTCGGCGTCTCGCTCTCGTTTCTGCTCTATCTCGGGTATCGGTGGCGTGCTGTTCAACCCCCTCGGCGGCTACCTGATCAAGACCTCTGGCTGGCGAACAACCTATCTCATCTTCGGGATCGTCATTCTGGGCGGCGTGGTGCCGTTGCTCGGGCTGCTGCTGCGCGATCGACGTCCAGTCTGGGCGGTCGTCACGCCGATCGCAGTTCCGCGACCAAGCGCGACCACCTGGCAGACTTATCAATACCAGCTTGACATGCCCGCCGCTTGGAATACCGCGGGCTCCAACATCAATATCTGGTTCAGAAACAGGGATTCATCGGACGACGGGGTGCCGCATTTTTTTATGCGGACAACATGGTTTTGCGTCAGATTCCCGAGCCGTCCTCCCTGGCTTTGTGTTTCTGTGGCGGCGCGCTGTGGCTGGCGGCCCGGCGAAGGCGGCCAGACTCCCGCTGGCGTGTCCACGGGGGGCTGGCGGCCGCCGTGACGCGGCTCAGCCGTGCCGCGCCCGACTGTGGAGCGCGTAGGGCCCAGGCGCCCGGCGCGCCGGCGCAGCGTCGCCATTTCGACCCAGTCTCGACCACTCACCGCCTCCTCACTGCGGGCCATGAGGGTGGCGATGCAGGAGGCTGTGCGGTTTTTCCAGACCGTGCGCGAGCATCAGGTCTTCGTTGGCCAGCAATTCCAAGGCGGGGCCGTCAGCGATCAGCCTGCCTTCATCGAGAAGCAGGGCGCGCGAGCAAAGGTCCGCCACCAGTTCCAGATCATGGGTGGCAATCAACTTCGCGCCGGGCAACGAGCGCAGCAAGGCCTTGAACTCACGCCTCCCGCGGGGATCCAAATCGCTGGTCGGCTCGTCCAGCGCCAGCACGGCGGGCTGGCAGGCCAGCACGCCGGCCAGGCAGACGCGCCGCTTTTCACCCTGGCTGAGTTTATGCGGCGGACGATCCTCGTAGCCGCGCAGGCCGGCCTGTTCGAGACTGCGACGCACGAGCGCCTGGAGAAGGGCGCCGGCGACTCCCAGTTGCCGCGGGCCAAAGGCCACGTCGTCAAAGACCGTCGCGGAAATCAATTGATCGTCCGGATCCTGGAACAACAATCCCACCTTTTGCCGGATCAAGGGCAGCTGGGCGGAAGTCAGGGGAAGGCCCTCGACGCGAATGCGGGGTTTGGAGTCCAGGCGCTCGGGCAACAGGCCATTCAAGTGCAGAAGCAGCGTGGACTTGCCGGCGCCGTTCGGCCCAAGAATGCCCACGCATTCCCCGGGCCGCACGGCAAAGGTCAGGTTGTCCAGCGCCGCTCGATCCCACTCCGGATAGCGGTAGGTCAGATTCCACACTTCCAGGGCCCAGGTCACTTCCACCCCCGCGCGCTCATCGCCTGATAGACGCGCTCGGCGCGATCCACTCCGCGAAGGAACAACCGCCCGATGATTTCCGCGAGCTGACGCCAGGCCAGCCCGCGCCCGGGATGAAACGCGCGACTGGCGCGCGCCCGCCGCATGCGGCCCGCCTCCGCCGCCAGGACCGGCAGGTACCGGCAAGCCAGCGCCAGAATGGAAAGCAAAACCGCGGGAAAACGCAGCCGCCGCGGCACCGCCAGCAACTCCTCGAAGGGGGTGGTCCAGGTGAGCAGCAGAAGGGCCAGCACGGAGATGTGGCTCTTGAGCAATACCGAATAAAACACCGGGGCGGCCGCGGGGTCCAGCAAGGTGAGCGCGGCCATCCCGAGGAGGAACATCTCCGCCAGCAACAATCGCCGCCACGTCCGGCCCAGCGGCATCCGGCAAAGGATCCAGCCGCCGAGGACCAGCGCCCCGGGAAAGGCGTAGGCGGGCACGGGCCGCCGCGGCAGCAGCGCGGTCCAAAGAATCAAGCCCAGCGCGACGGCAAATTTCCACCCGGCCGGCAGGCGGCGAAACCATGGCCGAGCATCCCTGGTTTCAAGGTTCGGCGGCTCCATGCGGCTTGCGGCGCAGTCCCGGCACCAGCGCGCGGGCGAGCAGGCCGGCCGCCAGGAACACCATCAGGGTTCCCGCCATCCCCGCGAGGGCGGTCGCGGCGGTGGCGGAACCCAGCAAAGGAAGTTGATAATCCGGCAGGGGAGCCGAGGCTGGCGCCAGCGCGGGGAGCGGCAAACCCAGGCTCCGGATGGCTCGCTCGAGGCCATCCGGCCACGGCGAAGCGAAAGGCGCCACAAACATCGCCAGCCCCAGCGCCACCAGCAGCCCATAGCCGGCCAAAGCCACGCCGCCCGCCGCCTCGTCCCGGCCAGCCAGGGCATGCACCAGATCCGGCCGGGCGCGCCCGGCATACATCACCACCAACCCGGTGATCAGCGCCTCGATGACGCCAATCAACATGTGGACGCCGGCCATGGCCGGAAATACCGCCCGCCAGGGCGCCGTGCCGGAAAACGCGAGTTGCCCGGCGCAGCAAACCGCCGCGCCGACGGTGGCCACCCACGCGGCAAACACCGCGGCAAAAACGGCTGACCGCAAATCTCGTTTCCCGGCCAGCCAGCGGGCCGCAAGAAAAACGAGGTAGCCTCCGCCCGCATTTACAATGGCCAGGTTGAAAATATTCGCTCCCAGCGCGGTGAGTCCGCCGTCAGCAAACACAAAACACTGGATGATCAGCACGCAGGTGAGCGCCAAAATCGCCGCGCTGGGCCCCAACAAAACCGCCGCCAGCACGCCGCCCAACAAATGCCCGGAGGTGCCCGCGGCGACCGGGAAGTTCAGCATTTGCGCCGCAAACAGGAAGGCCGCCCCCAGGCCGATCAGGGGCATCCGGCGCGGCGGAATCGCGGTGCGCGCATGGCGCGCGGCCAGCGCCACCCCCGCCGCCGCCGCCCCCGCGGACAGCAGCACCGTTTTCGTATCCAGGTAACCATCCGGTAGATGCATCGCGTTTCGCCGTTATCGCCGTTATCAGTGTAGCACAAGGGTTCGCCGTGGTTCCGGGTTTTTGAACCAGCCCCCGCCGATCCAAACAATCAACCCTGGAGAAGGCAAGCAGAAACGGGAACCCGGACCCGCGCCAGCTTGCAAAACCAACAGCAGGAGACGACCGCCAAAGCCCGCCCCCGGGCGAAGGCCGTCCGCCCCTTCTCCGCTCTCGTTGCCAGGCAGCCAGAGGGATTGCGGCTGCGCCAGCGGCCGGCCTACGCCTGGACCGGGGCGGGATGCAGCAGGTCCAGAATCTCCTGGCGGGTGAGCGTTTCTTTTTCGAGGAGCGCCTGGGCCAATTGATGGGTCGCGTCTTTGCGCTCCTCGATCAGCCGGTGGGCGGCCCGGTCGGCGTTTTCGAGCAGGCGGTTGATTTCGGCTTCCGCCGCGCGCTGCTCAACCTCGTAATAGAGCTTCTCGCCCATGCCCCATTCATGGACCATTTTCCGCGCAATGTTGCGGGCCGATTGCAAGTCGCCGGCGGCGCCGTTGGTGGTCGCTTGAAAGAAGGTGGTTTCGGCGGCGCGCCCGCCCATGAGCACCAGCAACTGCTCCAGCAGGAATTGCTTGCTGTGGAGGTTCTGATCCTCCTCGGGCAGCAGCGTGGTGACCCCGAGCGCCTGGCCGCGGGGAACGATGCTCACCTTGTACAACGGCGGCAGCGTGGTGGTGCGCAGATGGGCGATCGTGTGCCCCGCTTCATGGTAGGCCACCAACTCGCGTTCCCGGGGCCGGAGCACGAGTGATTTGCGCTCCTGACCGTAGCGGACTTTGTCCCGGGCGGCCTCCAAATCCGGCAAGCGGATGGCATCGGCGTTTTTCCGGGCGCAGAGAATGGCGGCCTCATTCATCAGATTGGCCAGGTCCGCGCCGGACATGCCGGGGGTCGTCTGCGCAATCGCCTCGAGCGCGCGTTCCTCATCGGCAATGGGCTTGCCGGCGGCATGGGTCCGGAGAATCGCGCGGCGGCCCCGCCTGTCGGGGTAAGGCACGTGGACTTTCCGATCGAAACGGCCCGGACGCAGCAGCGCCTCATCCAGATCCTCGGGCCGGTTCGTGGCGGCCACCACGATGATGCCCTCGCTGCCCTCAAACCCGTCCATCGCCGCCAGCAGCGCGTTGATGGTCTGTTGATGCTCGCTGTGGGAATCCAGCTTCCGGTTTTTGCCGACGCAATCGATTTCGTCGATGAAAATGATGGCCGGCTGGTGCTGGGCGGCCTGGCGGAAAAGGTGGCGCACGCGCCGGGCGCCCACGCCAACAAACACCTCGGTGAAATCACTGCCGTGGGCGCTGAAAAAGCCGGCGTTGGCTTCGCCCGCAATGGCCTTCGCCAGCATGGTTTTCCCCGTGCCCGGCGGGCCCACCAGCAACACGCCCTTCGGCAAACTGCCGCCGAGCCGCCGGTATTTCTGAGGATCCCGAAGGAAATCGACGATCTCCCGCACCTCGCCCTTGGCCTCCTCGATGCCGGCCACGTCCTGAAACGTGACCGCGGGCCGCCGGCGAACCCGCGCGGCGCGGCTCTGGCCGACCCGCGCCTGGCGGGCCGCCACCCCGATCACCAGGGCGGCAATCAGCAGCGTGGAAATAACGCTGATCCCCTGACCGCGCAGCCCCTGCCCGGCCAGCTCCACCTTCACCCCGGCCAGGCCCAGCAGTAATTCCTGCTGGGCTTCACTTAAACGCGCGCTGGCATAGACCTTCTCCCGGCCCGCCAGCCGGCCCTCGACCTGAAAGAACCCGGCATACGGTGTCGGAGTGACGCGCGCCTCGCGCAGGCCGCCGCTCTCGAGCAGGCGCACCAACTCCTCGCGCCCAATTTCCCGCGTGGGCGCGCGGAAATACCAGCCGCCGATCAGGGTCAGCCCCGCCACGACCAGGGCGAGACCTGACATGAACTTCACGTTGTTGCGCAAGCGACTCCATCCTCTCATGGGGGCAACATCCGCCGGCGCGGATCTCCGGGAAATCAGACCCGGGCTGAATGTGGCGTCCGTGTTGCGCCTACAGCGTCGCTAGCCGGAAAAAATCAAAAACGGCAACGCCGCTAAACAACGTTGCCGTTTTGCTTCTGCTAACGCCTCGCCTCCCCCTCGGGCGAGACGCGCTTACCATGAACTTCTGGAAAACCGCGGGAAATGGGCAAACCGCCCCATGCACGGCGTTCCCAAATGGCGATCCATTCGCCGGCGACGCAAGGAAAGGCAATCTACCGGAGCCGGTAGGTGATGCGACCCTTGTTCAGATCGTAGGGCGACATTTCCAGCCGCACCCGGTCGCCCACCGTCAGGCGGACGAAATGTTTGCGCATCTTGCCGGAGAGATGGGCCAGCACCTCGTGCTGGTTGTCTAATTTCACCCGGAACATGGTGCCCGGGAGCACGGTCGAAACCGTGCCTTCTAGTTCAATTGGTTGTTCGCTGCTCATTTGCCGCGCCTGCGCGCACGATCATCAGACCGGTGTCCGCCGGATTTAATGGCTGACACCCCGCAAGCATTATGGATTCCCCGCCTGGCCGCCAGTCAAAACTGACACGCTTTGCAGCATTCGCAAGCGGCGGCCGCCAAATCTCCGCCTCGCCGCGCGAGTCCGCGTTGACCTTTTCGCGAAGTCCGCCATGTTTCCCACCAGATGATGACAGACTCGACTCCCGGCGCGAACGCGGGGACCCGCCGCTTCCTTTGGGTGTTGCTGGCCATCGGCGCCGTCCTGATCGCGACCCTGCTGGCGGCTTACTGGATGAACCGCGAACTGGAACGGGCGCGCCGGATTCGCGATGCCAACGCGCCCGCGCAAAACGCCAATCCCGGAAATCGATAACCGGCGACGGCTCCCCAACGGGTCGCTCAACGCGGTCTTTGTGGAAATGCCCGGGACAAGGCGAGGCCTTTTGCCAACCCCGGCCCCGCAAGAAAACGAAGAAGCAACCGCCAAAGAAGTGAACCGCGAATGGACGCCAATGGACGCGAATGAATCACTGCTGCAGAAGGACGAATCGGAGCCGGCAATCAACGCCCATGGCCTCCGACAGCGGCGACTGGGGGAAAGTCAGGGTATTCCGGGAATTTCGTGGGTAAAACGTGGAATCCGCGTGTTTCGAGAGTAAACTTCGCTCACTGGGGTGCTGTGCGCCTGGCGAACTC
>JBDHQH010000061.1:0-19778 GCA_039806935.1 Verrucomicrobiota bacterium
TCAGGCTGCGCTCCCCGACTGGCCCGGACGCCGACGCAGCCTGAAGGCTGCGACTACAGGGGGATTCCCGATCAGACGCTCCGGATGTAGCCGCAGCCTTCAGGCTGCGCTCCCCGACTGGCCCGGACGCCGACGCAGCCTGAAGGCTGCGACTACAGGGGGATTCCCGATCAGACGCTCCGGATGTAGCCGCAGCCTTCAGGCTGCGCTCCCCGCCTGGCCGGAGTGCCTCACCCGGATGCCTTAGGCCAGGCGTCCCTACCCGTTCTACGATACGAACGCCTCCTTCCTCCTGTGTGCGCGGACAGGCCCATGTCCGATCCCGGAGGGATCGCAGCCCGCGGCTGGCATCCCTCCGGGATGCGAATGGTTTTTTTGAATCGTCTTCCGGTGGTGTCGTCGCTGCGCTCTTCAACCATCGGCTAATGGCTGCGAACCCTCCGGGTTCGGGAGCACCGGGGACGCGTTCCCGGGTAGGGATGTTTTCGCCGAAGCGTCCTTTCTCGGGAGAACGCAACCTCAACGTCCGGGCGGGAGTTGCCTCTTCGCGCGGCTTGAAATGGCGGCGAACTTTTCGCAGTTTTAACTGCAATGAAAGGCATTTGGCTTGGTCTGCCGTGGTGCGTGGCGCTGCTGATTGGCGCCGGTTGCGGCGGCGCGCATCCGGGAAGCCGGCCAGAGCCAGCGGAACGGCTGCCGGACGAGCCGACCCGCGCCCAGCCGAAACTTCCAATGGTGAAGCTCTGGCTCGGGCCCGCCGAACTGAACGCCGAAATCGCCGCCTCGTTCGACCAAATCCGCACGGGCATGATGTTCCGCCAGGAAATGCCCGAGAATGAAGGGATGCTCTTCATCTTCGCCCGCCCGCATCAGGCGGCTTTTTGGATGAAAAACACCCAGGTGCCCCTCTCCGCGGCCTACCTTGATCCCGAGGGAGTGATTCTGGAAATCCACGAGCTCGAGCCGCACAACACAAATTCGGTCACCGCCGCGAGCGACCGCGTCCAGTTTGTGCTCGAGGTTAATCGGGGCTGGTTCGACCGGCATGGCGTCCGCCCGGGCGACCTGGTCCGCACACCTGCGGGTGGCTTGCAACAAACGTTCCTTCCGCCGCGTTGATTCCGGCCGACCCGATTGGTGGCGGGCGGCCTTTCGCTTGCCGACGGGATGAATTCGGGTATTCATGAGGCGGATGTTGCCGCCGGATTATCACCTGCACACCCCGCTCTGCCGCCACGCGCGCGGCGAGCCGGTGGAATACGCCGCCCGCGCGGCGAGCCTGGGCCTGACCGAAATCGGGTTTGCGGATCACAGCCCGATGCGCCGGGATGATTTTGACGATTGGCGGATGAAGATTTCCGAGTTGGATCAGTATGTCGAAAAGGTCGAGCGCGCCCGGCGCGAGTTTCCCCAGCTCACCATCAAACTGAGCCTCGAGGTGGACTATCTGCCCGGGCACGAGCCCTGGATCCGCGAACTGGCAGAGCGCCATCCATGGGATTACCTGATCGGCTCGGTCCATTATGTGACGGATGCCTGGGCCCTCGACAACCCGGGGCAAGTGGACGAGTGGAAATCGCGCGATATCCTCGAGGTGTGGAGGCAGTACACCGCGCGGCTGGAGCTGGCCGCGGCTTCGGGTCTGTTTCACATCATCGGTCACGCCGATTTGTGCAAACGGTTTGGCTTTTATCCGCCCGGCGACTGGCTGGGCCTCTTTGATCCCTTTTTACGCGCCGCCCGGGCTGCCGGCGCGGCGCTGGAAATTAACACCGGCGGCCTGCGCAAGAGCTGCCGGGAGATGTATCCGCATCCGCGCCTGCTCGAGGCGGCGGCGCGGCTGGGCATCCCGCTGACTTTTGGCTCGGACGCCCACGCCCCGGAGGAGGTGGGAATGCATTTCCGCGAGGCGCTGGCGCTGGCGCGGGCGGCGGGCTGCCAGCAAGCCTGCCGGTTCACCCGCGGCCGGCGCGAACCGTTCGACCTTTGAATTCCATGAAAGCTGTCATTTTGGCCGCCGGCAAAGGCACCCGCATGCGGGAACTCACGAACGAAATGCCCAAGCCGATGCTCCGGGTGGGGGGCAAACCGATCCTTGAGCACATTCTCGAAGGGATTGTCAGCGCGGGGATTCACGAGGTCTTCATGGTCACCGGGTTTCGCGCCGAGGTGATCGAAGCGCATTTCGGCGATGGCTCGCGCTGGGGCGCCCGGGTGCGCTACGGACGGCAGTGGGTGCAGGACGGCACCGGCAAAGCCCCCGAGGTGGCGCGCGAATTCGTCGGCGCCTCCCCGTTCCTGCTCACCTACGGCGACATTCTGGTGCGGCCGGATACCTACCGGCGCATGCTCGGGAGATTTCACGAGGATGACTTCGCGGGCGTCATCACCGTCACTCCCGGCCAGGATGTCACCCAGGGCGGCTTGAACTTTTTTGACGATCAATTTCGCCTGGCGCGGCTGGTGGAGAAGCCCTCCGCCGATCAACTGGAAGAGCTGCGGCGCACGGGCTGGCTCAAGCCGGGGGAACCGGCGTGGTACAACGCCGGCATTTACATCTTCCGCCCGGGGCTTTTCGAGTTCACCGCCCGGCTGGCACGCTCGCCCCGAGGCGAATTCGAGCTGACCGACGCGATCAGCGGAATGGTGGCCGCCGGGCAGGTGCTGGCGGGGCTCGAGATCGAGGGCCGCTGGGTGGACGTGCGGGATCCCGAGGTGCTGGCCCGCCTCGAGGCGGGCGAGGGCTGAAGGCCGCTCAGGTCACCCACCGCGGCTCATGCACGGCCGCCCCGTGCCGGACCAGCAGTTCCATGAATTTGCGGAGGCCGCGCCGCTCATCCGCGCCCAGGTGGTAGTGGATATGCCACCCCAGGTAATCCCGCCGGAAGTCCTCGGTGTACTCCGGCCGCTCGCGAATGATTTGCTCGAGGGTATCCAGCCCGAAGTCCCGCGCCTCGCGCAGTTGCCGGCGCAACCGGGTGTTCTCCACGTCCCGGCGCAGTGCCCAGACGGCGAACACAAAGGGCAGCCCGGTCAACTCCAGCCAGGCGGCGCCCAGATCCCAGATCTGGTGTTCATGCGGTCCGAGCGCCAGATCGAGGGCATGATCGCCGATCAGCAGGGCGTAATCGGGCAATCGCGAAAAATCGTAGCCGGGCAGCGGCTTGAACTCGGGATGAATCCCGCGCTCGGCCAGCAGGATGCGCGTCAGTTGCGCGCTGGTCAGCGAGGCCGGATCCAGATACACCTCGCGCGCCTCCTCGAGCGGGCGGCGATGCGCGAGAATCACACTGCGCACCTCCCCCAGCGCCGCGATGGCGATGGTGTCCAGAATGTCGTAGCGGCCGGTGAACAGCACCTCGACCACGCTGACCAGCGCCGCGTCCAACTCGTCGCGGCGCAGCCGGCGGGCCAGTTCGGCGGGCGTGGCGTAGAATACTTCCTCCTCGAGGCCCCGCGTCAGGGGCACGGCGTTCAGCGCCTTCACCGAGCCGACGCGAAACGGCGCCAGCGATTGCTCGAGGCCGCTTTCCCGCCGCCGCTCGCCGGCGCGCTGCTCCCGCTCGAGCCGCCTGCCCAGAGCCTCCGGGGATTCGTCCGGCGCCATCCGCAATTTAGGGGTTTCCTCGGGCGCGCTCATGAGCGGAGGGCGCATTCCCGCGGGGTGGGCGCGGCGGCGGATTCCACCGGTTCTTCCCGCACTTTAAGCGGCTCGTAAAAAGTGCCGCGCTGCACCGGCACCCGGCCCGCCTCGCGAATCGCCCTCACCATCTCCTCCTCGGTCCGGCCTTGCGGGGTGGCGGAGCCGGCCATGTGAAAAATATGCTCCTCGAGGATGGTGCCGTGCAAATCATCGGCGCCGTAGCTCAAGGCCACCTGCGCCAGCCGGGTCCCCAGGCCGACCCAGTAGGCGGTGATGTGCTTGAAGTTATCGAGAAAAATCCGGCTGATGGCGATGGTGCGCAGGGTGTCAAAACCGCTGGGCGGGTGGTCCACCGGGAGAGTGTTGTTTCCAGGCTGGTACGCCAGCGGCACGAATCCCACAAAGCCGCCCGTCTCGTCCTGCAGCTCCCGCAGCCGCGCCAGGTGATCGACGCGATCCGCCACGCTCTCGAGGTGGCCGTAGAGCATGGTGCAGGTGCTGCGGCCGCCCAGGCGGTGCCAGGTCCGATGCACCTCGAGATACTCCTCCGCCGACTCCTTGCCGGTCGCGATCGCCGCGCGCACCTCCGGGCGGAAAATCTCCGCGCCGCCGCCGGTCAGCGAATGCAGCCCCGCCGCCTTCAACTCGGCCAGGGTGTCGGGCATGGATTTGCGCGCCAGCCAGGCCAGATGCAACACCTCGATGGCGGTGAAGCATTTGAGCCGCAGCGCCGGATCCAGCGCCCGCAGCGTCCGCAGCATGTCCGTGTAGTAGCTGAATGGCAGCGAGGGATGCAGGCCGCCCACGATGTGCAGCTCCGTGATGCCCTGCCTCAGCGCCTCCCGGGCTTTGGCCACGATCTCCTCGAGGGTGAGCTGAAAGCCATCCGCATCCCGTTTCTTGCGCGAGAAGGCGCAGAACCGGCAGCTCAGGATGCAGTAATTGGAGTAGTTGATGTAGCGGTTGAGAATGTAGCTGGCCCGGTTGCCCACCTGGCGTTCCCGCGCCAGATCGGCAATGGCCCCCACCGCGTTCAAGTCCCGGCTCTCAAACAACCGCAGGGCTTCGCCCGTCGTAAGCCGCTCTCCCCCCGCGACTTTCTCATACAGATCGCGCAGAGGAGTTTGCTGAACGAAAAAATGCACAAACTACGATTAGCAGATACCGCCCCGGACGCAACTGGGCAAATTTCCGGCCCCGGCCCCGCTCCGCTCGCCGCGGATTCCCCCGTCGGGCGGTCTGGATAAGTTGTTAAGGCATCTAATAGTAGTATCCTTGATGCTGAATTACCGCAAAAAAAGTTTAGGAAATGCCAATTCCGGCTCAGCCGCCTGTCCGCAAGCCGGGGTACCCTGCGCTTGGGATCAGGCGGTAGTTGCGCACTGTTGCGGAAGCGCCCCGGCCCGGCCCGAAAAGCGTATGATGGCGACGTTTTCAATCAGGAAACCCAACCGGCTGCCGCGGATTTTGGAGCATGCGAGCGGCGACAAGCGCTTCAAAATCCTCGAGACCCACATGAAAAAGCACCAGTTCAAGCAGGATGCCTTGATCGAGGTGCTACACAAGGCGCAGGAGTTGTTCGGGTATCTGGAGGATGACCTCCTGCTGTTCATCGCGCATCGGCTGAAGCTGCCGGCCAGCCGGGTTTATGGCGTGGCGACGTTTTACCACTTCTTCACCCTCAAGCCCCAGGGGCGGCACACCTGCGTGGTGTGCATGGGCACGGCCTGCTATGTGCGGGGGGCCGACAAAGTCCTCGCCGCGATCGAAGCGAAAGCCCGCATCCAGGCCGGCGAGACCACCCCGGACCACGGCCTCTCCCTGCTCACCGCCCGCTGCATCGGCGCCTGCGGCCTCGCCCCCGCCGTGGTGTATGACGGCACCGTCACCCCGCGGCAAACCCCGGAATCCGCCGTGGCCATGGTGAAAGGATGGGTGGACCATGATCAGTGACGAGTTGAGGGAGATCGCGCGGAAAGAGCGCGCCGCGCGCAAGAAATTCACGCTGCGCTGCTGCACCGCCGCGGGCTGTCTATCCGCGAATTCCAAGGGCGTCAAAGAGGCGCTCGAGCAGGCGGTCCAGGCCGCCGGGATGACGGACGAAGTGGAAGTGCGCGGGGTGGGCTGCATGAAACTCTGCTGCCAGGGGCCGCTGGTGCAGGTGGACGTCCTCGAGGACGAGGGGGCCAGCGTGGAGCTCCGGACCGTTCACGAGGGGCCGCTATATCAGAAGATCACCCGCGAGGAAGCGCCCGCCTTGATCGCCGCGCTCCGGGGCGCGCCGACCGCGCTCGCGCAGGGCGATCCACAACAACCGTTTTTCACGGGCCAACTCGCGATCGTACTGGCCAACAGCGGCCACATCGACCCCGAGCGGATCGAGTCTTATATCGCCGCCGAGGGCTACCGGGCGCTGCACTATGTCTTGCGCGAGCAGACGCCTAAAGACGTGGTGGACACCATCACCCGCAGCGGATTGCGGGGGCGGGGCGGGGCGGGATTCCCCACCGGCCTCAAATGGGGCACGGTGGCCAAGACCGTCAGCCAGCAAAAGTACGTGATCTGCAACGCCGACGAAGGCGATCCGGGCGCGTTCATGGACCGCAGCGTGCTCGAGAGCGATCCGCATTGCGTGCTCGAGGGCATGGCCATCGCCGGCTATGCCGTCGGCGCGAGCCAGGGCTTCATCTACGTGCGGGCGGAGTATCCGCTGGCCATCAGCCGGCTGCAAACGGCCATCAAACAGGCCAAACAACTGGGCCTGCTCGGCAGCGGGATCTTTGAGTCGCCGTTCAACTTCAACATTGATCTGCGCATGGGCGCGGGGGCGTTTGTCTGCGGCGAGGAGACCGCGCTCATGGCCTCGGTCGAGGGGAAACGCGGCGTGCCGCGGCCGCGTCCGCCCTTTCCGGCGGAGAGCGGCCTGCATGGCTGCCCCACCCTGATCAACAATGTCGAAACTTTCGCCAACATCGCGCCCATCCTCCGCCGGGGCGCGGAATGGTTTGCCGCGATGGGCGCCGAAAAAAGCAAGGGCACCAAGGTCTTCGCTCTGGCCGGCAAGATTGCCAACACCGGCTTGATCGAGGTGCCCATGGGCACCCCGCTGCGGAAAATTGTCGAGGAGATGGGCGGCGGCGCCCCCGACGGCGCCCGGATCAAAGCTGTCCAGACCGGCGGCCCCTCGGGCGGCTGCATCCCGGCGGAAGCGCTCGATACCCCGGTGGATTACGAATCGCTCGCCAGGCTCGGCTCGATCATGGGCTCGGGCGGCATGATCGTCATGGACGACACCACGCGGATGGTTGATGTCGCGCGGTTCTTCATGGAATTCTGCAAGGATGAATCGTGCGGCAAGTGCGTGCCCTGTCGCGCCGGGACGGCGCAGATGCACGAGTTGCTGGTGAAAATCCTGGCCCGGCGCGCCACCGCCCGCGATCTGGCCCGGCTCGAGGAATTGGCCGACATGGTGCGGCACACCAGCCTGTGCGGCCTCGGCCAGACCTCGCCCAATCCGGTGCTCAGCACCCTGCGCTATTTCCGCGCGGAGTACGAGGAACTGCTCCAGCCGGATCCCCACGGCCCCCGCCCCGTCAACGGCGCGGGCGCGACGCCACCCACCGCCACCCACGTGAAGGAGAGCTGGTCATGATTGCGCGAACCCTGAAGATCGACGGCAAGGAGATCAGCGCGAACGAGACCGCCTCGATCCTCGAGGCCGCCACCGACGCCGGCATCACGATCCCGACCCTCTGCCACCTCGAGGGCGTGTATGACGTGGGCGCCTGCCGGCTCTGCCTCGTCGAGGTCGCCGGATCCGCCCGGCTGCTGCCCGCCTGCACCACCCGGGTGGCCGAGGGAATGGAGGTGCGGACCGACAGCGAGCGGCTGCGCCGATACCGGCGCATCACCCTCGAGCTGCTCTTCGCCGAGCGCAACCACGTCTGCTCGGTCTGCGTCGCCAACGGCCATTGCGAGCTGCAGGATCTGGCCTGCGCGCTGGGGATGGACCACGTCCGCTACGAGTACCGCGCCCCGCGCTGGGAGGTGGACAACACCCACCCGCTGTTCGGCATGGACCACCACCGGTGCGTCCTCTGTACCCGCTGCGTGCGCGTCTGCTGGCATATCGAGGGCGCGGGCACGCTCAACCTCGCCGGCCGCGGCGCGCGCGCCCACGTCATTGCCGACCTGAACCAGCCCTGGGGCGACTCGGACACCTGCACCCGCTGCGGCAAATGTGTCATGGCCTGCCCCACCGGCGCGCTCTACTACAAGGGCGCCACCGTCGGCGAAATGGAGCGCGACCGCGACAAGCTCGAATTCATCGTCACCGCCCGGGAGAAAAAGCAATGGATCGCTTGAAAGTTGCCACCATCTGGCTGGGCGGTTGCTCCGGCTGCCACATGTCGTTTCTCGACCTCGACGAGTTCCTGATCGACCTCGCGGGGCTCATCGAGCTGGTGTACAGCCCGGTCATCGATGTCAAAGAGTATCCCGAGGGCGTGGATCTCTGCCTGATCGAGGGCGCGGTTTGCACCGAGGATAACCTCGAGCTGATCCACCGGGTTCGCGCCCGGACGAAGGTGCTGGTCGCCCTGGGCGACTGCGCGGTCACCGGCAACGTGCCCGCCATTCGCAATCAACTGGGCCTGCGCAACGATGAAAACGTGCTCCAGCGCGCCTATCTCGAGGGCGCCCAGGCCCGCGCCGGCATCCCCCGCGAGCCCGGCATCGTGCCGCCCCTGCTGCCGCGCGTCCGCCCCGTGCATGAAATCGTTCACGTCGATTATTTCCTGCCGGGTTGTCCCCCGCCCGCCGGGCGGATCAAAACCGTGCTCGAGCAAATCCTCGCTGGCGCGCCGCCCCAATTGGAGGGCGCGCAACTCAAATTCGGCTGAGCCATGTCCAAACGCATTGTCATCGACCCGGTCACACGCATCGAGGGCCACGCGAAGATCAGCATCTTCCTGGACGACGAGGGCAACGTCTCCGATGCCGAATTCCACGTCGTCGAATTCCGCGGCTTCGAGAAATTCTGCGAGGGCCGGCCCTTCTCGGAAATGCCCGGCATCACCCCGCGTATCTGCGGCATCTGCCCGGTGAGCCATCTGCTCGCCTCGGCCCGGGCTGGCGACGCCATCATGGCCGTGAGCATCCCGCCGGCCGCAGATCAATTGCGCCGGCTGATGAACCTGGGCCAGTTCATCCAAAGCCACGCCTTGAGCTTTTTCCACCTCAGCGCGCCCGATTTTCTCCTGGGCTGGAACACCCCGCCGCCGCAGCGGAATGTCTTCGGCCTGATCACCTCGCACACCGGGCTGGCCCGCGCGGGCATTCGCCTGCGGCAGTTTGGGCAGGAAATCATCGAAACCCTGGGCGGACAAAAAATCCATCCCGCCTGGGCGGTGCCGGGCGGCGTGCGCGGCCCCTTGACGGAAACCGGCCGCGAGCGGATTCGCCAATGGCTGCCCGAGGCCTACGCCACCACCCAGGCCGCCCTCGAGTTGTTCCAGAAAACCCTCGAAACCCACCAGAAAGAAATTCAGATTTTCGGCAATTTCCCGTCTCTCTTCATGGGCCTGGTCGATGCGGAGGGCGGCTGGGAGCATCACGGCGGCAAACTCCGGTTCACCGACAGCAGCGGCAGCGTAATCGCCGACCAGCTCGATCCGCAAAAGTATTACGAATTCATCCACGAGGCGGTGCAGCCGGCCTCATACCTGAAATCACCCTACTACGCCCCCCTGGGCTTCCCCGAGGGCATGTACCGCGTCGGCCCGCTCGCCCGGCTCAACGTGGCCGCGCGCATGGGCACGCCCCGCGCCGATGCCGAGCTGCGGAAATTCAGAAAATTCGGACGCGGCGCCGTCTCCTCCTCGTTCCTTTATCATTACGCCCGCCTGATCGAAATTCTCACCTCCATCGAGCGCGTCGAGGCCAGCCTGGATGATCCCGAACTGCGCAGCGAAAATCTCCGCGCCGACGCCGGCATCAACAACCTGCGCGGCGTGGGCGCCAGCGAAGCCCCGCGCGGCACCCTGTTCCACGATTATACCGTCGATCCCAACGGCCGGCTGACCAAGGTGAACCTCATCGTCGCCACCGGCCAAAACAACCTGGCCATGAACCGGACGGTCGCGCAGATCGCCCGCCACTACCTCAACGGCGAGAATATCCCCGAACCGATGCTGAACCGCATCGAGCACGGCATCCGCTGCTACGACCCCTGCCTGAGCTGCTCGACCCACGCCGTCGGCCAAATGCCCTTGCAGATTCGATTGATCAATGCCCGCGGCGAGGTCGTGCGCGAAGTGTCGCGCGGCTGATTCATCCCCGGCTCACAGGCCTTCCGCCCATCTCCGAGCCTTGTTCGGCACAACAAAAAAGCCGGCAGACAGCCGGCTCTTTCGACACACGTTCTACACCCGAGAACACTTTCAGTCTGCCACAACCGCCAAATTACGCATGTCCCCAGTACTGGGGACACCATCTGGGGACTCCCGAGGAGCCGGCGGCAGTTGAACCTCCGCCCTCGATAGTGTATTGACTGACGAAACCGGAGGCCGCGCTCCCTGCCTCCAACCGATCGGCTGGACGTGAAAAATATCGACGATTGCCGGCTCTACGCCTTTGTGGATACCGCCTATCTCCGGGGCCGGGCGCCCGCGGACGTGGCCCGGGCATTATGCTCGGGCGGAGCGGATATCGTGCAGTTGCGAGCCAAGGACGCGACGCCGCCTCAAGTGCGGGCGATGGCGGAAGCCATCCTGCCCATAACCCGCGCCCACGGCGTGCCGCTGGTGATCAACGATCATCCCGAGATCGCCCGCGCCGCCGACGCGGAGCTGTATCATCTGGGGCAGGAGGATTTCTTCGATGAACGCGGCGGACGCATCGAGTCCGCCCCGCCGGCCTTTGGCCTCAGCACCCACGCGCCGGCCCAGGCCGAACGCGCGCTCGCCGTCCACCCGGCCTACATCGCCATCGGGCCGGTGTACGCCACCGACACCAAACCGGGAGCGGCGCCCGTCACCCTCGAGTACGTCCGTTGGGCGGCGCGAACCGTGGCCATTCCCTGGTTCGCCATTGGCGGCGTGAACCTGGCCACGCTCGATGCAGTCCTGGCCGCCGGCGCGCGCCGGGTGTGCGTCGTCTCGGCCATCCTCAACCAGAACGATGTCGCCGGCGCCTGCCGAGAATTCAAACGCCGCCTGGCCGCGGTTTGATTCCCTCAGCCCCGGCCGCCAGCGCGCGGAGCGAGAGCAAAACCATTGACGCGAGCGGCCTGATTGCCGCTTAATGACATCGCATAAATAGAATCTATGGAATCTTGGTCTGAGCGTGCGGCGGCCCTCTGTTTGCCGGCGGATGGGGTGCCCCTTTCCCGGCCTCCCGCTGTCGCGCCCGGGCAGGCCGGCGGCCCGGGTGAATCCATCATTCCCATCCTCTCTCCCCGGGGCATCGCGTGATGTTGTGGGTCACAGCGCGGCAGCTTAAATCGCGGAACCCCGCAGCGCGGCGGCGGGCTGCCGAGACGCTCGGGCGCGACGGCGGGCGACGCGTCATTCGCTTGCTGAGCGCCGCGCTCGAGGACGAGGATGCCGAGGTGCGGCGGCTGGCGGCGGCGGGTCTGGGCAAGCAGGGCTCTCCGGAATGTCTGCAGCCGCTGCTGAAGGCGCTCAGCGACCGCGAGAGCGCGGTGGTGCAAACGGCGGTGGTGGCGTTGAAGCCTTTTTCAGACTCGCGCCAGGTCCATCTGGCGCTGGCCAACCTGCTGCGCCATGAGGATGCCGGCGCGCGCGGCCAGGCCGCCCAGGTGCTGGAACATCTGGGCTGGCGCCCGGACGGCCCCGAGGAAGAGGTCTGGTTTCTCATGGCGAAGGGACTGTTCTCCCGCGCGGCGGCGCTGGGCGCGGTGGCGGTGCCGGCGCTCGAGACGGCGCTGTTTTCCCATGCCTCGAGCGTCGCAGCGGCCGCGGCGGACGCCCTGGCGCAAATTTCCGATCCCCGCGTGCCGGCGCTCTTCGCCAGCGCCTTGAAGGAAGGCGATCCGGCCGTGTGCGTGGCCGCCGTGGACGCGCTCCAGCGCCTGGGGGACCCGCGGTTTGCCGAGCCCATCATCGGCCTGCTGCGCCATGCCAATCCCCGGGTCCGCGCTGCCGCTGTCGAGGCCCTTGGCCGGCTGCGCATCACCGAGGCGGTCGAGCCGCTCCGCACCTTGCTGACGGATCCGGCCTGGGAAGTCCGGCGCGAGGCCGCGGAGGCGCTGGGCCGGCTGCAGGACGCCCGGGCGGTCCGCACTTTAAATACCGCGCTCAGCGACGCCGATCCCGACGTGCGCGAGACGTCCGCCCTCTCCTTGGGCCAGTTGGGCGACCGCGGAGCCATCGATCCCCTTGTGCTCGCGCTCAAGGATTCCGGCAGCGGCGTGCGGCGCATGGCCGCCGCGGCCCTCTCCCGCATCGATCCGGAATGGACCAGCGCGCCCGAGGCGCAAGCCGCAATCGTCCGGCTGCGGGCCAGCCTCCATGATTGCGACCCCGGGGCGCGCAATTTCGTCGGCCAGTTGCTGGTCAACCTCGGCGAGGCGGAACTCTCCGCCGCTCCCGAGGGACTGGCCCCCGAGGCGGGCGACATCTCCGAGGCGAAACGGCAAAAACTGGCCGTCACCCTCTTCGCCGCGGTCTTGTGCGACACCGATCCCGACCTGCGCCAGGCTGCTGCCGAGGCGCTCGGACAATTGGCCGATCCTCGGGCGCAGGCGGCCCTCCGGAAAGCTCTCGCGGACGATGACGCCGGCGTGCGCCTCGCCGCCAGCCACGCGCTGCAAACTCTTCCCGCCGGCCCACCTTGAGGTGGACAAAACCGCCGCCGCCCGGCATGATCCACGCCGGTGGCCGCCGGGACGGCGCCAGCAACAATGCCTGAAGCAGCACCCAGACAAAAACGGTTCCTTTTCGTCGATGACGATCCGGATTTTCTCGCCGTGCTGCGGGAAATGTTCGGCCGGCTGGCCAAGGGCCGTTGGGAAATCGCCACTGCCGACAACCACGCGGCGGCCCTGGCTCAAATAGAGCGCTCCCGACCCGATGTGGTGGTGCTGGACGTCAACATGCCGGTCATGGACGGGCTGCAATTCCTGCGCCTGCTGCGGCGCACCCACCCGGCCTTGCAGGTCGTCATGCTCACCTCCCGCGGCGACGAGCAGACCCGCCAGGCCTGCCTCGACAGCGGGGCGGTCATGTTTCTTCAAAAGGTCATCGCGCCCAAGGGCTTTCAAGCGGTCTTCGCCGCCCTGGACACCATGGCCGAGAGCGGGCCGCCCTCGGGCTTTCGCGGGCTCATGCGCCAGGTCGGCCTGCCCGAAGTCCTGCAAATGGAATGTCTGGGCCGGAAATCCTCGGTGCTCGAAGTGTTCGCCAACCGCTCGCGCGGGCGCATTTTCATTCAAGACGGCTCGATCGTGCATGCCGAGTTCGCCTCTCTCGAGGGCGAAGCGGCGCTCTACGGCTTGCTGGCGTTGCGCGGCGGCGAGTTCAACCTCCACGCCTTTACCCCGCCCGAGCGGGTCAGCATCCAGGGCCACTACGAATTTCTGCTGATGGAGGCCGCCCGCCTGCGGGATGAGGGAGCCCAGTTTGACGGAGCCGAGCCGCCCGCCGAAGCCGCCAGCGCCCCCGCTCCGGCCCCGCTCGAGGCGCTTCCCGCCGAACCGCCGCGCATCGAGGAGGTCCTCCTCTGCTCCGGCTCCGGCGAGGTGCTGCATTACCACGGCGGTGAATCGGCCGATCCGGCGCTCAGCCTGCTGAGCCAGGTCGAGCAGCAGGCGCTGCAATTGTCCGGCCTGGCGCCGCTGGGCCGTTTTGATCGTTTCGAGGTCGTGTTGAAAAGCGGCCGGATTGTCTGCCTGGTGCAGCCCCATTTGCGCCTGGTGGCGCGCAGCACGAGAACCTCCCCCGGCGCATGAACGACACCCTGACCCAGTATCCCGTCCTCGAACGCTTCGTCGCCGAGCGCCTGCCCTTCACCGGCCTGGCCGCCTGGTGCGCCCGCCTGCCGGACCGCACCATCGCCGGACACTCTTACGTGCCGTGGCTGTCCATGGCGCAACTCGAGCAGATTTTCGCCCGGATCACCCCCACCCTGGACGGCTTGCAGCAAGACCAGCGGCAGCCCGTCCGGCTTTGCTGGACCTTCGAGCAATTGCGCCTGCATCTGGCCGCCTGGATCGGCGGGGCCTGCCTGGTCTTGATCGTGCAGAACACTCCGGAAACGTCCGCCGCCGCCATCCAGGCGGCGCTGGATGAGTTTCGCCGGCTGCCAGCTTGACGCGAACTCGAAAACCGCGAATTACCCGCATGTCCGAAAGCTTGATTCAAAATCTGTTCGCCGAGCGCATCGGCGGCCGGCAATACGGCAAAACCACAGCCCTCTACAAGTTCGAGAAAATCAAACGGGCCAAGCGCGCCGCGATGGCGGCGCAGCCGGGCCGGGAAATCCTCGACCTCGGGGTGGGCGAGCCGGATGAAATGGCCTTCCCCGAAGTGGTGGACCAGCTCTGCGCGGAGGCGCGCAAACCCGAGAATCGCGGCTACGCGGACAACGGCGACGCCGTGCTCAAGCAGGCGGCGGCGCGCTATCTCGAGCGCGTCTGCGGCGTCCCGGGGATCGACCCCGAGCGGCAGGTGATCCACTCGATCGGGAGCAAGGCGGCCCTGTCGCTCCTCCCGGCGGTGTTAATCAATCCCGGAGACTACGCGCTGATGACCACCCCGGGGTATCCGGTGTTCGGCACGCACGCCCAATATTACGGCGGACGCGTGCATCACCTGCCCTTGACGGAGGCGAACCACTTCCTGCCCGACCTGGACTCGACGCCGCGCGAGGTGCTGGCCCGGGCCAAGGCGCTGGTGCTGAATTATCCGAACAATCCGACCGGGGCGGGCGCGACCCCGGAATTCTTCGCGCGGGTGGTGCGTTTCGCGCGCGAGCACGGGCTGGCGGTGATCCATGACGCGGCCTACGCGGCGCTGGTGTTCGAGGGTCAGCCGCTGAGTTTCCTGGCCACGCCCGGAGCGCTCGAGGTCGGTCTCGAGCTGCACTCGGCCAGCAAGACCTTCAACATGACCGGCTGGCGCTGCGGCTTCGTCGCCGGCAACGAGTTGCTGGTGAAAGCCTACGGGGACGTCAAGGATAACAGCGATTCCGGCCAGTTCCTGGCCATCCAGCACGCGGCGGCCCACGGGTTTGACCACCCGGAAATCACCCGGCAAATCGCGGCCAAATACTCGCGGCGGATGAGCGGCCTCGTCGAGGTGTTGCGCGCGGCGGGCTTTGACGCCCGCCGGCCGCGCGGTTCGTTCTTTCTTTACGTCAAGGCGCCGCGCGCGGCCGAGCCGCGCGGAGGCGCGCGCGTCGAGTTCGACTCCGCCGAGGCGGTGTCCCAGTGGTTGATCACGGAGAAGTTGATCTCGACCGTGCCGTGGGACGACGCGGGCGCCTGCCTGCGCTTCAGCGTCACCTTTGTGGCGCGGGACGAGGCGGAGGAGCGGCGCATTCTGGCCGAACTGGCCCGCCGCCTGGCGGACGTGCGGTTCCTCTTCTAGCCATGGCCAACCCGATCCTCGAAACGGGCCATAAAGCGCAGCAGATCAATCATAATCTGCAGCGGTATGGGACGTTCGCCGAGATCGGCGCCGGGCAGGAGGTGGCGCGCTGGTTCTTCCGCGTGGGCGGCGCGGCCAAAACGGTGGCCAAGACCATCTCGGCCTACGACATGGCGGTGAGCGACGCGATTTACGGCCCTACCGACCGATACGTCAGCCGGCGGCGGCTCAAGGCCATGCTCGAATACGAGTATGATCTGCTGCTCGAGCGGCTCCAGGAAAAACGCGGCGGCCAGACGGCGTTCTTCGTCTTTGCCGACACCGTGGCGACGCGGCGCGAGGAGGGGCACGGCTGGCTGGGGATTCGGTTTCAATACGAGCCGGGCGCCGATCCTTCGGACATCTACATCCATGTGCGGATGCTCGACAAGGAGAACGTGCGCCAGCAGGAGGCGCTCGGGGTGATCGGCGTCAACCTGATGTATGGCGCCTTCCTGCTCCATCGGGAGCCGGAGTTGTTGATCCGCTCCCTGTTGGACAGCCTGACCTGGGAACGGGTCGAGGTGGACCTGATCCGGTTCGCGGGGCCGGCCTTCGGCGCTCTGGACAACCGGCTGATGGCGCTGCAACTGGTGCGCGAGGGGCTGACCGAGGCGGCGATGTTCACCGCCCAGGGCGAGGTCGCGCAATGGGCCGAAGTGTTATACGGCAAGCCGGTGCTGGTGGAGCGCGGCAGCTTCCGGCCAGTGACGCGCGCCACCATCGACGTCCTCGAACGCGGCCTCGAACAGTTCGTCCTCGAACCCGGGTTGCAGGGCGAAGCCCCCGTGGTGCTCATGGAAATGACCCTGCGGCACCTGACCAGCGGCGACGCCATCGACGCCGCGGATTTCCTCCAGCGCGCCGACACTCTCAAAGCGCTCGGGCTCAATGTGCTGGTATCCAATTTCCGGCGTTTCCACCGGCTGGCCTCCTATCTTTCCCGCTACACGCGGCGGCCTCTGGGCATTGCCCTCGGCGCCTCGAATTTGCGCGAGATCTTCGACGAGAGCTTTTACAACGAGAGCGAGGGCGGGTTGCTCGGCGGCCTGGGCCAGCTTTTCAAAAACCCGGCCCGGCTCTACGTCTATCCGCATCTGGACATGGAAACCGGCGCGGTGGTGACGGCCGAAACCTTCGCCGCGCCCGCGCCATTGCGGCATCTCTACACGCATTTGCTGGAAAACCGCTTCATCCAGGGCGTGCGGCATCACGACCCGGAGTTGCTGCGCATCCGCCACCGCGAGGTCTTGGGGCGCATCCACTCCGGCGATCCCTCATGGGAGCAAGTCGTGCCGCCGGTCATCGCCACGCTGATCAAACAGAAGGGCTTGTTCGGGTATCGGCCGCACCCAGCCGCTCCAGAGCCGATCTGAGCATCAAAGAATTGGCTCGCGCACCTTGCCCACGCCTCAGCGTATCTCAATGAAACCCTCGCCGCCAATCCCCTTTACATCGATCCGCGGCTGGATATAATCTTGGAAAAAGACCTGAATTGAATCTGACTTCGAGTTGTATGAAAACCATGTATTGCGGGTCTCGTCGCAAAGGGTTCACCCTGATCGAGCTGCTGGTGGTGATCGCCATTATCGCCATTTTGGCGGCCATGCTTCTGCCGGCCTTGGGCAAAGCCAAGCAGAAGGCGCAGGGCATCATGTGCTTGAACAATACCAAGCAATTAACCCTGGCGTGGCGGCAATACGCCGAGGACTATAACGATTTATTGCTCGCCTGCCAGGATGTCGTGCCGGACAAACTCGGGCGCACGAACTGGATCCAGACCCGGGGCAGCACAGTGGGGTTGGATTTCTCCAGCGGCGCGTGGAACTGGGACATCAATAACGACATCACCATCAGCCCCATCTGGCCTTACACCGGCAGGAGCGCGGCGATCTTCAAATGTCCGGCTGATCTCTCCAGCGTTCTGGCGGGAGCAGTGCGCAAGCCGCGGGTGCGCAGTAATTCCATGAACCAGGTTTTTGGCAGCGGCGAGTGGCTGGACGGCGGCCCCAACCGGGCGCAAACCGCCTGGCGAACCTATGGCAAGCTTTCCACGATTGCCAACGCGACGAAAACCTTCGTTTTTGTGGATGAACACCCGGACAGCCTCAATGACGCGGCTTTCGCCGTGAAATGCACCAACAACCAACTGAATGATCACCCGGGCGCCTCGGTGATCATCGATTTCCCCGCCAACTACCATAACGGCGCCTGCGGATTCTCCTTCGCGGATGGACACTCGGAGATCCACAAATGGCTCGGAAGCAAGATTCGGAACGCCCCCATCACCTTCACGGCCGGCCTGCCTTTGAATGTGCCGGCGGGCGATTCCTGGATGGATGTCCACTGGATGGCGGATAACACCTCCTCCCGCAACTGAGGAGGCGCCCGGGCGGGGAGCTTATTTGCCCCGCGCGGCCAGTTGTTTCGCCAGCCGCAGGGCGGCGATCATGCTCGAGGGATTGGCCTGGCCGGTTCCCGCGATGTCATAGGCGGTGCCGTGATCCGGCGAGGTGCGGATGAAGGGCAGGCCGAGCGTCCAGTTCACGCCCCGCTCGAAAGCCACCATTTTCAACGGCGCCAGGCCCTGGTCATGATACATGGCCACCACGGCATCGTAATCCCCGCGATAGGCGTAATAAAACAACGCGTCGGCGCTGAGCGGACCGGTGGCGTCCACCCCGGCGGCGCGCGCCGCCTCCACGACCGGGCCGATCAAGGTTTGCTCCTCGTCGCCCAGCTCGCCTCCCTCTCCGGCGTGCGGATTGAGTCCGCACACCGCCACGCGCGCCCGCGCCAGGCCCAGGTCGCGGCAGGCGGCGGACGCCAGCTCGATCGCGGTGTAAATTTTCTCCCGGGTCAGCGAGTCCGCCAGGCGGCGCATCGATACGTGGGTGGTCGCCAGGGCCACGCGCAGCCAGCGGCCGCGGTCATCCTGCCCGAGCAGCATCATCGCAACGCGCCTGGCCCGCGCCAGGCCGGCGAGCAACTCGGTCTGGCCCACGAAGGAAATCCCCGCGCGAACGATGGCGTGTTTGTTCACCGGCGCGGTGACCATGGCCGCCAGTTCGCCGCGCAGGCATAGGCGCGCCGCCTCGCCGACCCATTCGGCCGCCGCGCGAGCCGCCGCCGGGTTGCCCTGGGGTCCGCGGGGGTCGAGCGCCCGGCCCGGGGTTGGATCCAGCACCGCCACCCGCGCCTGGTTCCCCATTGGGAGCTTCAACCCGAGGCGATCGTTCCAATCGGCGACTACCCCGGGATCACCGAGGATCAGGTAGGCCGCGCTGTCCGCCGGCAGCTCGCGCGCCAGCGCCTGGAGAGTGATCTCGGGGCCGATGCCGGTGACATCGCCCAGGGTAATTCCGATGCGCGTCATTGTTTCCCCTGATTCCCGCTTGCGCCGCGAGATTGCGGCTAAAAGTAGCGGACGAACGTTTTCTTTTTCATCTTGCTGACCCACTGCCGTTCGAGCCGGGAGCGCTCTTCGAGCACGAGATTCCGCTCGATGGCGTCACGCACCTCGGCGAGGGGCTTGATGTGGGCCGGGCGGACCTCGTCCACCTGCATCAGGTAACAGGCGTCCGGCGTGTCCACCACGCCGCTGCGTTCGCCGGCTTTCAGCGAAAAGGCCGTTTCGGCCAATTCCTTGCGCAACACGGATTTTTCCACCCAGCCCCAATCGCCGCCCTGGGCGCGCTGCGAGCCCTGCGAATAAATTCCCGCCAGTTCGGCGAAAGATGCGCCTTCCCTCAGCCGGGTCAGAATTTCCTCCCCGAGCTTGCGGGCCCGGCCCTCCGGATCGTCCTTCGCCTTATTGAGCACGATCATGCGGAGTTTCACAGCGTCCTCGGTTTTGAAATCTGCCTGGTGCTCACGATAATACACCTCGACTTTGTGCGGCGAAATGAGCAGTTCCGCGGAGATGTTTTTGTTGCGCATCGCCTCGAGGATGAATTGCTCGCGCACCTGCTGGCGGAATTTTTCAAACGTCACCCCCTGGGTTTGCAAGGTCCGGGTAAGGGTGACGCGGTCGCCGAACCGGGTTTTGATGCGATCCGCCACCGCGTTATCGATCAGGCTCTCGGGCAGATTATAGCCGGCGGTTTTGAACTCGTGCAGGATGAGCTGGCGGTCAATCTGCTGCTCGAGGTTTTCCTGCCGCAGTTCCGCGAGCTTTTGGTTCAACTCGCCGGGTTGACCGCGGTATTGCCGCACCACCACGTCCGCCGCCTGGGCGGTCAGGGATTCGACCTCCTCGTAAGTGACCACCGAATCGTGGACAATGGCTTTGATGCCGTTGGCCAGTTCGCCGCGCGCCAGCGGCGTCCCCACCAGAATTGCGGCGGTCACCGCGATACAAATGGCTCTCATTCAGCGTATCCAGTCTAAGGGCGTTTGGCGAAGGGTCAACGGCCAAGTGGGCGCGAAGTGGGTTCACGGCGCGGGCTTCAGCACTTGCCGGACGGCTCCGTTCTGAGTAGATTTCC
>JBDHQH010000209.1:0-3092 GCA_039806935.1 Verrucomicrobiota bacterium
CGGCCAACAAGGAACTCGAGGCCTTCAGTTACTCGGTCTCACACGATCTCCGGGCGCCGCTCCGCCACATCGAGGGCTTCATCGAGATTATTCTCTCGACCAAGGCGGGCGAGTTTGACGACGAAACCCGGCGCCTGCTGGACACCGTGGCGGATTCCGCCAAACAGATGGGCCGGCTGATCGACGATCTGCTGGCCTTTTCCCGCACGGCGCGCGCCGAGTTGAAAAAAACCCGTTTCGACCTGACCCAGCTTGCGCGTTCCGTCATTCGCGATCTGCAACAGGAGGCCCGGGCCCGGGCCGTCGAATGGGTCATCAACGACTTGCCCGCGGTCGTGGCCGATCCCGCCCTGCTGCGGCAGGTGCTGGTCAATCTGCTGGGCAACGCGCTGAAATACACCCGGCCCCGCAAGGTCGCCCGCATCGAGATTGGCTGCCGCCCGGATCCGGCCGAGGACATCCTTTACGTGGCCGACAACGGGGTGGGGTTCGACATGCGCTACGCGCACAAGCTCTTTGGCGTGTTTCAGCGCCTGCACCGCGCGGCCGATTTCGAGGGCACCGGCATCGGCCTGGCCAACGTCCGCCGCATCGTCCTGCGCCATGGCGGGCGCGTCTGGGCCGAGGGCCGCCCCGACCAGGGAGCCACCTTCTTTTTCTCGCTTCCCCGGGACGGCGCGCGCTCCGCCTGAGACCGCCGCGCGCGCTCCGGTTTATTTGTAGAGCAGGTATTTGGCGCGCGCCTTCCGGAAGGCCGCCTCGCCGGGGGCCCAGGCGGCCACGATCTCGCCCGCCGGCACTCCGGCCTGCAGCGCCTTGCGCGTCGCGTCGGTGCCGTTCACTTTGTCAAACATCCCGAAGCTCTTCCCGTTCTTCACCGCCTCGGCGAACACATCCAGCCCCGCCACCCGCCGCACCGCCTCGAGCGCGTAAAAGTTGACCGCCGTCAACGGAGCGGTGGCGGGTTCGGTGAAAAACACCTCGACCCCGCCAATCACCTGGTCTTTGAAGGTGAAATAATACGGCTGGTAGGTGATCGGGAAGAAGCGCACGCCGCGCAGACCGCAGCCGTTCAACGCCGCCGCCAGCGCGTGGGAATCGACGCCGGGCGCGGCGACGCATTGAAACGGCAGGGTGTAGCCGATGCCGGTGCTGACGCCGCCGATCTCGCCCAGCATGCCGGTGGCCACCTGAAACAGCGGCGATTCGCCGTGCGGCACATGCGGCGAGGTGGGCACCCAGGGCAGGCCGGTGTCGCGCCAGGTTTGCGAGCGCCTCCAGTTTTTCATCGGCACCACGGTGAGCCGGCAGGATTTTTTCAACCAGCCCTCGCGGTTGATCATGCGCGCCAGTTCGCCGCAAGTCATGCCATACACGTAAGGCACGTCCCACCGTCCGACAAACGAGCGGAACCCCGCCTCCAGCTTCGGACCTTCCACGCGCTGGCCGCCCAGCGGATTTGGCCGGTCCAGCACAATGAATTCAATCCCCGCCTCGCCGCAGGCCTCCATGGCCTCCCCCATGGTGCTGATGTAGGTGTAGGAACGGCAGCCAGTGTCCTGCAAATCATATACCAGCGCGTCGAGCCCCTCAAGCATCGCCGGCGTCGGCTTGCGGGTCGCCCCATACAAGGAATGCACCGGCAGACCCGTCCGCTGGTCGGTCCGGCTCTCGACTTTGTCCCCCGCCGGCACATCGCCATAAATACCGTGCTCGGGCCCAAACAGCGCCTTCAGCTCAACCCCGGGCGCCTCCCGCAGCAGTTGAATGGTCGAGACGAGCTCCCGGGTGACTCCCGAAGGATTGGTGATCAAGCCAACCTTTTTGCCCCGCAAAACCTTGAAGCCGCCATCCGCCAGCACCTCGTTGCCCAGTCGCACCGGCGCGGCCGCAGCCGGGGCCGCCGTCAACGCCAGCACCGCGACAAGAAATCCGTGGAAAAACCATTTCACTGCACGAGCATAGAAAGCGGCTGGGCAAAATCAACCGCGTAGTCGCGTGATAAATTGGACGTTTCGGCGAAACGTCCCTGCCTGGCGGCCGGGCAAAACGGGGAACGCAGCCTGAAGGCTGCGGCTACATCCCGAATTCCCAAGCGGAAATCCCCATGTAGCCGCAGCCTTCAGGCTGCGTCCGCGGCCGGGTGAGGCGTCCGCACACCCCAAAAGGGACGTTTCGGCGAAACGTCCCTGCTGTGGGGGTTTTAACGCGGCGGGATGGACGTCGTGCCGCCATCCAGGGTCACCAGGCCGTTGGCGATTGCGTATTTCGTCAACCCGGCCACCGAGTGAATGTTCAGCCGGCGCATGATGCGCTCGCGATGGGTCTCGATGGTGCGGACGCCGATGCCCAGGTGATTGGCAACCTCCTTGTTGCTTTGCCCCTCGGCAATGAGCACCAAGACCTCGCGTTCCCGCGGCGTCAGTTGCGCCAGGGAATCGCGTTTGCCGCCGCTGTTCACGAGTTGGTTCAGCGCCGCCTGCGCGATCTCGGGGGTGAAAAAAGTCTCGCCGCGCATCACGGATTCGATGGCCTCGAGCAACTCCTTGGGTGAAGACTCCTTCGAGACGTAGCCGTGCGCGCCGGCCTGAATGATGCGGAAGATGAACTCGCGATTGTTATGCACCGAAAGCACCAGCACTTTGACGTCGGGCGCCTCTTTCCGGAGCGCTTCGGTCGCCAGCAGGCCATTGAGTTTGGGCATATTGATGTCCATCAGCACCACGTCGGGCTTCAATTCCGCGGTTCGTTGGATGGCTTCATCGCCGTCGGTGGCCTCTCCCACCATCTTCAGCCGTTCCTGCTGGCTCAAGCACGCTTGCAGCCCTTTTCGCACCACTGGGTGATCGTCGGCGATTAACACTCGGATCTTCTGTTTGCTCGCACTCACAATTGGACGGGCGAAGGTCTGGCTGACCTTTCCTTTAGACATCAGTGTCCATTGAATCAGAACCGCAGGCGCAAGTAAAGTGGCATTGCCCTTCGGCAAGGCTCTTTTTGCGGCAGCTTGATCCGCCCCCGCGACGGGCCATCGGACCGCCAAGCCGGCGGCTTCCATCAGGAAGCGCCTGAATTTGTTTGAACCCCGGCGA
>JBDHQH010000062.1:0-19435 GCA_039806935.1 Verrucomicrobiota bacterium
GGGGCGCGCCGCCAAGACTTGGCCCGTCATGATTGCCCAAACTTCCCCGCTTCGGCTTCTCCGCGCCGCCGGGTGGGCCGCGCTGCTCGGTTGCGGTTCGGCGGCTCTGGCCGCCGGTGTGGTGCTTGACCTGGAAACCGCCCGGCTCGCGCTTGATTCCGCCGGCCGCGCCGAACTCACCTTCGCCGACGGGACCGCCTGGCCGGTGACGCCTGGATCTGCAATGGAGCTCGAGGCGGGCGGATCGAGCTTTCCCGTCCGGACGGTTGAGTTCTCCGGGGAGCGGCTGCGCGCACAATTTGAGAACGGCGCCCGGGCAGATTTCCGGGTCACCTGCGGGCGCGGGTTCGCGCTGTTTCAACTGGCGAAGCTGGAGACGCCCGCGCCGGCGGAGCGGTTCCGGCTGTTCCAGCTCGCCGCCCCGCTCCCGGCCACGACCAGCGGCCAGCTCAACGGCGCGGACGACCATGGCCGTTTCGCCGCGGTCATGGCCGCCAGGCTGAACGTCCACGCGTTCAACCAGCACTCCGGCGGCGCGCATCTGGACCGGGCGGGTTGCGAACACGAGTTGGCCCCCGTGACCCCGGGACGAGTCGGCCGGCGCGCGGCGCAGTTCAGCGCCCGCTGCGACGGGCGGGCGGGCGGCTGGAGCATGAGCGGGCGCGAGTTTCCGGCGCCGCTGGACTTGTCCGGCTGCCGCGCGCTGCGCGTCTGGATCCACGGCGACGGCCGCGGCGAGGCGCTGAAGGTGCAGCTTTACGACGGCGCGGGCGGCTACCGGGACAACTACGTGACGATCGATTTCACCGGCTGGCGGCGGGTGACGCTGACGAACTGTCCGATTAACACCCTCCGCTACGACCGCGTCACCACGCTCAACCTTTATTACAACGGCCTGCCCGCCAGCACCGCGGTCACCTGCCGGGTGGATCACCTCGAGGCGCTGCTCGAGCGGGGGGACGGCGCGCGGACGGTCGTCCTGGAGGATTTCGAGGATCCCGCCTCGGCCCTTTGGTCGCCCGCCGCGCGGCTGTTTTGCGTCGAAACCGCGCGGGCGCACGGTCTCGAGCCGGCAGCTTTCGGTGTTCTGGCCTGCCGCGCGGGGGATTTTCCGGAAACGGTCCAGCGGTTCGAGGCAGCCGCGGAGCTGCCGCGCCCGCGGCCCGGCGGGGTGTGGAGCAAGCAATCGCCGCGGGTGCGGCGCTCGTACTTGTTCCTCACCAGCTTCCGCGAGTCGCAACTCGACCAGGGACTGGCTCTGGCGCGCCGCGGCGGCTTCGACACCATCCTGCTCGGCCAGGAATCCTGGAGCGACGGCACCGGGCATTACGAAATCAACCGCAGGAACTTTCCGGACGGCCTCGAGGGGCTGAAGCGGACCCTGGCGCGCTTCCGGGCGGAGGGGTTCCATGTGGGTCTCCACTTTCTGGCGGCGTCGATCTACCCGCCGGACCGCTATCTGACGCCGGTGCCGGATCCGCGCCTGGTGAAAGGGGCCGCCGCGGTGCTTGCCGCCGACATCGACGCGGCCGCGGACCGCCTGCCGCTGGCCGCCCCGCCCGCGGGATTCCCGGACGAGGACGGCGGCTACGAGGGGCGCGGCACGGTGGCGCAGATTGGCGACGAGCTGGTGCATTACGCGGCCAAAACCTCGGGGGAACCCTGGGCGCTGGAGGGCTGCCGGCGCGGGCACCTGGGCACCCGCCCCGCCGCGCACGCGAAGGGCGAAACCGTCCGGCATCTGGTCCGCGCCTACGGCTATCACCTGTACGATCTGGATTCCTCGCTGCTGGAGGAGGTGGCCGGGAACTTCGCGCGCGTGGCCGACGCCTGCGGCATCGACATGATTTATTTCGACGGCTCGGAGCGGCTCCAGGGCGACCACTGGTACTACAACGCCCGCCTGCACGACGCCTTCTACCGCCGGCTGGCCAATCCGGATACGCTGCTGCAAGCCAGCAGCTTCAGCCACTACTCGTGGCATTTGATGGCGCGCAGCGCCTCGGCGGACGGCCATGGCGACCTCAAGGGCTACCTCGATCAGCGCTCCGGCGGGTTCGACTGGCTGGCGCGGGATTGGATGCCGTTGGACATCGGCTGGTACTATGGTTACGACCCGTCGGCCACGCCCGACCAGTTTGAATACGTGCTGGCGGCCGCGCTGGGTTACAACTCCTCCATGTCTTTTCAGGTCTCCTGCGGCGCTGCGGCGGCGCATCCCTTCACCGGCGAGATCCTTGACCTCATCGGTCGTTACGAACGCCTGCGCCTGTCCGGCCGGCTGCCGGAGACGCTCCGGGCGAAGCTGCGGATTGATCCCGCGCTGACCGCCGTCAAGCCCGGCCAGGCGCAGCCGGACTTGCTGGAGAAGCGGCGCGAGTACCGGCTGATCGAAAAGGATGGCCGGGAGTTTTTCCAGCGGGTGGCTTACGAACCCTGGCGGGAAATCAAACCCGCGGACGCCGCCGCCGCGGTTTGGCCGCTCCAGGTCAAAACCGCCTCCGCCCGGCCCGGGGTGCAGATCCACGCGCCCAAAGGAACCGAGGTGGTCGATCCATGGGTCGAAATCGGCGGGCGGCGCTGGGAATGGACCGGCCGGCTGGCCGCGGGCCAGTTCCTGTTCCTTCCGCCGGGCGGCCGCGCCACCCGCCACGCGCCGGGGCTGGAGCCGCCCGAGACCGGTCCCGCCGCGCCGGACGTCCGGCTCGATTCCGGCGAACACACCGCGCGTTTCGGCGCGCGCGAGTTCGGCCCCGGCCCGGTCCGGGTGCGGCTCACTCTCGAGCTGCCGGAGCGGCTCGAGTTCTGACCGCACAGAAAGGCCCAAACCGGCTTTTTTGAGGCAAAAATCGGCGGCCGGGCGCTGCACGAGGTTCTCCATTTTCTCCTTCGGGCGCGCGGGTGTCAGCAGCACGGCGCCGTCTGTCCGCAACATCCCTGGAGCCGAATAGTTTTGCGGGCGCATCCGTTCTCCAGGGCCCGCATAGTCTCCGTTGGGGACGTTCGAGGTGATTGATCAGGCGCGCCCCGCGACAAGACCTGACTCTCTTTGGCCTGTCCGCGGCGTCGCACGAGAGCGCTTCCAACCCGATGAACAGGGGCGATCTTTTGCTTCGTCAAAACCCGCTTCCCGCGGTGTTTTGCGTTGTCATGGTGTTTTCATGTTCGCAAGGTCATCAGAAACGCCCCGCCGCCCCGCTCCCGAAGCGCCGCCCTTCCGTCCACGGGCCGCAAACGCCTCGACGCCTTTTGCCGGGGAGGATACGCTGGCACTGAGTCGCATGACCCTGGTAAAGTCCAAACAACGCGTCGCCGACCACGGGGAGGTTTTCACCCCTGGGTGGATGGTCGAGGCCATGCTCGACCTGGTCAAGGGCGAGACCGAGCGGATTGACTCGCGCTTTTTGGAGCCGGCCTGCGGCAACGGCAACTTCCTCGTGCAAATCCTCCGGCGCACCCTCCTCGCCCCCTCCTGGCCCCAACGGGGCATGCTGCGAAAGCCCAGGGCAACGCCCTGGGAATGCGAGCCCACAATATTCCAAAGCCCTGAAAGGGCGTAACCACATGCCGCAATCTCTCGCCCAACTCCTCGCACACCTGGTTTTCTCCACGAAGAACCGCGAGCCGTTGCTCGCGGACGACATCCGGGATCAACTTCACGCCTACATCGGCGGCATCGTGGAAAACCAAAAAGGCGCCCTCCTCAAGGCCGGCTCGGTCGCCGATCATGTTCACCTGTTGATTGCGCTGCCACGGACTTGCACGCCCGCCGACCTGGTGCAGGAAATCAAGACTGGTTCGTCCAAATGGCTGAAAACGAAGGGCGCCGGATATTCGCGGTTTCATTGGCAGGGCGGCTACGGCATTTTTTCAATCAGCCCGTCGCACCGCCCGGCGCTTGAGCAATACCTCGGCGGCCAGGCGGAGCACCACCGCGTGGTGACGTTTCAGGAGGAATACCGCCGGATGCTGCAAAAGTATGGCGCGGCATACGATGAGCGTTATGTGTGGGATTAAATGGGGTTTCGCCCTTTCCGGGCTTGATTCGTATGGGAACGTGGTTCCCAGGGCGTTGCCCTGGGCTATCTCATTTTGCCCCATTGGGGCGCGCAAATGGGAAAGCGCGCTGCTCGTGAACGTGGATAACGACACCCTGCGCCGCATCCTTGACAACCCCGAAGCAATGGCCGCCGTGGAGCGCATCGAAGGCTGGCGCTCCCTGGGCGACAACATTCTTGAAACCATCATCAACAAGAGCGACCTGGTGAAAGGCCTCAAAAACAAAGCGAAGGACAAGGACCTTTCGGCCAGGGAAAAGAAGCAGCTCACCGACGAGGAAAAGGAATTCAAGTCCAAGCGCAAGCTGGTGCAGGAAAAACTCATCAAATTCGCCACCCGCATTCCGGCCTTCATGTACCTGACCGACTTCCGCGAGAACACCCTGCAGGACGTGATCACCAGGATTGAGACCGGGTTGTTCGAGGCGGTCACCGGTCTGACGGTAAAGGACTTCCACCTGCTCGTGGACCTCAAGGTTTTCAACACCGAGCAGATGAACCAGGCCGTATTCGCCTTCCGCCGGTACGAGGATGCCTCGCTCCGCTACACCGGGATCGAGAGCCACGAGGGCTTAAGCCACTACGGCCTTTACGATACCGTGATCGCACGGGAGTAAGAAATGCGGAGAGCTGGCATGGACCCATGCTCGCCCGCCTTCTGGCGGGCCTCGAAAAGCCATACTGCTACCCGTCCAGACCGCATCTACTACGACTGGTCCTCCCAGTCCTGGTCCCTCCTCCCCCAGCCGCCTCGAGGAGTTGCTTGTTTGGAGAGGCAGCATCGCTTCCGACCTTCGCATCCCTGGGCCTTCATTCGCGGTTTGACTCCACGCCGGCGCGGATCGCCCGCTTGAATTCCTCGAGTCCCTCGTCAAAGGCGGCGGCGATGGGCAACACCGGCGTTTTCGGGACGCGGCGTTTGAAACGCTGGAGGTTGGTTCCGGCGGCGGGTTCATCCATTTTGTTGGCCACCACCAGGCGGGGCCGCTCCATTAAACCGGGATCGTAAAGCTCCAGCTCGCGAAGCAGGCTGCGGTAGTCGTCCCACGGGGCGCGCCCGTCCTCGCCGGCCATGTCGAGGAGCAGCACCAGGAGTTTGCAGCGCTGAATATGGCGCAGAAACTTGTGCCCGAGGCCCACGTTGCGATGCGCGCCCTCGATCAGCCCGGGGACATCGCAAATGGTCAGGCGATGGTGATCGGGGTATTCAAGAATGCCGATTTGCGGATGCAGGGTGGTGAAGGGATAGGGGGCGATTTTGGGACGCGCGCGGGAAACGGCGCTGAGGAGCGTGGATTTGCCGGCGTTGGGATAGCCCACCAGCCCGATTTCCGCGAGGATGCGCAATTCCAGGCGGAACTGGCCCTCCTCGCCTGGCTCCCCCGGCTGGGCAAAGCGCGGTGCCTGCCGCGTGGCGGTGGCGAAATTGCGGTTGCCCAGGCCGCCGCGCCCGCCCTGGCACAAAACCAGCCGCTGGCCGTGGCCAGTCAAATCCGCGACCAGTTCGGCGCCCGCCGAATCCGCCGCGGCTTCGGTTTCCTCCTCCTGGCTCAGGTCGATTTCATAGGCGCGCTCGGCGCCCGCGGCGCGCAAGCGGGCGCGGCTGAGGGAAGCCGGAAGGCGGGGCGGCTGGGGCGCGTCCGGCTCCGTTTCCTCCTGCTCCGGCGGTGCGGGACTGCCGGGCGCGCCCGGCAGCCGCCAGATGAGAGTGCCGCAGGGGACCTTGACCACGAGCGCTTTGCCGGCCTGCCCGTCCATGCCTTTGCCCAGCCCGCCCTCGCCGTTTTGGGCGATCAAGCGCGGCTGATAATACTGCGCGATCAAATTGTTGAGGTCATGATCCGCCTCGAGGATCACATCTCCGCCCCGCCCGCCGTTGCCGCCGCTCGGGCCGCCCTTGGGCCGGTACTTTTCGCGGGAAAAGGCGACGCAGCCTTTGCCGCCATGCCCCGCGCGGGCGTAAACCTTGATTTCGTCAATGAACACAACAAAAAAGGCGAGGCCGGAGGCCTCGCCGCAAATCCTGTCGCAACGCGGTCAACCGGCGGCGCTGGTGCCGGTGGAGGTGACGTTCACCCGGCGTCCGTTCTGGTCGAAACTGACTTTGCCGTCCGTCAGGGCGAACAGGGTCCAATCCCGGCCGGTGCCGACATTTTTGCCGGCGAGGAATCTGGTGCCGCGCTGGCGCACCAAGATGCTGCCGGCGGAGACCACCTGGCCGCCAAACCGCTTCACCCCGAGGCGTTTGCTGACGCTGTCGCGTCCGTTGCGGACGCTGCCTTGACCTTTCTTATGTGCCATAAAATAGAACGTTAAAGATTGATTTCCTTGATTTGCACCACGGTGAGTTCCTGGCGATGGCCGATCGTTTTGTGATAGCCTTTGCGGCGCTTCATTTTGAAAGTCACCTTCTTTTCGCCGCGGATGTGCTTCAGCACGTCCGCCACCACTTTGGCGTTGGAGACGGTTGGCGCGCCCACCGTCACCTTTCCGTCCTGGTTGACGAGGAGCACGCGATCAAACGTCACGGGCTGGCCGGCTGCGCCGTCCAACCGCTCGACTTCCAGCTTGTCGCCGACGCTCACCCGATATTGTTTGCTGCCTGTCTCTAATACTGCGTACATAAAGTTCCCGTCAAAAAAGGATGGTGATGAAACCACGAAACGGCAGCCGTGTCAACGCTCCGTTTGAACTGTTTTAGTATGCCGCGGCCGGCCGGAAATGCAAGGCGGTTCGCGAAATGAACTTGCGATCCGGCCCCAAACGACCGCTAATGGCCGGGTGAAATGCCTTTTCTCGCCCGGACTTGCGCCCCGGGTTTTTTCGCGCGCGCGATGGTGGGCTGGCGCTCTGGCCTGGCTTGGCCTTTTCTCGCCGTTCCCAGGGGCCGTCGGAGCCGCGGACACCAACGGAGTCGCCACGGTGGCGGAGCTGAAGCAGCGCCTGGCCGCCCTGGTGGCCGAGCCGCGGTTTGAGGCCGGACTTTGGGGTGTGAAGGTGATTTCACTGGACACGGGCGCGACGTTGTTCGAGCACAACGCGCACCGGCTTTTCAGCCCGGCCTCGAACTCGAAGCTTTACACCGTGGCCTTGGGCCTGGACCGGCTCGGGGCCGATTACCGGATTCGCACTTCGCTGCTGGCGGAGCGGCGCCCGGATGCCGCCGGCACTCTGGCGGGCGATCTGATCCTTTATGGCCGCGGTGATCCCACGATCAACACGCGCCTGGCCAAAGGGTCGATTGACGACGCGCTCGAGCCTTTGGCCGCGGCGCTCGTCAAAGCCGGGGTGCGGCGGGTCACGGGCGATCTGGTGGCCGACGTCAGCTTCATCCAGGGGCCGGAGTTCGGCTCCGGCTGGACCTGGGACGACCTCGAATACTATTACGGGGCGGAGATCTCCGCGCTGACCATCAACGACAATTATCTGCGGGCCGTGGTCACCCCGGGCGAAACGGAGGGCGTCCCGGCGCGGATCACGCTCTCGCCGCCGACCTCGCTGATCTGGATCAGCAACCGCACCGAGACGGTCAGCAAAGACGCCCGCGGCGGCCCGCGTTTCCAGCGGCCAATCGACGGGAACACCCTTTACGTCACCGGACCGGTGCCGCTCGAACACGCGGCTTACTCGGAGGACATTACCTTCAAACATCCGGAGCTGTTTTTCGCCGATTGGTTCCGGCAGGCGCTGGCGCGGCGCGGGGTGCGGGTGGACGGCGCGGTCCGCCGGCTGAGCTGGCTGGAGCAGCAGGGGCGGAAGGGGCCGGAGCCGGAGCGGGTGGAACTGGCGTTCATCGAGTCGCCGCCGCTGCGGGACATCGCGCGGGAAATCCAGAAACCTTCGCAAAACCTGTACACCGATCTGCTGCTGGCGACCGTGGGCGAGCGTTTTCGCGGGCCGGGCGGCCTCGAGCCGATGACCTCCGAGGATCTGGGGCTGCGCGAGCTGAACAAATTTTTGCGCCAGGTCGGCGTGCCGCGAGGCGAAGTGTTTTTCGAGGAGGGCTCGGGCTTATCCCGCAACAACCTGACCACGCCCAACGCCACCTGCCTGCTGCTCGCGCACATGAGCCGCCATCCCGCCGCCGAGGCTTACCTCGAGGCGCTGCCCATCGCGGGGGTGGACGGCACGCTGCGCAACCGGATGAAGGAAACTCTGGCGCAAGGCAACCTGCGCGGGAAAACCGGCACCTTGCGCTGGGCCAGCTCGCTCTCCGGCTATGTCACTTCCGCGGCGGGCGAAAAACTGGCCTTCTCCAGCATGATCAACCGGTATGCTCCGGGGCCGAACCGATCGGCGCGCGCGGATCTCGATGAGATCGGCGCGCTGCTGGCTGGCTTGCGGGAGAAAAGCGCCCCGTAACGTCCGCGGTGGCAACACCGTGTTTTCCCGGCGTGATTGCCTCGCGGGAAAAGGGCGCTACACTGTGGGGCCATGATTCGAAACGTCATCTTTGATTGGTCGGGCACACTGGTGGATGATTTGCCGGCGGTGTGGAAAGCGACTAATTACGTGCTGACCCAGGCCCGGAAATCCGAGATGACGCTCGAGGAGTTTCGGGCTGAGTTTTGCCTGCCGTTCACCCTCTTTTACGACCGGCACGTGCCGGAGTTCGCCATGGCCCAACTCGAGGGCTGGTTTCACGAGAGTTTCGGGCGGGCGCAAGATTCCGTTTGTGAGCTGCCGCATGCCCGCAGATTCCTCGAATTCTGCCGCGAGCGCGGCTTGCGCACCTTCCTGCTCAGCACTGTCCATGCCGATTACTTCGCCATCCAGGCGCGGGTCACCGGCTTTGGCGAGTTCCTCGACCGCCCCTACGTCAACGTTTGGGACAAGCGCCAGAAGATCCACGAAATCCTCGAAGAAAACGGCCTCGCCCCCGATGAAACCCTGTTTGTGGGCGACATGCAGCACGATATCGAGACCGCGCGCCACGGCGGCGTGCGTTCCTGCGCGGTGCTGACCGGCTACAATACTCTGAGCCAATTGCGGGCCGCCCGGCCCGATCTGATCGTCGAGCATCTCGGCGAGCTGCGCGAGGTGCTCGAGGCCAATGCGCTGCGCCTCAAAGCTCCGCCGCGTCCTTTCGAGGAAGCCCATTTCCCGGTCGTCACGGTGGGCGCCGCGATCTTTGACGATCAGGATCGCGTGCTCATGATTCGGACGCAGAAGTGGTCCAATTTGTGGGGCATCCCCGGCGGCAAAACCAAGTGGGGCGAGACCTCCGAAGAGGCGCTGATTCGCGAGATCAAGGAGGAAACCGCGCTCGACATCACCGACATCCGCTTTGTCCTGGCGCAGGATTGCATTCACTCCAAGGAGTTCTACCGCGACGCCCACTTTGTGCTGTTGAACTACGCCTGCCGCCAGGCGGGCCCGGCGGCGGTGCGGTTGAACGACGAAGCCCGCGAATTCCGCTGGACGAGCCTCGAGGGGGCATTCCAACTGCCCTTGAACCAGCCGACGCGGAAGCTGCTGCTGGCCTTGCGCGAGGCCGCGCCGAAATCCGCCGCCTGCGCCAGCCTCGCCTGACCCCTCCCCGCCATGTCCAGAATCTCCATCGTCGATCTGGAAGTGTTTTACCACATCGGCGTGACCGATGAGGAACGCGCCCAGCCGCAACGCCTGCTCATCACCGTCGATATCCAGTTTGACATCGCTGCCGCCGCGATCAGCGATCGCATCGAGAAAACCGTGAATTATCAGAAAATCGCCGAGGAATTACTGGCCTTTGGCAAGGGGCGCAACTGGAAGCTGCTCGAGCGGTTGGTCGCGAATATCGGGGATAAAATCCTGGCCGACCACCAGGCGCAGTCGGTCACCGTCGAAGCCAAGAAATTCATCATCCCCCAGGCGCGGTACGTCTCCGTCAGCCTCACCCGGACCCGCGGCGGGCGCTGAGTTCAGCCCGGATAGCCGCTGATGTAGGTCTGAAGCTGCTGGATCGTGGTGGTCTGGGCCGAGATGATCCAGTTCACCAGATCCCCGATCGAGACCACCCCCGCGATCCGGCCGCCGTCCAGCACCGGCAAGTGGCGAATGCGGTGGTCGGTCATCAACCGCATGCATTCCTCGACGGTTTGGTGCGGGGTGACGGAAACCACCTGGCCGGTCAGAATTTCGCGCACGGCGGTTTCCTTCGAGGATTTCCCCTTCAAAGCGACCTTGCGCGTGTAGTCGCGCTCGGAAATGATGCCGACCAGTTTCTCGTCCAGCGTCACCAGCAGGGCGCCCACGTTGCTTCTGGCCATCAGCTCGATGGCGTCGTACACCGTCGCCTCCGGGGAGACGCTAAACACATGGCCGCCTTTGACATGCAGAATTTCGGCGATACTGGCGTTGGGATTCATGGCAGATTCGGGATCCTTTGAGGTTGGGCGAGCTAACCGGTGGCCGCGGGCTTCGCCCGCCGCGGAAGTCTTGGTGTTCTTGCCGGGTGACCATCGCTAATCAAATCGAGTAACCGCGCTGAAGCATACCACTGCCCCCGCGCGCGCGCACGAAAAAACTCCGCTTCCGCAAAACCAGCAGCCACCCCCGGAGAGCGGGAGGGCTCGCGGCGCCAGGGACTGACCCGCCGGGCTTGCAATCCGTGCGGGCAGACGCCATGCTGCTCGGACGACTGAAACTGGCGGAAGAGTATTCCCGCCGGTCCGTAACGCAATGAGCACAGCACCTGAGAACGAGCTGGACCTGGAGAAACTGTTTTTGCCCGCCTGGGCGCAAGAGGCGCCAACGGTCAATAAATACGAAAAGTACGAGGGCGGCGAGGACCGGTTTCCCGAGCGGCACGGCGATCGCCGCGGCCCGCGCCGGGAAGGTCCGCGTCCCGGTGGTCCGCGTCGCGAGGGTGGTTTCCGCGAGGGCCGTCCGGCCGGCCCCGGGCGCGGGGAGGCCCGCCCGCCAGGCGGTCCGCGCGAGGGGCGCGGAGGAGGACGCCCCGGTTTCCGGGGAGATCGCCGTCCGCAACGGCCCGAGCGGCGCGAGCCGCCGCCGCCGCTGCCCGAGGTGAATTTAAGCCTCATCCCCGAGGAGCGCGGAGTCGAATCGCTGGCGCGTCAGATCAAGATGACCGGCCGCGCCTACCCTCTTTTTGACATCGCGCAGATGATTTTGCAAAAGCCGGACCGGGTGATGGCCCAGTTCAGCGTGAAGAAAAACTCCGAAGGCCAGCCGATCCAGCCGTTGTGGGTGTGCGCACTGGATGAAACGCTTTGGCTCGCCGAGGACGAAGCGGTGGCGCATGTGCTGGCCAGGCATTTCAGCACCTTTTACCAGGCCGAAAAAACCGCCACCGAGCCCCCTAAAGGCAAATACACCTTCGTGGCGCAATGCGGCTTGAGCGGCGCCATTCTGGGGCCGCCCAATTACCACGATTACCAGACGCAGCTTCGCAAGCTGCACGCCGAGCGGTTCTCCCGCATGCCGTTCGAGGTGTACAAATCGCGCGTGCGCATCGTTCGCGACGAGGAGGTCGTGAAGAAGTGGGTGGAGGATCAAAGCTGGAAGACGGAATACCTCTGCCTGAACCTGCCCGAACCGCTGCGCCTCGACAACCTGGAGGCGGTCGAAAAGCACTTCCGCGAGACCCACAAGGACAACATCATCAAGCGCGTGGAGTCGCACACCCTGCCGGGGGCGCGGGCCCGGGAGATCCGCAGCCCCGAGCTGGCGCGCCTGGCGCGCGCCGTCTGGGAGGATCAGCGGCGTTTCCCCTTGCAGATCGCCACCGTGTTGAGCCAGCAGTTCGCCAGCCACGGACTCCAGTTTTTCAAGGTCAACAAAACCATCACGCATGTGGCGGTGGCCCGTCCGCATTACCTCGATCTGGAAGCAACCCCGGTGTCCGAGGGCGTGCGGCGCATTGTGAATTACATCGACGCGCACCCGAAGTGTTCGCGCCGGCAATTGATCGAGTCCCTGGCGCCCGCGCCGCCGCCCGCGCCGATACCGGTGACGCCGCCGGCTCCCGCCGCCGAAGGCGAAGCGGCCGCCGCCCCGGCTCCCGCGGTGGCCCAGCACACCCTCGAGCAAAGCGCCCTCAACTCGGACCTGCACTGGCTGATCCATCAGGGGCATGTGATCGAATTTGCCAACGGCGCGCTCGAGACAGCCAAGAAACCGCTGCCGAAGCCGCCCAAGCCGGAAAAGCCGAAACCGACGGCGGAGACCGCCGCCGCGCCGGCGCCCGCCGCGGAACCCGCTCCGGCCGAAGCGCCGGCGCCCGCCCCCGAGAGCGCGCCCGCGCTGGAAGCGTTCGCCGGGGATGCCGCGGCCAGTGTGGCTGCCGCGCCGCCGGTGGAAAGCACGGCGCCGCCGGAGCCGGCTCCGGGAGAGCCGCCCGCGTCCGGCCAGACCCTCGAGAATCCTCCCGCCGACGCGCCTTGATCCGGATGGATTTTCCTCCCGCTCCGCCAGTCCGGCGGGGCGGCGGATGCAAGCTATTCTTTCCAAGCGGCCACGGGCTGCTATGTTGAACTTATGTCTTTTAAAAGGTTGGGGCTCTCCGAGGCCATGTTGAAGGGTGTGGGCGCCATGGGGTATGTCGAGCCCACCCCCATTCAGTTGCGCACTATCCCCTTGATTCTCGAGGGGCAGGACGTGATCGGCAGCGCCCAGACCGGCACGGGCAAGACGGCGGCCTTCGCCCTGCCCATCCTCTCGAAACTGGACACCCCGGAGCCCAAGCCGCGGGTGTTGGTGCTCGAGCCGACGCGTGAGCTGGCCGCTCAGGTCGAGACCGCATTTCGCGATTTCGCGCGGTTCACGCCCTTGCGCGTGACCGTGG
Organism: Verrucomicrobiota bacterium; assembly: GCA_039806935.1. Taxonomy (GTDB): domain Bacteria; phylum Verrucomicrobiota; class Verrucomicrobiia; order Limisphaerales; family UBA8199; genus JBDHQH01. The sequence goes on from JBDHQH010000062.1 coordinate 12,847, forward strand.
TGTTTGGCGGCGTCGGCTACGGTTCGCAGCGCGACGCCCTCAAGCGAGGGGTGGATGTGCTGGTGGCCACTCCCGGGCGGTTGCTGGATTTAATGCAGCAGGGGTCGATCACCCTCGACCGGGTGCGTTACCTCGTGCTGGACGAGGCGGATCGCATGCTCGACATGGGCTTCCTGCCGGACGTCAAACGGATTGTGCAGAAGTGCCCCCGGCAGCGCCACACCTCGCTCTTCTCGGCCACCATCCCGCCCGAGATCGACACCTTGATCCGCTGGGCCATGAAGACTCCGCAGACCGTCGAAATCGGCGCCCGGCGATCACCGGCGGAGACGGTGAAACATGTGATCTATCCGGTCTCCGACGCGCAAAAGACCGATCTGCTGCTCGAATTGTTGAGCCGGGTCAGCTACGACTCGGTCATCGTTTTTTGCCGCACCAAATCGGGGGCGGATCGCGTCAGCAATCTGCTCAAGCGCAACAATCATTCCGTGACGGTGCTGCACTCGAACCGCACGCAGCGCGAGCGCGAGCAGGCGCTGCGGGGCTTTCGCGACGGACGGTTCGAGGTGTTGGTGGCCACCGACATCGCCGCCCGCGGACTGGACATCGCGGAGGTGAGCCATGTGGTCAACTACGACGTGCCGCAGCATCCCGAGGATTACATCCACCGCATCGGGCGCACCGGGCGGATGGAGGCCACCGGCGACGCCTACACCTTGATGGTGGCCGAGGACGCCCGCCATGTGCAGGCCATCGAGCGCTTCATCTCCCAGAAGATTCCCCGCGTGCGCCTGGAGAAATTCGAATACCGCTACACCGCGCTTTTCGAGCAGGACAAGCCGGGACAGGCCTCGGCTCCGGTTCCGCGCATCACCGGCGCCCGCATTCGCGGCGGCTATTATTTCGGACCTGCCAAACGGCGGCGTTGATTTCGAGGACGCGGGCGAACGTCCGAGCCGGCGGTTTTTTTGACAGATCCCGATTCCGCGCGGATATTCCGATCGGCATGCCGCCGGTAATCATGCGAGTCGAAATCGATCCCTATGTCACCCTGCGGGAATCACTCCAAGAGGCCGGTCTGCAGGTTCGGCGCCCGCGCACCGATCTCCTCACCTTCTCATCCGCGAACGACGCCGGAGGGCCGGCCTGGCGGAAGAGTTTCTGGCTCTCCCGCGTCGCCGGACGATGGTACCTCAGCACTTGGATGCCGTTTTATTACCGGGTGCCCGACGGTCAGGACCTGCTGGAGCTGAGTCTGGCTTGCGTGACGAGCGGCGCCACTCCCGCCGGCCGGATGCCCTCTGCCCTGGTGCGGCGCTTCAACCTGCAGGAAATCGACGAACTTCAGCACGAGCGCCTCGATCCGCCGGTGGGGCCGAAGGATTAGCCGGACCCCGCTTCCCCCGCGCGGCAGAAAGAGGCCGCTCGGGACGCCTCGGCGCGTTTGACATTACGAGTCTGGCGCAGTTACACTGTTGGACTTTATGAATCGTAATCCGCACGTGGCTGTGGTGGGCGCGACAGGCGCTGTCGGCGTCGAGATGATCAAGACCCTCGAGCAACGCAATTTCCCGGTGAGGCAATTGACGTTGCTCGCGTCGGCGCGGTCGGCAGGGAAGACGTTTCCCTTCCGCGGCCAACCCCTCACGGTGCGCGAGCTGACGAAAGATGCTTTTCAGGGGATCGAGATCGCGCTGTTCAGCGCGGGCGGGAGCATTTCGAGAGAGTTCGCGCCGGTGGCGGCCCAGGCGGGTTGCGTGGTGGTGGACAATTCGAGCGCGTTTCGGATGGACGACACGGTGCCGCTGGTGGTGCCCGAGATCAACGCCGCGGATGTGAGCAAGCACCAGGGCATCATCGCCAATCCGAACTGCACCACGGCGATCACGCTGATGGGTCTCTACCCCCTGCACCAGGCGTTTGGCTGCAAACGGATTTTTGCCTCGAGCTACCAGGCGGTCTCCGGCACCGGAGCCAAGGCGATTGTGGAATTGCAACGGCAGGTGGACCAGATTGTGAAGAACCAGCCGGTCACCCGCGAGGTGTATCCGCACCAGATCGCTTTCAACGTCCTGCCGCACGTCGATGCCTTCCTCCCCACCGGCTACACGAAAGAGGAGATGAAACTCGAGAGCGAGGGGCGCAAAATCATGCACCACCCGGCTTTTCGCGCCAGCGTCACTTGTGTCCGTGTGCCGGTTTACCGCGCCCACTCGGTGGCGGTAAGCGCCGAATTCGAGAAGCCGGTGACCGTCGAGGCGGCCCTCGAAGTCCTGCGCCAGGCGCCCGGTCTGGACGTGGTGGATAACCCGGCCCAATGCGAATACCCGCTGCCGCTGTATCAGGCGGAGCGCTACAACTGCGCGGTCGGGCGGATCCGCAAAGACTGCGCGCTGGACAATGGACTTTGCTTCTGGATCGCCGGCGATCAATTGCTCAAAGGCGCGGCGCTCAATGCCGTGCAAATCGCCGAGGAGGTGCTCAAGCTCTCCGCGCGCCAGGCGGCCGAACCCGAACTGGCAACCGCCGGCTAGCCTTTCGCGGACGCGGATCATGCCGCGCGCCCCGGTGAAATCACCGGGGCGCGCGTTCCTCCGGCGCCAGCGGCGCGTCCACCTTCACTGAGTCGCCCCAGTTCGGCTCGTTCCAACCGCGAATCGATTCCTCGTGGGGAGAAACGAGCCCGGTTTTGGCTCCCGCCTGCTCGAGCGCCTGCCGCGGTTTGACCAACTCGGATGACTCGAAACCCTGCGTCGCAAGAAAGGCGGCCCGCCTGGTTTTCAACATTTGTTCCCAACCGGCAACCGGTCCGTCGGCCGCCGCGGAGCCATCGAGGGAGAGCAGCCCAAATTCGCGGGTGGGCGGGGAATTCTCAGAGTTTGAGCCACCACCCGAGCCGGCTGGCGCCCCAAGTGAGGGCGAAGATGAGCGCGGTGAGCAGAGCCGTATTCGCGACGCCCGGCCAGCCGTGGTGAAACCACCAGAGGGCCCCGCGAACGCCGAAGACCGCCAGCAGATTGCCGAGCAAACCGGGCAGCAAATAGGCCAGCAAGGCGTTGCGCCCGACCGGGACGAGCGGCCTGGCCCAGGCGGCGGCGGGCCGCCATTCGAGGAGCAGATGCACCGCCAGAAACGCCAGGCAGCAAAGGCCGCCGCACACCAGGGCGTAGGATTCCGTCGCCGCCACTTTGTTGATGCCGTGCAGCGGGCGCAGCAAAGCGCCGGCGGCGTACAAGCCCAGGCCGTACAGCAGGAAAAACCGCGCCCGCGCCGCGCCGCCCAGCGCGTGTTCCGGAAGAAAACAGTTGCCGACGATGACTCCCATGAGGGCGCTGGCGGCGGTGCTGCCGAGCACGGAGCCAATGCCGATGAAGCCATGAACGGGGCCCAGCCAGTCGAGCGCGCCGTGGCGATTGCCGATATACAGGGCGAGCAGCAGGCCGAGCCAGCCCATGAGCGCCGCCGGGTTGCCGCGGCTGCCCAGATAAACCAGCGAGCAGACCAGATACGCCCAGCCGATCAGGCCGGGAATCCCCCACCACGAATGCTGAAGCCAGACGATTTCGCCCGCGCTGTTGCGGCCGCGAAACAACACCAGTAAAATCACCAGCGCGAGGCCGGCGCCGGCCTTGATGACCAGAGTCAGCCGGCCCGCCCGACGCAGGCGCGGCGGGAAATCACTCCACAGCAGCACTACGCTGCCCAGGGCGAGCAGGAACCAAAGCGGTTTCGGGAGAAGGCTGGCTTCCCGGGCGTACAGCGGCGAATTCACCAGCAGAACGCCGACAAAAATCAACGAGGCCGAGCGCGCCAGGACCCGGCCCAGCAGCCGGGTCCGGCGGTGGCCCTCGCTGAGGCGGCGATGGAAGGCCAGCGGGAGAGCGACGCCCACGATGAACAGAAAGGCGGGAAAGACCACATCGACCAACGTGTAGCCCTCCTGGTTCTCGGGCGCGTGCTTCGCCCAAGCCGGAATGCCGCCCACCCCCGCGAGGTAGTTGACGAAAGTCATCACGAGGATGACCAGCCCGCGATACACATCCAGCGAGATCAGCCGCGGCGCGGTGGCGGCCGCGGGCGCCCGCTCAAGAATGGGGGCCGCCGCAGTCATCTGGACAAAGCTGCCGGAGAGGCGGGGCTCCCCCGCTACTCGGCCTTTTCCTGCGCCTGCCGGGCGCGCTTGGCCTCCTCGACCACCTTCCCCTCGGCTTCGCGCGGCATTTCCTCGTAGTGGCTGAAGTCCTCGGCATGCACCCCCCGTCCGCCGGTGAGCGAGCGGAGCGTGCTCGAGTAGCGATACAACTCCTTGGCCGGCACCTGGGCTTTGATGACCTGAAACCCGCCCTCGACCTCCATACCCTGGATTTTGCCGCGGCGACTCGAGAGGTCGCCCATGACTTTGCCCATGCAATCCTCGGGGATTTGAATTTCGATGGTGTGAATCGGCTCGAGCAGGCAGGGCTTGGCCATGGCAAAGGCCTCCTTGAACCCGAAGTAACCAGCGATCTGGAACGCGATATCCTTCGAATCCACCGGATGCATCTTGCCGTCGTAGAAATCGATCTTCACATCGACCACGCGGTAGCCGGCCAGGATCCCCTCTTCGCAGGCTTTCATGACCCCCTTCTCGACCGAGGGCACAAACACGCGATCGACGTTCTGGCCGACGAGCGAGTTGGTGAATTCCACGCCGGTGTCGCGCGGCTTGGGCTCGATGCGCATCCAGACCTCGGCGAACTGGCCCGCGCCGCCGGTCTGCTTTTTGTGCCGGTACTTGGAGTCGCCGCGGCCGCGGATGGTCTCGCGGTAACGAACCCGCGGCTCGATCAGCTCGACGTGGACGTTGTAGCGTTTGCGCAGGCGGTCGGCAATCACCTCGAGGTGCTGCTCGCCCTGGGCCGAAAGGATGGTTTGCCGCAATTCGGCATCCACCGTGTACCGGAAGGTCGGATCCTCGTGATGCAGGGCGGCCAGGCCGGAGGCGATTTTGTCCTCCTCCCCCTTGCCGCTGCTTTTCAGGGCGGCGTGAATGTTCGGCCGGGGCAGCTTCACCGGCGGCAGAGTAACACGCCGCTTGCCGCCGCAAAGCGTGTCGCCGGTCTGGGTCGCCTTGAGTTTCACCACGGCGGCCAGGTCGCCGGCGTGAACCACGGGCACGCTGGCCCGCGTTTTGCCGGTGGTCAGATAAATCTGGCCGATTTTCTCGGCGGCCCGCCGTCCGGTGTTATACAGTTCGTTGCCGACCCGCACCTCGCCGGAATACACCCGGAAAAAGGAGAGCTCGCCAAACTGCGCCTCGTTCACCGTCTTGAAGACGAAGGCCGCGGCGTCGGCATCCCCCAGGGCGAGTTCCACCGCGTTCCCGTCGGCGTCGCTGGCGGCCGCCTTCGGCCGATCCGCCGGGGAAGGCCCGTATTTGGCGATGAAATCCATCACCCGCGCCGTGCCGATGTTGTGCTCGGCCGAGACCGCGAAGAGCGGGGTGAAGACCTGCTTTTGAATCGCCTCGTGCAGCCCGGCGCGCATCTCCTCCTCGGACAAACCGCCCTGCTCGAAGAATTTCTCCATCAGCGAGTCGTCGGATTCGGCGATGAACTCGATCAACTGCTCGTGCAATTGCTTGACCCGCTCGGCCCAGGCTCCGGTGGCCGGCGCTTCCGTGAACTTGCCGCTCTTGTCGCCCGCGAAGGTGAGAATCACGCTGCGCGGCACGTCCAGCACCTGATTGAAACCGGGACCCGGATTGACCGGCAGGGTGAGCGGAAACACCCGCTCGCCGAAATGCTCGCGAACCTGCGCCAGCGCCCGGTCGAAATCGGTTTCCTCGCGGTCGAAGGCGTTGACCACGATCAGCTTCGGGATCTCGTTTTCGGTGGCGTAGCGCCAGACCGAATGGGTGCCGACGCCGACGCCGTGATTGGCATGCACCACCACCAGGGCGCAATCGCTCACCCGCAGGGCGCCGAGGCTCTCGCTGATGAAGTCCGCGTAGCCCGGGCAATCCAGCACGTTGAATTTTTTGCCCAGCCATTCGAGATTCATCAGCGTGGTCGAGACCGAAATCTGCCGCTGCTGCTCGCCCTCGTGATAATCCGAGACGGTGGAACCGGCGGCGATGCTGCCCATCCGGTTGATGACTCCCGCGGTGGCGAGCAGGGCCTCGCTGAGCATGGTTTTTCCGGAGGAAGCGTGTCCAACGATGGCGAAGTTGCGAATTTCAGCGGCTTGATATTCTTTCATAAAAACTCCAACAACCGGTCATTCGATTAGAGCCAAGGCTCTCAAAGAGCCAACAATGTAAGAAAGACCTGTCGCATCGCAAGCCGGGAAATGGCCGCGCGCGCGATTCTTCGGCCGGGCGGACTCGCAGCCCCCGGGGAGCTCGGGGATCCCCGATTTCTGCGTCGGCAAATTCGCCGCTATCCTTCACCTGACCCCGCGTCTTCGAGCTCCTGCTCGCCAGGCACGAGGTCATACGAACGAAACCGGAAGTCACCAAAGAAGCCATCCTCGACGCCAGGGCGGCCGTCGGCATGCTCCAAGCCAATGAAAAATGAGCAGGCGGCAGTGGGGGCCGCTGGATAAGCAA